>NZ_JAKFWS010000131.1 GCF_021731785.1 Methylocystis sp.
CGGCGGCGGCGGCGGCGGCGTCACCGGCATATATTGCAAAGAGACATTGCCGATGCCGGCGGAAACATTGAGCCCGGTGCCCAGCGAGACGGAAACCGGCTGCAAGGAAATGGTCTTGTTGGAGCCGCCGACGAGGACAGCGGCGCCGGCGCCGGCGCCGACTGCGGCTGATCCTTCCGCGCCGATATAGTCTCCGGCCAACGCGCCGGGCTCGATGCTATTGGTGGCTGCGAGAACCGTCCAAATCATCTGGCCCGGACCGCTAATGCCGATGTTGGCGCCGACATTGGTCAGTCTGCCGATGTAATGCTGAGGCGGGCTGCCTTTCGCGTCCTTGTATACGCAGTCGAGCGCCTGATTTTCGATGACGATCATGCCGACTCCGCCGGAGAGGTGGCAAAAAAGAGTGCCGACTTGCACGGATTGAGCCTTGGCGGCGCCGGGCGCAAGCGCGATGACGAAGGACAACGCGCAAAACGCGCGTCCGAGCGAAAAGCGAAACATCATTGATCTCCATTTATGTTGGCGGAATTCTACCGCGCGGCGGAACTCTAATGGCGAAAAACACAAAAAGTAACCCCGCGGCGAACCCGTTGAACGATCGCTGGAATATTTGCGCACAGGCGAATCGCGCCCGGCGAAGGCGAAAATGCGCGCCGGAGCAACGAAACCGGCGAAACGCGCCTTGCGTCTGGCGTCAATGCGCCGGCGTGGATGTCTGCGCGCCGAGATGAACGCGGCGCAACAATAAGGCGAGCGGAATGATGATCGCTGCGACGAGCGTCAGGGCGTAGAAAACGTCGATATAGGCAAGATAAGAAGCCTGCGTCTGCATCTGCCTGCCAATCCAGATGATAGCCTGCCGCCGCGCCTCCGACGCCGTTCCGCCCAGCGCGAGAAAATGGTCGGTGGCGCGCCGCAACGCCTCCTGGTACTGGATGTTGGACGGAATGGTATTTTCCGCCAACCGGTTCAAGTGGAATTGTTCTCGGTGCGCCAGGACGTTCTGCGCAAGCGAGACGCCAATTGACCCGCCGACATTGCGCGCGACATTGATGAGAGCGGAAGCCTGGTCGGTTTTCTCCGGCGGAAGGCCTTGGTAAGAGGCTGTCGTAATGGGAATGAAAATGAGCGGCAGGCCGATCCCGATGTAGATGCGCGTGCGCGCGAAATACCAGAAGTCGAGAGCGCCATAGAGGCTCGTAAGACTGTAGATCGAAAGGGCGACGACGGCCGCCCCCGCCATGATCAGATATTTCGGCTGCACGCGTCCCGATAGGCGCCCGACGACGATCATCATCGCCATCGTGACCACCCCTCCAGGCGACAGCACAAGGCCGGCGAGAGTCGCCGTATATCCGAACGAAAGCTGCAACAGTTGTGGCAAGATCTGCGTGGTTGCGATGAGAACCGCGCCGACCGCCATCATCACCAGAAAACAGGCGCCGAACTGGCGCGTGGCCAGCATCCGTATATCGACGACGGGATTCTGGCGCGTCGCCTCCCATGGGATCATGAGCGCGAGGGCGACTCCCGAAAGGCTGGCGAATCCCACGATGAAGTTCGAGCCAAACCAGTCTTCACGCTGACCGCGGTCAAGCACGACTTCGAGAGCGCCGAGGAAGGTCGAAACGAGAACAAATCCGATGAGATCGAAGGGCGGAGCGGCCGGCCTGTTCTCCGGTTCGCGCAGCACGACGGCGACCATCGCCATCGACATGAGTCCGATTGGACCATTGATCAAGAAACACCAGTGCCAGGAGTAGTTGTCGGAAAGCCAGCCGCCGAGCGTCGGACCGATGACAGGCGCAACCATCACCGCGATGCCGAAAAGCGCGAACCCCTGTCCGCGTTTTTCGGGTGGAAAAGCGTCAGCCAAAATCGACTGCGATACGGGCACCATGCCGCCGCCGCCCAGCCCTCGAAGAATTCGAAAGAAAAGCAGCGAGCGAATGTCCCACGCAAAGCCGCAGAATATTGAGCTTGCGGTGAACAGCGCGAGGCAGATGAGAAAAAATTGTTTTCGGCCAAGCGCTTTCGCGAGGTGGCTGCTCGCTGTCAGGATGACGGCATTGGAGACAAGATAGGTCGTCACCACCCAGGTCGCCTCGTCGGGCGAAACGGCCAAGCCGCCCGCGATATAGGGCAGGGCGACATTGGCGATGGTCGTATCCAGCACTTCCATAAAGGTCGCGACCGAGACGACGACGGCAATCAACCAGGGATTAGGGGAATCCGGCGCTCTTGCTGAAGCGGCGGCGGCGCCAAATTCGTCAGCGACGCTCACCACCGACCTTTCAGCCGTTCGTAAATCGAGGGCTGTGGGCGCACGCGAACGCTTGGGACAACAGACATTCCGGGACCAAGCACAACGTCGGGCGGCAGAGCGTTCAGTGAAATTTTCACTGGCACCCTTTGAACGATCTTAACGTAATTGCCTGTGGCGTTCTCCGCTGGGAGCAGCGAGAAGGCCGTGCCGGAGCCCGGCTGAATGCTGACGACGCGTCCCGTGAACTCGCGTTCCGGATAAGCGTCGATGCGCATTTGCGCGGGCTGCCCGGGCCGCATGTCGTCGAGCTGGGTCTCCTTGTAATTCGCGGTCACCCAAATGTTGTCGGGAACAAACATGGCGAGACTCGCGCCGGCCTGCGCGAGCTGGCCAACTGCCGCCGTCAGTCGAACGATGCGGCCCGACTCGGCGGCCTTCACCAAGGTATAAGAAAGATCGAGGCGCGCCTTATCGACCTGCGCGGCGGCTTGAGCGATCCGCGCGTCTGCGGTCTTGGGCTGCGCCTCCAAGCTCTGGACCTTAGCGCGCGTCGCCTGAAGCGTGTCGCTGGCGCGTTCGCGCCGAGCCTGTTCTTGGGCGAGCTCCGACGAGGTTTGCTGTTGACGTTGCACGGTGCCGGCGCCCCGCTGGACCAGAGTGCGAGATCGTGTCGCCTCCTGCTGCGCGAAACGCAGCGCAGCCTGTGACTGCTCCACCTGGGCTTCGGAGGCGCTGATCTGGGAACGTTGCGCGGCAATTTGCGCGTCGAGATTTCTAGCGGTCGCCTGCGCGGCGGCGAGCTGCGCCTCGGCGTCGGCCAGCGCGATTTGGTAATCGCGTTGATCAATGCGCGCGATAATATCGCCGGGGACGACATGCTGATTGTCGGTGACCTCGACGGCGGTGACGTAGCCCGAAACTTTCGGAGAAATTGACGACTGTCGCGCATCGACAAAAGCATCGTCGGTCGTCTCGAAGCGCGACGCATAGTCCCAGTAAACGAATCCCCCAACCGCGAGGAGAATAAGCACGAGCGCGCCGGTGAGGGTCAGCGCCAAATGGCGTCGAACAAATCCGACCCGTGGGGCAGCGCTCGATGCTTCGCTCTGGGGTTGCGGGCGCGTCCGCTCAAGCGGCGCTGTCCTGGTCTCGGTCATTCCAAAACCCCGCGCCTGTCCGGCGCCGCCGAGCCGACGCCGTAAGCATTACAGCCTGCCGATCAGCGCCATGACGACTACGATCGCGAGCACGGCGCCGACAATGCCGCCGGGGCCATAGCCCCACCCAGAGCTGTAGGGCCAGGTCGGAAGCGCGCCGATCAGCAACAACAGCAGGACGACGATCAGGACGGTCGAGAGCATGGATGGACTCCTTGGCCGCCGCACATTCAAGGGCGACCCTTCGTCCGCAACTCGCATAGTGGAATAATGTTCCTCGGATTTCTTCCGCGCTGACATGGCGCGAACGGTCCTGCTTGCCTTCGAATTTGGCGCGCCTACCTTGAAAAAGATAGGCGACCGCCGCCAAGCGGAAGCCATACACGAAACGGCTAGCGACCTCGGATGTAAAGGCGCGAGCCGTTTTTCTTTTTGCCGTTTAGCGCACGGGCGCTCCCGCAGGCGCGATATTCAGCCGCGGGTCGTCTTTTGGATCGTAGTAGTCGATCTTCCAGGGACCCGACGCGTTGATCTGGAGCACTGAGTCTTCGTCGACGAAGACATAATGCAGCACGCCCGCGGGCATCGACAGGAAGCTGCCAGCCGGCAGCTTTTCAAAGCTGGCGCGATCGGCGGCCTGTCCTCTGCCAAAGCTGAACGCGCCGGAGATAATCGTGACGAGCTCCGCCTTTGGATGGGTATGCGGCGGAACGCGATAACCTTTCGGAGCCTTGATGCGAACGACGAAGTCGCCCTCGCGGGTTGGATCTCCGTACAGCACCGCCATTTCCGCTCCGCCCGGCAGTGAGCTTGGCGCCGTCTCCCACTTGATGTCTTGCGGGAGAAAGACGCGATGCGCTTCGATTGCTTCGCCTCGCGCTACGCCGCAGGCGAGGGTGCCGACGACGACGATCGCTATTCTTGCTTTCATGGGTCTCTCCCAAACCGCCGTTGTTCTATCACTCTGGACGGCGCCAAAGCCGCCTCGCGCGCCGCCTCAGGGCGAGAGATATAGGGCGGGCGCCGCTTCGCTCATCCCCGCCGCCGCAAAAAGCGTAGAATTCAAATGCATGAGTTTCTCGCCAGGGATGGGCTACCCCCACCAGAAGATCGCCGCGACAATGACGTAAAGACCGATAAGCGCAGCCCCGTCGACCATGTCTGCACGGCCGTCGACGGTGACCACCGTGACCACCAGCACCGATAGAAACAAGGCCGCCGCAAGAATCGGCGGAATCGCGAGCGTGAACGTCGCCGCGCTGCCCATTGCAAAGCTGACGAGCACCAGGATCGGAATAAGCGCCACGGCGACCTGAAGCGCCGAGTTCAAAATGACGCTGACCGCGAGATCGGCCTTGCCCTGAGCCGCGAGCCGAACGCCAACGACATTTTCGACGGCGTTGCCGGCGAGGGAGACGATGACCAAACCCGAGAAGGCTTCGCTGACGCCAAGCGCTTCGATCGCCGGACCGAGCGCGTCGACAAACCAGTCGGACACAAAGCCGGCGGCGACGCCGCAGACGGCGAGAACCGCGATCGCGGCGCCGAGCGACCATGCATGCAGGCGTGCATGGGTCTCTGCCGGCAGCGCACGCTGGCCCTGACGAAGCATGGCTTGAGTGAGCACAATGAAGACGAACAGCAGCACAATTGCGCAGACGACGGCGAGCCCCTGCTCATGCGCGCCGCTCGGCAAATGCAATTCCTGAGCGAGCGTCGGCAGCACCAGCGCCGACACCGCCAGCAGCAACAGCGTCGCGATCATTCGCGGCGACTGACTTTCGAAGTGAAGAACGCCGAGCCGCCAGCCGCCGGCGACAAAGGCGAGCCCGAGAACCAAGAGAGCGTTCGACAGAATGGAGCCGATCAGCGAAGCCTGCACGACGGTCAGCAGCCCGGCCCTGAGCGCGAAGATGCAGACGAACAGTTCGGGCAGATTGCCGACAGCCGACTGAACAATGCCCGTCGCCGCCGGCGAGAGATGATTGCCAAGTTGATCGGTGGCTTCGCCAATCACGTACGCGACGGATGCGAGCGCCAGAGTGGAGGCGATGAAGTTAACGATCGAGCCGGCTTGCGCAAAATGCAGCGCTGCTGCGACTCCGACAAGTCCGGCCGCCGGCGCCATCGTCGCGAGGACTTTCCGGTTGGCAGCTGCGTTCATTTGCTTTCCTTTGCTCGGCGACGCGCGCCAAAGTCGATCAACGCCTTAAGCGGGCGCCGAGCGGGACTGATGATCTCATTCAATCTAAAGCTGCGCCCGCCGATCAATCCGTCTTTCTCGGCGCTCTGCCGAGCCGCTTTTCGAATTCGACGATGCGTCTTGTCGTCTGCAAGACCGTGTCGGGGTTAAGGCTGATCGAGTCGATCCCGAGGCTCACCAGGAACTCCGCAATGTCGGGATAGTCCGAGGGCGCCTGACCGCAAATTCCGCAGTGACGGCCGTTGCGTCGGGCGCCTTCGACCGCCAAACGAATCATCTCCTTGACGCCTTCGTCGCGTTCATCAAAGTCGAAGGCGACGATTTCCGAGTCGCGGTCGACGCCAAGCGTCAGCTGCGTCAGATCGTTCGAACCGATCGAAAATCCATCGAAGTGCTTGGAAAATTGATCGACCAGCAAGACGTTGTTTGGAATTTCGCACATCACGTAGATTTCGAGCCCGTTCCTGCCGCGTTCGAGACCAAGCTCGCGCATCAGAGAAATGACCTTTTCCGCTTCTTCGATACGGCGGCAGAAGGGAATCATCAGCTTGACGTTCGTCAGGCCCATCTCGTCGCGCACGCGGATCATCGCTGCGCATTCCAGAGCGAAGCCGTCCCGATAGGCGGGGTGCGCATAGCGTGAGGCGCCACGAAAGCCGATCATCGGATTGGCTTCATGAGCTTCGAAGATCTCGCCGCCGAGCAGTGATGCATATTCATTGCTCTTGAAGTCGGACATGCGCACGACGACAGGCTTGGGATAAAACGCCGCCGCGATCGCGCCGACCCCTTCCGACAGCCGCTTGACGAAGAATTCGCCAGGGCTCGGATAATTGGCGGTCAGCCGCGCAATTTCGGCGCGTTCGCGCGGTTCAAGCCGCTCGGGGTGCGCGAGCGCCATCGGATGCGCTTTGATCGAGTCCGCAATGATAAACTCCATGCGCGCAAGGCCGACGCCGTCGCTGGGCAACGCCGCAAGGCCGAAAGCGATATCGGGATTGCCGACGTTCATCATCACATGGGTGGCGGGCTTCGTCAGAGTTGAAAGATCGACGCGCTCCACCTCAAACTCGATGCCGCCTTCATAGACCTTTCCGACGTCGCCCTCGGCGCAGCTCACCGAAATCAGGTCGCCGGTTCGGATGAGGCGCGTCGCCGCGTCCGTGCCGACGATCGCGGGAATGCCAAGCTCGCGCGCGACGATCGCCGCATGGCAGGTGCGCCCGCCGCGATTGGTCACGATCGCCGCGGCCGATTTCATCACGGTCCCCCAATCGGGCGACGTCGTGTCGGCGACGAGGATCTCGCCTGGAACGAATGTCGAGAGCGCATTGGCGTGTTCGATCACCCGCGCCTTGCCGCTGGCGATCTTGGCGCCGACCGCGCGTCCTTCGATTTTCACCGCGCCGTGCTTCGTCACCTTGTAGATTTCGGCGATGTTTTGGTCGCGGCGAGAGGCGACCGTTTCGGGGCGCGCCTGCACGATATAAAGCCGGCCGTCGACGCCGTCCTTGGCCCATTCGATGTCCATAGGACGGCGTGCGCCGGCTTTGGCGCTGTAATGATCCTCGATCTCCATCGCCTGTCCGGCCAGCGTCAGCGCCTCTTCGTCGGAGATGCAAAATTTTTCTCTTTCCTTGACGTCGGTCGGAAGATTCCGCGTCGTCGCCCTGCCGCGATCGGAAAACACCATCCTGATTTTTTTTGCGCCGAGCGCACGCTTCAAGATGGCGCGCTTGCCCTGCCGATAGGTGGGCTTGAAGACGTAAAATTCGTCCGGATCGACAGCGCCCTGCACGACGTTCTCGCCAAGACCGTAGGCGCCGGTAATGAAGACGACGTTTTCGAATCCGCTTTCGGTGTCGATCGTGAAAACGACGCCGGACGCGGCCAAGTCCGACCGCACCATTTTCATCACGCCGACCGAGTTGAACACCTTGAAGTGATCGAAGCCATTGTCGATGCGATAGCGGATGGCGCGGTCGGTGAACAGGCTCGCAAAGCAATGACGAACGGCGTCGAGAACCGCCGCGGGGCCGCGCACGTTGAGATAGGTGTCATGCTGGCCGGCGAAGCTCGCGCTCGGCAAATCTTCGGCCGTCGCCGAAGAGCGCACCGCAACCGTCAGATCGGCGCCATATTCCTGCGTGAGGCGGGCCAGGGCGTCGCGAATGTTGGCTTCGAGATCGGGCGGCGTCTGCGCGCCGTAGATAATCTCGCGGGCGAGCGCGGCCCGCTTTGCGAGATCGTCGACGTCAGACGGGTTTAATCCGTCGAGCGCCGCCTTGAGGGCGCACCAGGCGCCTGCCCGGTCGAGCGTATAGCGATAGGCTTCGGCGGTGACGGCGAAACCATTGGGCACGAGAATGTCCTTCGCCGTCAGCTCCCGGTACATTTCGCCGAGCGAGGCGTTTTTGCCGCCGACGAGCGGCACGTCGGCGATGCCGACCTCGCCGAAAAAGCGAATAAACCGCCCGGACGCCGGATGCGGCGGATGTTCTTCTCGGGAAATGGCGGAGTCGGCCGTTTTATTCATGATGAGCTCTTATTGGTTGAGGTCCGAGCGGGAGGGCGTTGAGCCTATTGCGCCACATTTATTGCAGGCGCGCGGCGATAATGAGCACAGGCGCAGAATTTGTGGGCGCCGGGCGTGTTTTTGGTCGCATTGGCGATCGTATTGGCTTAAGCAGTGGCTTATGGAGGCCGATTCTGTCCTATGAAAAACGCTTACCCCGCTCGCCGCGGCCAAATTTTGATCTAACCGTCGAGATTTGGCCGGATTCTTATCCATAATGGGAATCCGAGCAACCGGCTGGCCGAACCCAGGTCATGCGATGGTGGGAGGCGCTAATGGATTCGCTGGATCTGGATCAGGTGATGGACGAAATCATCCCGAGAGGGGAGAACAGGCCCCCGGCGCCGAATTATCCGGCCCGTCAACGGCCCCGCGCGCCCGATGACGCCATGGCGGCGCTGGACCTCGTGTCCCAGGCCGCCGCGGCGATAAAGGAGCTTGAGAAGCAGTCCTCTCAAGCGGTGGCGCGCGCCCACACCGCCGCGAACACGGTGAGAGAGAAGCTGGAGCGCGCTGAAGAGCGCGGCGACCGCGCTGAAGCGGCGCTGCGCAAATCGGAAGCCGAAGCCGCCGAACTCTCCGCGGCGCTCGTTCAGACGCGCAACGATGTCGAGACGCTACAGTCGCTGCTGGCGGCAGGGCAGGCTGAGCTTGCGGCCATGGAACAGCGCGCGCTTGCCGCGGAAAAGCGGGCCGGTGAAGCGGACGCCGCGGTTCAACGGATCGTCGAGGCCATTCGAACGCAGCTTCCGGTCAAGGTCGCCGAACAGGCCAAGCAGCCGGCCGCCTGACAGGCGAATCTGCGGCATAGATCGCGCTGGTTTGCGCGGAATCGCCCGAAGGCGGCTCAATTTAGGGGGCCGCTGTCGGGCGCCTCCTCAATTTGTGCATATGCGCGTTTCCTTCGCGCGTTGAGGGACATAGCAGGCGCCGCCGCTTCATTTCGGCCGCCGCTCAACGTTCAGCCGCCAAAGAATCCCCGCATCGCCGCGAACAGTCCCTTTCGGCTCGCCACGGCCTGAGAGGCTTGCGTAGCGCTTTCGGCTTCGAGCCGCTCGGCGTCGAGTTCGAGGCCGGCGCGCGTGACGAGCGCCGCGAGCGTCGGCGCTTCATGCGCAGGCGCCCAGCCGCCGGCGCGCCGCAGGTCGAGATAGGCGTCGAGCATGTCGGCGGCCTCAATCGCGCCCGCTTCCGCAAAATGCGCCTGCGCCCGTTCGACCGCGGCGGCGTCGCCGATGAGGCGCGCCGCGTGCGCCGCTTCGCGCCGGACGCCGTCGTCGATCGCCAGAGCGACGCGCGCTTCGCGCAGCGCTGCCGCGTCCGGCTCCTTCGACAGCGCGCGCATGAGCCGCGCCTCTTGCCGGGCGTCAATCCCCGTGGGGGCCATGCCGCGCGCGCCGCAGGCGTCAAGATAGCGGGTAAGGAGAGAGGGCGCGCCCGCGGCCTCGGCGAAAGGCCGCACGGATTGCGCGAATTCGCCGCCATGCACAATCGCCGCAGCCAGCGCCGGGTCGGCGCAAAAAGCGCCGTAGCCGCCGAATTGCCGCAGCCGGGCGCGGGCCGGCCCCGTCGCGTCGACGGCAAGCGCGGCGAAACTCGCCTGCGCCAGAGGCTCTAACGTATCCCACAGGCCGGGCGGCTCGAAGCGGGCGGCGACCTCCGCGCGTGAGAGGGCGCCGTTCAGCGACGCGACAAGTTTGTCGCTCCGGCTTCGCAGCCCCGCAGCTCGTTCCGCCACGGCGCGGGCGGCGGCGCCGGTCGCGGCGCGTGCGGCGTCGGCGGCGCGGCGCATGAACTCGTCGACAAGCGCTTCGTCGCCCATCGGGCGATGCGGCGCCAATCCGTCGCCCTCGACGCGAAACAGCCGGACATAGGCGGGACCGCCCGGATCGACCGGCGCGACGCCCAGGTCTCCGGGCCCCGCGGCCGGACAGACGAGGCCGACGTCGTCGCCAAGCGCGGCGCCGTAAAATTCGATCTCGACGGTCTCGCCCATGCCGGGCGCGCTTTTCTCGCGGCAACGGCGCAGGGTGATTCCATCGACCTCCGCCTCTTCAGGATCGATGAGCAACGAGAGAAGATTGCCGACGGCGACCGGCTCCGCCGTTTCCGCGGCGTCAGGATGTTCGTGAGGCTCGCCCGTCGCCTGTCGCAGGTCCTCGAAGGCGAGCGGATCGACGGCGGGTTCCCCCGCCGCGCGCTGATCGAGCGTCCAGCCCTTTAGGCGCTGGCGCTGGTTCATCGCCAACGCCACGCTGCATCGGCCGAGCAATGTGGCGCTCTCTTCAATCGAATCAGGAATGCGCAGGCGAAGGATGACGCGCGGCGAACCAGACTCGCGCAGCCAATGCTCCATAATGGCGAAAGGCGCCTCGCGCCCGTCGCCTGGCGCCGAGGTCTCGAAAGGCGCCGCCTCCAGGACGAGTCTGCTCTGATAGGCGGGGAAAATGCGGCGCGCCGGCGCGAGGCGGATGACGACGGCGTTGTCGGCGCGTTCGACGGCGCGGCGCTGGCCGATCGCCCAGACCAGCCTTGCGCCGGCCGCCGCAGTCTGCTCGCGCGACAGCCTTTCGACGTCGCCGCGCGCCGGAAACGCCGCCAGTCGAAAGGCGACCGGGTCAGCGCCGCCGGCGTCAGGTAGCATCGTCAGGAGCAAGCGCCAATCCGCGCCTTGCGCCAGATCGCGCTCCGTGGCGAGCGCCAAAATGAGTTCGGCGCCATCGGCGGCGGTCAGCCGGACAAATCGGTGGTCAGGCGGCAGGTCAATGACGATGATGCGCGAGCGCCAGCGCGCGGCGTCGATAACGTCGACGAGGGCGGGCGCGCTGGTAAATCGCTCATCGCGCGCCGAGAAGACCCAGAGCTCCGGCCGAGCTCCCGCTGCGGTCGCGCGATCGGCGCCGTCGAACCAGCCAATCGCCAGTCTTCGCCGCCCGTCCCAGAAATAATCGAACTGCTCCCTCCACATTGACGGCCGCGCCCAAGGTTGGCATGGCGCCGCCATGCGAAGCTGAAGTCAACGGCAGCATATCCGCCCCGACAGCGGTTGCGCAATTATTCGGCGAGCGCCGCGAGGCGCGCCGTCTCGCTCGGGGCTGCGCCAAATTCTTCTGCAAAGCCATGACGTTGTTCCGCCACATAGTGCGCGTAAACGGCAGCTGCGCCGACCTTTGCCTTCGCCACGAGGCTTTAAGGATTGCAGAGCGCAGCCATAGCCAAAAGCGGGGCTTTAATGAAAATATTGATTACCGGAGGCGCGGGTTTCATCGGCTCGGCGGTCGCGCGCGCGACCATCCGCAAGGGCGTCGATCAGATTCTCGTGCTCGACAAGCTCACCTATGCCGGAAATCTCGCCTCGCTGCGGCCGGTCGCCGACAGTCCACGTTTTTCTTTTCTGCAGGCCGATATCTGCGACGCCGCCGCGGTCGCGCGCGCTTTCGCCGATTTTCAGCCCGACGTCGTCATGCATCTCGCCGCCGAGAGCCATGTCGATCGCTCGATCGACGGGCCGGCCGCATTCATCGAAACCAATATCGTCGGCACCTTCGTCATGCTGCGGGCGGCGCTCGATTATTGGCGCCGGCTCGACAGCGCTCGCGCCCGCGACTTCCGCTTCATGCATATCTCGACCGATGAAGTGTTTGGCGCGCTCGGCGCGGAAGGTCTCTTCCGCGAAGATACCTCCTACGCGCCCACGTCGCCCTATTCGGCGTCGAAGGCCGGCTCGGACCATCTCGTTCGCGCCTGGCGCCATACATATGGGCTTCCGACGATCGTCACCAATTGCTCCAACAACTACGGTCCTTATCACTTTCCGGAAAAGCTCATTCCGCTCACCATCATCAATGCGATCGAGGAGCAGCCGCTGCCGGTCTATGGCCGCGGCGAGAATGTGCGCGACTGGCTCTATGTGGAGGATCACGCCTCGGCGCTGCTGCGCGTGGCGCGGGAAGGCGCGGTCGGCGAATCATACAATGTCGGCGGGCGCAACGAATGGCGCAACATCGACGTCGTCGAAGCGATCTGCGAACTGATGGACGAGTTCCGCCCGCGGCGGGACGGACGGCATCGCGACCTTATCGTCTTTGTCGCTGATCGGCCGGGCCATGATCTGCGCTACGCGATCGACGCCTCGAAGATCGAGCGCGAACTCGGATGGCGGCCGGCCGAGCGGTTCGAAACCGGTCTTCGCAAGACCGTGCGCTGGTATCTGGACAATCCGGACTGGTGGCAGGCGATCCGCTCGGGCAAATATCGTGGCGACCGCCTCGGCCTGCTTGCCGATCAAGAAGAAGCCGCCGCCTGAAGCGCAATTGGGGGACGGTTTGTTCGAAGATCTGGAGCTTGCGGGGCTGAAGCTTATTACGCCTAAAATATTCGGCGACGGGCGCGGCTTTTTTTGCGAAACGCACAACGAAAAGACTTGGGCGAACGCCGGATTGAATTTCGACTTCGTCCAGGACAATCATTCGCTGTCGCGCGACGTCGGCACAGTGCGCGGATTGCATTTCCAAGCGCCGCCGTTCGCGCAGGACAAGCTCGTTCGCGTGATCAGCGGCCGCATTCTCGATGTCGCCGTCGATCTTAGGCGGTCGTCGCCGACGTTTGGACGTCACGTCGTCGTCGAGCTTTCACGGGAGAACTGGCGGCAGTTGCTCATTCCCATCGGATTCGCGCATGGCTTCGTCACGCTAGAGCCGGACACGGAAGTCATCTACAAGGTGACGAACTTCTATTCGCCGCAGCATGATTGCGGCGTCGCCTGGGACGACCCGGACATCGGCGTCGACTGGCCGGTCGCCGCCGAAAGCGCCGTGTTGTCGGACAAGGATCGCAAGTGGCCGCGGCTGCGCGACCTGCCGGAGGTTTTCGCTTAAGTGGGCAAGATGAAGCGCATCGCCGTCACCGGACTCACCGGCCAGGTCGTCAGCTCTCTCATCGAGCGGGCGCCTAACGGCGTCGAAATGCTCGCGCTCGGCCGTCCCCGTTTCGATCTTTCCTCACGTGACGTGGTTCTCGCGTCGTTGCGCAGCGTGCGCTGCGACGCCATCGTCAACGCCGCCGCCTACACGCAAGTCGATAAGGCCGAAAGCGAGCCGGAGCTGGCGATGAGCGTCAACGGCGCGGGCGCAGGCTACGTCGCCGAAACCGCGTCCGAACTCAAGGTGCCGCTGCTGCATCTTTCGACCGACTATGTCTTCGACGGCAAGGGTGATCGCCCTTATCGCGAAGACGACGAGCCGTGCCCGACCGGCGCCTATGGACGCTCCAAGCTTGAGGGCGAAAAGCAGATCGCCGCGCGTTGCGACAATTGCGTCATCTTGCGCACCGCCTGGGTCTACAGCCCATTTGGGGCTAATTTCGTCAAGACGATGCTGCGTCTCGGCGAAACGCGCGATGAAATCGGCGTCGTCGCCGATCAGATCGGCAATCCAACGAGCGCGCTCGACATCGCCGACGCGCTGCTGGCGATCGCCGAAAGGCTGGTCGATGATTCCGATACCCGCTTGCGTGGCGTTTTCCACATGACCGGCCAGGGCGAAGCGAGCTGGGCCGATATGGCGGAAGCGATCTTTTCAGAGGCGGCGGCGCAAGGCCGCAAGCCCGTCCGCGTCAAGCGCATCGCCACCGCCGACTATCCGACGCCGGCCCGCCGGCCGGCGAATTCCCGGCTCGACAACGCCAAGCTAAAAACCAATTACGGGATCGCGCTGCCGAATTGGCGCGACTCGCTGAACGCCTGCGTCGCCCGATTGCTTCCACACTGAACAGGATTCCCATGCGCGGCATCATTCTCGCCGGAGGCAGCGGCACAAGGCTTCATCCGATGACGCTCGTCACGTCGAAGCAATTGCTACCCGTCTACGACAAGCCAATGATCTATTATCCGCTCAGCACGCTGATGCTGGCCGGCGTGCGCGAAATCCTGGTCATCACCACGCCAGAGGATCTGCTTTCCTTCAAGCGGCTGCTCGGTAGCGGCGCGCAATGGGGCCTGTCGCTGTCTTACGCCGTGCAGCCGCGGCCGGAGGGGTTGGCGCAGGCCTATCTCATCGGCGCCGATTTCGTAGCTGGCGGACGTTCGGTGCTCATCCTCGGCGACAATATTTTTTACGGCCATGGGCTGCCGGACGCGCTGAGCGAATCGTCGCGCAGCGCGTCGACGGTGTTTGCCTACCATGTGCGTGATCCGGAGCGTTACGGCGTCGTCGAATTCGATGCATCCGGCCGCGCGATCTCGATCGAGGAAAAGCCGCCGCAGCCCCGATCGAATTGGGCGGTGACCGGTCTCTATTTTTACGACGAACGCGCATCGCAGTTCGCGGCGCAACTGAAGCCTTCCCCGCGCGGCGAATTGGAGATTACCGATCTCAACCGGATCTATCTGGAGCTCGGCGAACTGCAGGTCGCCCGACTGGGCCGAGGATACGCCTGGCTCGACACCGGCACGCCGGAGGCGCTGATCGAAGCGAGCGAATATGTGCGCGCGATCGAGCAGCGCCAGGGACAGCGCGTCGCCTGCCTCGAAGAGATCGCCTTCCGCGCCGGGTGGATCGACGCCGCCCAGGCGCGCGCCGCATCGTCAAAACTCTCCAAAAGCGGTTATGGTCAATATATTTCGCAGGTGCTCGCCGAGACAGAGCGTGAGTTCTCGCCAGTCGCATAGAGCGGCGAAGCCACGGCGCCGCGCAGCTCAGCGGCGACCGCTTCGGGGTCGAAGAGCCGCGTTG
Organism: Methylocystis sp.; assembly: GCF_021731785.1. GTDB lineage: Bacteria > Pseudomonadota > Alphaproteobacteria > Rhizobiales > Beijerinckiaceae > Methylocystis. The sequence continues at coordinate 14,936 of NZ_JAKFWS010000131.1, forward strand.
CATCAGCCGACGGCGCTGTGTGAGGTTGGCGCGCAACGATGGCGCCGACGAACGGCTCCATGCGCCTGACCGTGTCCTCGATCACATCGGCAAGCGATGCGGGATCAAGCCGGGCGGGCGAAACAATGTTGTCGAACCGGCGGCGCAAATCCTTTCCCGCGAAAAGGTTGGCGATCGTCGCGAGACCCGCTTCCGCCATCTCGAGCGGCGGATAGCTCGGGTGCGAAGAGACCATCAGCGAAACGCCGACGAGCGCGCGATTGAGATAGTCGGCGTAGTCTTCGAGACGGGCTTTTCCGCCGATGGTCGCATTCTGCACCGGATAGATGAGCGACTCAGGAAAATCTTCGCCCAGAAAAACGATGCTCCAGCGGCTGGCGCGAATCGGATCCCGCTGCTGCCAAATGACCAGCGCAGCGCAAATCAGCTCGAAAGCGTTGCGGGCCACGGCCGGCCGGCCGTAAACCAGCATTGTCGGTTCTCGCCGAACGCTGGCGAGCCGCTCGCGAATGCGTTCGTTTAGCTCGTAGGGAACGTAATAGGCGTCGCGGAAGCGATATTTCTCGATCATAACCGAGAAAAGCTCTTCGGAGTTGACGATCGCTATCGTCTGATCGCCATGAAGATAGGTCTCTTCCGCAAGACAGGACTTCGCGCCGCGGCCATAGAAGTTCGGCTCGTCGTCCTGAATGAGGTAGATGAACGGTCGCGCGCCGCCGAAATAGCGGGTTCGGTCGCGCTCCATGGCGAGCGTGAATTCCGCCGTCCACCAGGCCGTCGCGAAAAAAATATCGTTGGCGCGCAAGTTCAGCCTGCCGCCTTCGCGCTCGTTGGCGTCGACGAGCGCCGCCTTTTCGACATCGAGACTCGCCGCATAGGGAACCGGCGTATAGCCGGGCAGCGTCGCATAGGCTTCGGATTCGATGTCGGCGTCGGTCACGACGATGCGCGCGTCGAAATCGTCGCCGAGTTCGGCGAGCAGCGCCGAAAAGAGCCTTATCGCGGTGGCGATCCCGCCGAAGGTCTGCTGCGGATTGACGGTGGGGGTCAGCAGCGTCAGGCGCGGCCGCTCGTTGCGCGAGGGGTAGGAGAGTAGCGGCCGCGTCTCGGCGATCAATGTCGCATAGGGATGAAAATTGGAGTCGACACGCGAGAGCGCAGGTTGAAACACCTTAAGCCGATGCTTGGCGACGTCTTCGGCGCTGTGTACGGGCAGCAGCGTGTGTCCCATGGGATAGAGCTCGCGTTGCGCGACTTTGAGCCATTCGAAGCCGCGCGATTCGGCGATCATCAGCACAGATCGCTCGATGGCGTGGGCGAGGCTGCCGTCGACCTGGCCGCTCTCTTGCGGAAAGTCGGCGAAGTCGATCTCGAGGTCGAGCAGCGGACGAAACGCGGCGGTTCTTCCCCAGAACATTGAGCCGGAGGGAAATTCGAGCGTGAGATTCTTGTCGATCTCGACGTTGATCCGTTTCAAAAGGTTTCGCGCCAGATCATAGTCGCAGCCCCAATTCAAAATGCCACGCAGTTCGAAGAGGTGCTGCGGAAAGACGACGCCGAGCTTTGGATCGTCGAACAGCGACAGAATCGAGCGCACGATGCGCTCGGATCCGAGAAGATTGTCGATGAGATAATCGCGCCAGCGCGCCAGCGTCTCGCCGCCGTGTGGCGAGCGCTTGGTGTGGAGGTGGACGAATAGTTCGTAGCTGGCGTAGACGTCGCGAAAGCCGAAGAATTTGGCGGCGATGTCGCGTCCGCGATTCGGGCAGACGCGCGTTAATACCTTGCCCTTGCGCCACTCGGCGCAGATCTCGTCGACCGCCCGTTTCTTTTCCTCGGTGTCCGTCGACACACAAAGATCCAGCGCGCCGGGGACATTTTGCAGCTTTTCGAGCACGAGCGGCAGCACGTCCGGATAGAAGGCGTGGACGATGGCGACGATCGCAGGCGCGCGCTTGGGGGAAGCGTCATAGGCGAACGGCGTTTCGAGCGCGAAATCCATTTCATTGACCGGGCGGCGGGACGGAATGACCCCATCCGGCTTGGTCAGTTCGTAGGTGTAATAATAGCTGATCGCCGCCTGCCGCAGCGGGTCGTTGATCGGATTGCGCCGCCGACCCAGCGGGGGATCGTATTGGGCGGCGATCTGGCGCAACACGGCGCCGCAGGCGGCGCGCCAACCCTGTTCGCGCAGGAAGCGCGGGCCGTCGCGGAGAAGATCGCGCGGCGCGAGGAACACGCCGACCGGCGAATCGACAAGTTTCGCGAGCTCGCGCATCGCTGCGCCGTAGAGCGACACGGTCCCCCTCGTCGTCAGGATAATGTAGCCATTGCGCAGATGGCGGCGCGCCCACTGCAGCCTGGTTTCGGATTTCCTGTCCGTCATTCGGGCGCCTTTCAGTCGAGCTTCGGCGATCCGGGGCGATGGAATTTAAAAAAATTCAACCCCAGCCGCTTAATCGAAAAGCGGTTGCCTCGCCATGACTTAGCCAGAAATCCGGCGTAACGAAAGCCCGCGGCGCGCTGGGGCTGCGCCTGGGGAAAGGGGACGGAACTCGACCGTCCGCCGCTCGGGAATCATGATTAAGCTTGACAATGTTTTTAAATATTATCGCTCGCACGGCCACAGAAAGGTCGTGCTCGATCATGTCAGCCTCGATTTCGCGGCTGGCCGCAGCTATGGAATTTTGGGGGTCAATGGCGCTGGCAAATCGACCCTTATGCGCCTCCTGGCGGGCACCGAACTGCCCAACGGCGGCCGGATCGTGCGTTCGTCGCGGGTCTCCTGGCCGTTGGGCTTTGCCGGCGGCCTGCACCCGATGCTCAGTGGGCGCGAAAACGTCAAATTCGTCGCGCGAGTCTACGGAGAGGATGCGCGCAGGGTCATCGCCTTTGTTGAGGACTTCGCCGAGATCGGCGCCTATATCGACGCCCCGATACGCACCTATTCGTCCGGCATGCTGGCGCGTCTCGCCTTTGGCCTGTCGCTTGCGATCGATTTCGAATGCTATCTCATCGACGAGGTCACGGCGGTCGGCGACGCGCGCTTTGCGGCGCGGTGCCAAGACGAGTTCTCCAAGCGCCGGCGTACGGCGGACGTTATCATGGTGTCGCACGCCATGACGACAGTTCAGCAATATTGCAATCGCGGCATGGTGCTGGCGGGAGGACAAATACACGTCTTCTCCAAGCTCGACGAAGCGATTGAACTTTATAAGAAGCTCAATGCCTGAAGCCATTCACGCACGGCAGACGAAGATATCGGTCACGCTCGCGGAGCCCGAGCGGTCCCCGCTGAGCCCGCAGGATGCGAGCTTGAAGGCGAAATCAATCGCCCTCGCGCTGCGTAGGGCGGCGAACAAATCGCGTGCGCCGACGAGAGTCATCACCGGCGGCGGCGGCTTTCCGGCGCGCCGCGGCGATCGCGCCTTCCGTCTCGGCGTCCTCGCCAGCTTCGCCGCCTTTGTCATCGCCCCGTTCCTCGTCGCCTCGATCTATTGGGGGCTGATCGCCAGCAAACAATATGTGACCGAGACAAAATTCGCGCTGCGCGCCGGCGAAGCGTCCACCCTTGACCTCTTGAGCGGCGGCGGCATCGGTTCGCAGGCGTCCCAGCAGATGCAGGACGCGCAGGTTCTCGTCAATTTCATCCGCAGCCGGTCGATGGTTGAAGCGCTCGACAGGAAGATCGGCTTGCGCGCGATGTTTTCGCGGCCCGGCGTCGATTATTTTTCGAGCTTCGATCCGGATGATCCCGTCGAGAACTTGGAAAAATATTGGAAACGGCGAGTCGACGCCAGCATCGACCTGATGTCGGGCATCATCTCCGTTAACGTGCGCGCCTTTACGCCTCGCGATTCGCTGGCCATTTCGCAGAACGTCGCCGAACTTTCGGAACGGCTGGTTAATGAAATGTCGACGCGCTCCCGGCGCGATGCGCTGACGCAGGCGCGCACCGAGCTGACGCGCGCCGAAGAACAACTGAAGAATACGACAGGCGCCATGCGCGATGCGCGCAACGCCGAGGGCGTGCTCGACGCGCCTGCCGCGGCGGAGGCGATCAACAAGATCATCACCACATTGCGGCTTGAGCTCGCGCGGACGCAGGAGGACCTTGCGCTGCATAGCGACGCGGAGACCTCTGGCTCGCCTCAGGCGCGGCTGCTCAACGCACGGGTTCAGAGCCTCAAGAGCCAGATTGACGATTATTCGACGCAAATCGCAGGCGGCGGCGAAAGGGCGACAGACTCTCTCGCGCAGCACGCCGGCGTCCTCTCCCGGCATCAGATCGAACTTTCCCTCGCTCAGCAAAGATATGCGCTCGCGGCGTCGAGTTTTGAAAGCGCGCGCGTCGATCTGGAGACGCAGCGCGCCTATCTCGTTTCCTTCCTGCGCCCGACGCTCGCAGAAAAGTCTCTCTATCCGCGGCGCTGCATGGAATGGGCGATTATCGTCGCCCCGGCGACAATCGGCTGGCTTGCGCTCGTCGCCGTGGCCTTTCTCGTTCGCGACCATATGGCGAAGTAGGTCGCGACGTCGTGGGGCCGAGGCGCGCTTCGGCTGCGCGCATGTTCGATTGGAGCGTTCGTGTTCTTCCACATTGATTCCGACGACGGAAACGCGATTGCCGGCTGGCTCGCGCCGGACAACCCTTCCGCCGTTCCGAAGATCCTGGTGCGCAGGCCGGGAGAAGAAGACATTGAAATCGTGGCCACCATCGAGCGTCCCGACGTGCTGAACCTTGGCGTTCACGCCACCGGCCTCGTTGGCTTTAGGATCGACGAAACGATCGTCGAGGGTCTGCCCGGCGTCGAGGATATCGAACTGCTCGAAGCCGACACCGGAATTCTGATCTATCGGCGATTTAAGGAGGGAAAGCACATCGAGCGAAAATTTTTCCTATTCGACAGTTCGATTCGTCCGATCGAGAAATTGGGCGGTCGATCGAAAAATCTGTTCACACTCACCTATCCGTCGACGGAGCGCTACGGCTTCGAGACGATGCTCGTGCTCATTAACAATAGTTTCAACAAGTCGATCTTCATGTCAGGGCGCTCCAGCTTCCCGCGCTATTCGCACTTTCTTTCGAATGCGCAATTCACAACGGCGGCGCTGTTGAGCGACCCGTTCGAGGAGCTGGCGCAGCGCCTGGTGATCCTCAGCCTGATCCAGAAATCGGATTCCGCCCGTATGCTGCCGTTGCTGTTCACCGGCTTGACGGCGCTGACCAAATTCGTGAGCGACATATCGTTCGAGAACTCGAAAGGGATGCTCGCAAAATTCCGCAACGTGACCGACGAGGAGCGCGAGGCGCTGGTAAGCCCGATGACGCGAATGTTCGGCTGCATCCCGGGTGAAGCGCCGGAGCGGCGTCATGTCACGGCTGCGCTCGAAAACCTCGCGTCGATGGATGTCGTCGGGGTGCGGAGCCGCTTTCGCGATTTCAGCGCGCTGCTCGCGGGGATGCTTGGCCATGACCTGACCGGAGACTATGAACCGGTGGTGCACCCGTCGATCAGCGCGCTCGCCGATCGATTGTCGCGCATCAGCCTTGTCGCCGACCTTCTCGAAGACGACCTAGCGTTATATTCGTTCGCCGAGGAATCGATTGTATCGGCGCTTTCCGACGACTCCGGGCACATCGCGCGCGACACTCAGACCATGTGATCCTCGATGCTTGCGAAGATCAGCGAGATCGCCGCCCAGGCCACGAGCAGCCCGCAAAACAGCAGCAAGGTGTTGACGGTAACTTTGGGATAGGTGGCCGATTCCGGCAGGGTCGGTTCGACGACGGTGATGAGATAAAGCTGCTGCTTCGCAAGCTCCTGTCGCGCCCGGTGATAGGAAGTCTGGGCGATCGAATAGAGCTTTTCAGCGAATTGTTCGTCGAGTTTCAAACGCTCATAGGAAGCGATCTGCGCGGAGACTGTGTCGGCCGCCCCCGTGTCCGCAAGCTTCTTCTTCAGCTCTCCGAGTTGGTGGTCGATCGCGGCGAGACGCGAGCGTTGCAGGCGTTGGCTCGGCGCGTCGTTGTCGAGCGATGACGAAAACGTCGAAAGCGCGTTGACGATATCGATGCGCTCCAGAGTGAGCTTCCCCATCAGTTCGCCGATGCTTGTGGCGCGCGAGCCAGGATCGATGAGGATATTCTTGTTGCGAAATTGAAGCGTCTTCTCGCGCGCGTCAGCGAGCATATGGCGCGAGAGCGTCACTTCGAGCTCGGCGCGGCTCAAGGCGTCATTGCGATTGCGCAGCGTTATTTTGTTGACCAGCTGTTCGCTGAGCCTGACGATGTCGCGCGCGACGTCGAGCGCGTCCTTGGGCCAGAAGGCGTCGGCGTGAATGGTCAAAATGCCGGACAGGGTGTCGACGCTGGCTGAAATATGGCTCAGCCAATATTTCCAGACTTCTTCCGCATTGGCGTTCCGGCCCAGCCGCGAGAAATAGTCGACGCCGGCGCGCGAAAACTTTCTCTCCATATAGTCGCGGCCGCCGAGATCGGCGACGATCGCGCGGCTCTTGACGTAATTGAGGATGATGAAGGCGTCCTGCGACGATGCATCGGCGCCGCCTCCCGTGAATTTGCTGATCATCGACGCCGCGTCGGTCCCCGTTTTCTTTTCGTGCTGGGCGCGCACGGTCAGTCGCGTCTCGGCGACATAGCGCTCGGATTGCCAGAAGCAGGCGTAAAGCCAGAACAGGACGGTCGGCAGAACGACGGCGTAGATAAAGCTGCGGCCAAACAGTCCGCCGCCCGCGCCCGCCCTGGCGGTCGCGAGCGTCTCCGCCAGGCCTTCGACGCCTTCGCGAATAAGCGTCGGCAGGCGGCTCGCGGCGTCCTTCGCCGTCAGCGGCGCAAGAATCTCGACAGCCTTGGTCGACGAGAAGCGCGCCACGTTCTGCGCGGTGGCGATGACTTCAGTTAGTTTACGCGCTCTGGGAGCCCGATGCGTGCTCATCTACCCTCAAGTCGCTGACTTGGTTAAGGCGCTCGGCATATTAACTGAGGCTGAATCGCTTAAGCGCGTCGACGGGTCGGTCTTCCCTAGCGGCTCCATCACTCGGGCGGAGCAGACAATTTTTTCCCGCGCCGCAAATTAAGCGGCTCGAGGCTCGGGCGCAAGCGCCTAAGGTCACGGTAGAGCTTCACTATTAGCGAAAAGCGACAGCCCCGGATGAAAGTGCGGATCGTCGCGAATGACCCCGCGCCAGCGCTCGTAGAAGGCGCGGCGCTCGGTCTCGTAGACGCGCTGCAAACGCAGCGCGCCGCCGCCGCGGCTCGCGGACTGACGGTGGATCAGCGTCGTCTGCGTATTGCAGATCGTGCGCCAACCGCACGCCGCCAGCCGCAGGCAGAGGTCGACGTCGTTGAGTTCGACAGGAAGCTCGACCTCGTCGAAGCCCTCAACCGCCTCGAACTTGCGTCTTTCGATCATCATGCAGGCGCCGGTCACGGCCGAGACGTTATGCGGCAGGACATTGCGGTCCATCCAGCCTTTGTCGTCTTCGCTGACGCCGGCGCCAAAATGGCCTGCGACGCCGCCCATTCCAAGCAAGACGCCGACGTGCTGCACGCGCCCGCCGGGATACAGCAGCTTCGCGCCCACCGCGCCGACATCCGGCGCCGCGGCAAAATAGAGCAGCCGCTCGATCCAGTCCGGCGTCACGATTTCGGTGTCGTTGTTGAGGAACACGAGAAAGTCGCCACGCGCCGTCCGCGCGCCGGCGTTGCAGAGCGCGGAAAAATTGAAGGGGCCCGGCTTGTGCAGGACTTTGAGTCGGGCGTCTGTCGCTTGCTGCGCATGCAGCAACGCCTGCGTGTGCGGCTCGACGCTGTCATTGTCGACGACGATGACGTCAAACTGGGGATAGAAACTCTTGCGCAGCAGACTGTCGAGACAAGGCGCGAGTAGGTCGACGCGGTCGCGCGTCGGAACGACGACGGTAACTGCCGGCGCCCCGCCATGGAATATGGCGTCGATCGTCGTGCTCCGCGCTTTTGTCGGGCGCGCGAGGCGAAACAGGGGCCGGCGCAGCACGCCGACTTCTTGGTCTTTCGCGCCGGACAGCAGCGCATCGATCAGCTCGTCGGGCGCGGCGTCGCGCCAGCGAGAATGTTCGGCCAAAAGACCTGCGCGAAAACAGGCGGCGCGGCCGGCGTGATTTTCGAAGCGATGAAGCATCGCGCTCCAGCCCGGCTTGTAGCGCGGCCGCAAGGCGTCGCCGTCGCCGACGATTTCATCCGCATAGACAATGGCGTGTTGCGGATGGCGGGCGAAATGTTCGACGAAGCAGGCGCAGGCGTAAGGCTCCAGCCGATCTCCGGCGACGAGCGGCAGGACGAAATCGCGCGCGTCGATCCGGGCGTCGCCCGCCTTCGTGCAGAAGACGCAATTCGAATAAGTCTGCGCCGCGAGGCTGGCGCGCGTCGTTTCAATATCCTGCGGCGCCGCGCCATGCTCATCGACGAGCGCGACCACTCTCGGTCCGTTCTTCCATTCGCTGCGGGGCCGATCGAAGGCGGGGTCGCTCTCTCGGATCCGTGCGGCGCGCCACGAAGGGTAGGCGGACATCGGCGCGGCGCCGAAGGCCCAGCGCCAATTAAGCTCTGATTCCTCCGTCAGCCCGACCGTGGCGGCCGAAAGCGCGAAGAACAGGCGCTTGGGCGCCGCCGCCGCTTTACGCAGCGCATCGAGGCGGCTCACTGGACGCACGCTCAATATGCGGAAGTTAAAGGGGCCGGCGCGATTTGTCGGGCTGATCCAAACCTCGCGCGTCTCGCGCGGCACGCGTCCGATCCAGACGCCGACGCCTTCACAGGGTCCTGGAAGAATGTGCTCTTTGAATTTCTCGCCAAGCCAGAATCGCAGGATTGGCCGCACGGGGTCGTCGTAAAAGCTCGCCGCATAGCGAAGCTCGACGAATTGGCCGGCAGGAAACGCCTGTATGTCGCAAAAGCGCAGCCACGGCTCCTGCGACAGCGCGAAGAAGCCTTCCTGGTCGCGCCGAACGTCGCGCGCGGCGTCCAGGGCGAGGGCGTCGCTGGCGGCGTCCAACGGCGGCAAATTCAGCGCCTCAGCCTGACGCGAGCGCGCAAGCGAAATCGAATGAAGTCGACGGCGATCGCCCTCGAGGAAAATCGCGTTTTGATAATGATCTCCAAAACGTCGCATTGCGCCGCGCCCGAACGACGGCGATCGATGAGCAGCGTCAGACTCGCCGGAACCTATGGGCGCATCGATGCGAGGTCAATAAGCGCTCTTGCGTCAAATCTCGTAAAAGCTGACATTAATTCAGGGCGCTGCGCCGTCGGCGGCGTTCGCTTCGGCGCGACGGCTGCGCAGCGACGGTTTTTCTTGATTTTCCGAGTTTCTCCTGCCATATAAGGTCCGACTTCATCTCATAACGATCATTCTCGGATGATCGCCGATTGAGAGTGGGCCCCTGCGGGGGCCCGCTCTTTTTGTTTTGATCGGCCGAGAGCTTAAAGGGCAAAGCTTGACGCAAGGCGCCGACGCCATCGCAACCCTCGACGAACCGCGTCTGGTCACGGACACGGGCGTCGCCGCGCGCGTGGCGCATCTTGCGGCGCCGGTGCTGGCGCAACTGGGCTACCGCGTCGTGCGCGTCCGGCTCCTGCAGCAAAACGCACAGATCCTGCAAATCATGGCGGAGCGTCCGGACGGAACGATGACCATCGACGATTGCGAGGCGGCGAGCCAGGCGCTGTCGCCGGAACTCGACGTCGCCGATCTCATCGCCAACGAGTATCGCCTGGAGATTTCATCGCCGGGCGTCGACCGTCCGCTCGTGCGCCTATCGGATTTTCTGCGCGCCATGGGCCATGAGGCCAAGATCGAATTGACGCATCCGCTCGCAAGCGGGCGAAAGCGCTTTCGCGGAATCATTCGTGGCGTCGAAGGCGAAGGTCAGGGCGCGCTGCTTGCGCTGGAGCGCACGGATGCGCGCTCGGACGAGGAAAAAACCGTGTCGCTGCCGCTCGCCGATCTCGACGAAAGCCGGCTGGTGCTGACCGAGGCGCTGATCCGCGAATCGCTTCGCGCCGGCAAGCATCACCAATCTGAAGATGCGACGGAGACGGAGGAGCGCCCGCGTCGTGGACCGGGACGCTTTCGCGGACCCGCGCAACAAAAACCAAAACCGCTGGCTCCGGCCGGCGTTCAAACCCAGTTCAAGAAGGCCGGCGGCAAACCCAAGCCCTTTGGCCGTTCGAGGGGAGAATGACGATGGCGGTTAGCGCCAACCGACTTGAGATTTTGCAGATCGCCGACGCCGTCGCGCGCGAAAAATCGATCGATCGATCGATCGTCATCGCGTCGATGGAAGACGCGCTGCAGAAGGCGGCGCGCTCGCGCTACGGCCAGGAGACTGAAGTGCGCGCCGAGATCAACGCCAAGACTGGCGAAGTTCGATTCTCGCGGCTGCTGCTCGTCGTCGACGACGTCGAAAACGACGCGACGCAGATTTCGCTCGCCGAGGCGCGCAAACGCAATCCGGCGGCGCAGGCCGGCGACTGGATTTCGGAAGCGCTCCCACCATTTGACTTCGGCCGCATCGCGGCTCAGTCGGCCAAGCAGATCATCGTGCAGAAGGTGCGCGAGGCCGAGCGCGACCGCCAATATGAAGAATACAAGGATCGCATCGGCGAAATCGTCAATGGTGTCGTGAAGCGCGTCGAATACGGCAATGTGATCATCGATCTTGGCCGGGGCGAAGCCATCATCCGCCGCGACGAAATGATCCCGCGCGAAATGTTCCGCCCGGGCGATCGGGTTCGCGCCTATGTCTACGACGTTCGCCGCGAGCAGCGCGGCCCGCAGATTTTCCTGTCGCGCACCCATCCGCAATTCATGGCGAAACTGTTCAAGCAGGAAGTGCCGGAGATCTATGACGGCGTCATCGAGGTGAAGTCGGTGGCCCGCGATCCCGGCTCGCGCGCCAAGATCGCCGTGGTGTCGCGCGATTCTTCGATCGACCCGGTCGGCGCCTGCGTCGGCATGCGCGGCTCCCGCGT
>NZ_JAKFWS010000026.1 GCF_021731785.1 Methylocystis sp.
ATCGCTTCAAGCTCGGGCCGACCTTCGTGACGGCGCAGGTCAACGCCGAGAACCTGCTGAACCAGATCTATGTCTATGGAACGTCGAACTTCCCGAATCGTTCGGCGGGCTCCTTTGGCGCGCCGCGCAATATTATGGGATCGCTGCGCGTGGAATTTTGATCGGCGCGCCTACTCTGCGCCGCTCGCGCACAGCGATGCAAAGCCTCCCGCCGGTCGTTAGCCGGCGGGAGCTTTCCTGCGCTAAGGACCCTAGATCGCCTGCATCGCTTCGGGCTTAGTGCGCGCCCGCTTGGCGATCAGCCGGTTGAGCGCTGACACATACGCGCGCGCCGAAGCGACGAGCGTATCGGGATCGGCGCCTCGGCCCGTCACCGACTTACCGTTTTCGCTCAGACGCACCGAAACCTCCGCCTGCGCGTCGGTGCCTTCGGTGACGGCATGGACCTGGAAGAGCTCCAGCGTCGCTTCATGCGGCGCGAGCGCCTTGATGGCGTTGAAGATGGCGTCGACAGGGCCGTTGCCGGTCGCCTGATGCGTCAACTTCTGGCCGCCGATGTCGAGCGTGAGGGCCGCCGACTGCGGGCCATGCGTGCCGGCCATCACCATCAGCGCCTCGACCTTGATGTGATCGTGCGCGTTGACGATCTCGTCGTCGACCAGCGCGGCTAGATCTTCGTCGTAGACGAATTTCTTGCGGTCGGCCAAATCCTTGAAGCGGTTGAACGCGTCCTCCAGCGCATTCTCGCCGAGATCATAGCCGAGCTCCTTCAGCTTCTCTCGGAAGGCGTGACGGCCGGAATGCTTGCCCATGACGAGCGACGTCTTGGAGACGCCGACGCTTTCGGGCGTCATGATCTCGTACGTGTACGCATTCTTGAGCATGCCGTCCTGATGGATGCCGCTCTCATGTGCGAAAGCGTTTCGCCCGACGATCGCCTTGTTGTACTGCACCGGAAAGGATGTTACGGCCGACACAAGCTTCGACGCGCGCGTCAACAGCTTGGCGTCGATATGGGTGTAAAACGGCAGCGCATCGCCGCGCGTCTTCATCGACATCACGACTTCTTCGAGCGCCGCGTTGCCCGCCCGCTCGCCGATGCCGTTGATCGTGCACTCGACCTGCCGCGCGCCGCCTCGCACGCCGGCGAGCGAATTGGCGACGGCCAGTCCCAGATCGTCGTGACAATGCACCGAGAAGATCGCCTTGTCGGAATTTGGCACGCGTTCGCGCACGGTGCGGAACAGCAGCTCATATTCCCCCGGCGTGATGTAGCCGACGGTGTCGGGAATGTTGATCGTCGTCGCGCCGGCCTTGATCGCGGCCTCGACGCAGCGGCAGAGAAAATCGAGTTCCGTGCGGGTGCCGTCTTCCGCCGACCATTCGACGTCGGCGACATGGTTGCGGGCGCGCGTCACCGAAGCGGAGACCATCTCCAACACTCGCTCCGGCTCCATCTGGAGCTTGTATTTCATATGCACGGGCGAAGTGGAGATGAAGGTGTGGATGCGCGGACGCCTCGCTTCCCGCAGCGCTTCTGCGCAACGGTCGATGTCCTTTTCCGAAGCGCGCGCCAGTCCGGCGACGGCGGCATTCTTCACCCGCCGCGCCACTTCGCGGACGCTCTCGAAATCGCCGGGACTGGCGATCGGGAAGCCGGCTTCGATAATATCGACCCCCAGTTGGTCGAGCAGATCCGCGACCTCGAGTTTCTCTTCGAGAGTCATGGAGGCGCCGGGCGATTGCTCGCCGTCGCGCAAGGTGGTGTCGAAGATCAGAACGCGCCCGTCGTTATCTGCGACGGCGCCGGGCTGTGACGGATGGTTCATCGGTTTTGGATCCTGCTTTTTGCCGCGCCCCCTCGGGGGCTCTTGTCGTGACTGCATGACATGTCCCCTGAAGGCCTGGGCGTGAGCCCGTCGGGCGCTCAGGGGCGACTAAGAAGCAGCAGGCCGAAAAGCGGCAGGGAAGACAGGCGCGCGAATCCGCGCGCGCGCGAAGGCGTCGCAGCAACATTCGCAGAGGCGGTTGCGTAAGGCAACGATCTCTTCCCATTCCGGCGGCTCTTGGCCGCAATCGGCGGCAAGACTAACGCAAGAGGGGCATGCGCCGCAAGCGCCGCGTCATCGCTTTTTCAATCTCGCGTAAACGGCGGCCACGCCGAGCGGATGAGCGTCTCGGCCAGCCGAAATTTTTGCATCCGAGACGCTTATGGCCCTTGCCGAAACGAATGTAGGAGACCTAACATTCCAAGCATGGTCAAAACCGCATTCTCCATCCGCCACGCGCGTCCGGGAGACGCTGAACAGATCACGCGCGTTCATGACGCCTCGTGGCGCTCCGCCTATCGGGGCGTTATCCCAGGCGCAGAGCTTGAACGGATGATCGCCCGGCGCGGTCCCAATTGGTGGCATTCGGCGATCGTGCGCGGCACCGGCCTGCTTGTGCTCGACTTTGACGACGATATCGTCGGCTACTCGACCTATGGCCGAAACCGCGTGCCGTCGATGCCTTATTCCGGCGAGATTTTCGAAATATATCTGACGCCCGAGCAGCAAGGTCTTGGTTTCGGGCGGCGCCTGTTCAACGCCACGCGCCGCGAACTCGCCGAGCACGGCTTTCTTTCCACCATCGTCTGGGCGCTCGCCGACAATGACAAGGCGCTCGCCTTCTATCGCGGCCTCGGCGGCCAGACCGTGCGCCGCGCCGAGGAGCGCTTCGGCTCGGACATGCTGACGCGCGTCGCCTTCGGTTTCGTTTCGGCGCCGGTGCGCTGAGCGCGCGGCGGTTCTGCGGCAAGAACGCCGCCGCCAGGCGGGCAGCGCTTTCGCTTTAAAGAACAATCTAAGGGATGCGCAAAGCGATGCGCCGGCGAAATGTCCTCGCCGCGCGGTCGATATCTCATGGGAGCACTTGAATGCGTCTCGACGCCATACCGATCGGCGTGAACCCGCCTCACGAAGTCAATGTCGTCGTCGAAGTGCCGCTTGGCGGCGAGCCGATCAAATATGAGCTCGACAAAGCTTCTGGCACTCTCTTCGTCGATCGCTTCCTCTATACGGCGATGCGCTATCCGGGCAATTACGGCTTCATTCCGCACACGCTATCCGACGACGGCGATCCCTGCGACGTGCTCGTCGCCAATACGCGTCCCGTGGCGCCGGGCGCCGTCATCGCGGTTCGGCCGATCGGCGTGCTGCGCATGACGGACGAAGCCGGCGGCGACGAAAAAATCGTCGCCGTGCCCGCCGCGCGGCTGACGCAACGCTACGTCGATGTGGAGAATTACACCAACCTCCAGGAGATGACCTGGCGTCGGATCGAACATTTCTTCGTCCACTACAAGGATCTCGAGCCCGGCAAATGGGCGAAGGTCGCCGGCTGGGGCGACGCCGCCGAAGCCCGCGCGCTCATCTCCCAGGCGATCGAACGGGCGCAGGCGGCGAAATAACGCTTAGATCACGCTGCATTTGGACGGCATCGCCGACATGCGGACGAATTGAGTGGTCCGTTTTTCGCGGCGCGCCCTACGGAACCGGCGGGGTGCGCGACACCACGCCCTTCTTGAAGCACGCCGGCCTGTCCTTCCAGGCGACGATGCCGTTGCCGGCGGCCGCGAAGCTTTGCGCCGAGTCGATCAATTCGTCGAGATGGGCACCCTCAAGATCGCCTATGACATAGGTCCATTTGCCGGCGCCGGCGAAGGCGACCGTCGCGGGGCGCTTGCACACCGCGAGGCATTCCACCGGCTCGACGGCGATATCGAGGTTGCGCTCGTCAAGCCGCATACGCAGCGCTTCCAATAAAAGCGCGCCGGGGCGTAGGTCAGCGTCCTCGCCGTCGCGGCAGGAAACGCAAACAAAGACCGTGACGCCCGGCGCAGCCATCTTCAAGCTCCTGTCGCTGAACGCGCCTTGTCAAACAAAGTCGCGCCAAAGACAAGCGGCCCCCCTCTCTAGGGATTATATGCGCAGCGCGCGCCGCCGCCGGCCTTTTCCGCGACTTCATCGGCGTCGACGATGCAGTCGAGCGCCGTGATCGACGCGTGGGATGTCCCAGCCGCGCCTTCCAGCACGACGCCATTCTCGATCAAGGTCGCATAGAGCTCATGCGCCTTGCGGCTGCTCAATTCGATCTTCTTTGCGCCGAAGGTCAGCGCACAGGCGCGAGACGTGATATCGACATTGCCGGCGCGGCAATCGATCGCATCGGCTTTAACCGCGATGCGGAGACCTTTGGGGTGTGGCGCTACGGCATTGCCGCTCAAAAAGACGGCGAGAAGTTTTTTGTAGAGGGGGCTCGTTTGAGGCGACAATTCGCCGACGATCGCCGAAAGCGCCAGCGCGCTTGAGCCGCTGCTGGCTCCCGCCTGAGCGGCGACGGGCGCGAGCGCGCATAAAAGGACCAATCCAATCGTCTTGTGTGCGATCATGGCGATTCCCCGATAAATGCATCTGCGCAATTGACCATGGGCCTACGCCGAATTTGCGACGCAGGGGGTTCGGTCGACAGCGGCAAGCTTATCCGCCATTTGCGGGCGCGTGAATGTGCGCGTTAAAAAAAAGGCGGGCCGGCTCATCCAATCACGCCGCCTTCGGGAACCGCCGATACCGCGAATATATTATTTAATTTCAAAACCTTATAGAATAGTCTCGACACCAAAGCGTCGCGCTCTAGGCGGCGTCGTGCCGCTTCGCGGCGTTACGGCGCTTGAACGCCAAGCCGGCGCGCGCGCCGAGACAAACGCATTGGTCGGCGAGATGCGAGACGCTTTCGACGTGGACATTGCGCGTCTCCGTGCGCACGCCATGAGCACGCAGTTTCGCGAAGGCGCGTGACAGCGTTTCCTGCTTCACGCCAAGACGCGCGGCGATGAGGCGCTTGTCATAGGGCAGACGGAAGCGGCACCGGTCCTCTCCCGCCGGGCAATGGGCGAGCAGGAAATGGGCAAGGCGCTGATCGGCGTTCTGGCTCTTGAGCGACTCGATCTCATCGACGAGCCGCGCAACGCTCTCCTTGGAGTGCCGCATCAACGCGACGCAGAGCGAGGGCGATTCCTTGAGCTGCCAAGCGAAGCGCGTCGCGGGGAGCGTGAGCACTTTCGTGGGGCCGACCGATTCCGCGGAGACCGTGTGGATCTCGTTGGCCGCCGTGGGCGCTTCGTCAATCATTTCGCCCGCCGAACGAATGCCGATGAGCGTTTGGGCTCCGGAACGCGCGACGCGCATCAGCTTTACATAGCCGCTGACAACGAATGAGAGGTCCGTGACGCCAGCGCCTTGCTGGAAAAGCGTTTCGCCGCTTTGGAGCGACTCGATCCTGGCGTCGGCGGAGAGCCGCGACAACGTCCCTTCGTCGACATCCGCGAAGAGCGACGCTTTGCGTAGTTCGCCGGGGCCCACCGGCAAAGACGCACGCGAATCCGCCCGTCCCTTTCGCCGGACGGCGTCATAGCGTTGCGCCGCGCGGCCGGTATCGATCGTCAAGCTCGCGCATCCTTTTTCGAAGCGCAGCAGATCATGCGCGTCATTCAATGAATGACGCGACAACGAAGCGGAGGCGCCGCCGCTCCCTCCTGCGCGTGTTCGATAATGCCGCCGATAGGAAGGCTAACGCGAACCGTCACACGGCGAAAGACGAGTGACGCGGGACAAACCGTCGCATGAGTCAGGCCCGTTTGCCGCCGCGCTCCAAAAGAAACACCGCCTGTTCGCCGAAAAGATTCCAGACCCACCAGGGGGCGTTGAAGCGGATCGGCGCGCCGGCGCGGTCTAGCGCCGCTCCCCGCTCGATATGCGCGCCGAGTTCGTCGACAAGTTCGACGAAGTCGCGAATGGTGCAAAGATGAATGTTCGGCGTGTCGTGCCATCGATAGCGAAGGTGGCCGGTCACCGGCATTCGGCCGGTCAGGCTGAGTTGGGCGCGCACGCGCCAATAGCCGAAATTCGGAAATGAAACGATCGCGCGACGTCCGATGCGCAGCATATTGGCGAGCGCCGCGCGCGGACGCCTGGTCGCCTGCAGCGTCTGCGAGAGAATCACATAGTCGAAACCGTCGTCCGGATAGTCGCAAAGGTCGGTGTCGGCGTCGCCCTGAATGACGGAAAGTCCCTTGGCGACGCATTCATTGACGCCGCGCTGCGAGAGTTCGACGCCGCGGCCGTCGACGCCTTTTTTTTGGGCGAGAAGCTGCAGCAAGGAGCCGTCGCCGCAGCCGACGTCGAGAACGCGCGCGCCGGGCGCGACCATCTCCGTGATGACCGCGAGATCGAGACGCGGTTGATCGAGCGGCCGGGTCGGCTCCCCCGCGGGCGTGAAGTTCATTTCGAGTTTCCGTGAGCCGCGAGGCCACGCGCAGCCGCGGCCGAGTCGAGGAAGCCGCGGGTCGTCGCAATAAACATCGGTTCATGCAGCAAGAAGGCGTCGTGTCCCTTGTCTGATTCGATTTCGACAAAAGACACCGACGCGCCGCCGGCGTTGAGCGCATGAACGATGGCGCGCGAATCCGATGTCGGATAGAGCCAGTCCGACGTGAAGGAGACGACGCAAAAACGCGTCTTGATGTCCTTGAACGCCATGGCCAATGAGCCGCCATAATCGGCGGCGAGATCGAAATAGTCGCAGGCGCGGGTGACGAAGAGATAGGAATTGGCGTCGAAGCGTTCGACGAAGGCGAGTCCCTGATAGCGTAGATAGTTCTCGACCTGAAAATCGGCGTCGAAGGAGAAGGTCGGCGCGCTGCGGTCCTGCAGCTTGCGGCCGAATTTGCGCTGCAAAGCCGCTTCCGAGAGATAGGTGATATGCGCTGACATGCGCGCCACCGCGAGACCCTTCTCTGGCCGCACGCCCTGCTCCTGATAGCGCCCCGAGCGCCAATCGGGATCGGCCATCACCGCCTGCCGGCCGACTTCGTGAAGGGCGATGTTCTGCGCGGAATGTTTGGCGGCGGTCGCGATCGGCATGGCCGAAAACACCCGCTTCGGATAGCTCGCCGCCCATTGCAGCACCTGCATGCCGCCCATCGAGCCGCCGGCGACGCAGAACAGCGTCTCGATCCCCAGTTGATCGATAAGCATCGCCTGCGCCCGCACCATGTCGCGGATGGTGACGACGGGGAAGTCGAGCCCATAGGGATTGCCGGTCGCCGGATTGGTCGACGACGGCCCGGTCGTGCCCATGCAGCCGCCGACGACATTGGAGCAGATCAGAAAATAGCGATCGGTGTCGAAGGGCTTGCCGGGGCCGACCATCGCGTCCCACCAGCCGGACTTGCCAGTGACGGGATGAACGCCCGCCGCATATTGGTCGCCGGTGAGGGCATGACAGAGCAGGATGGCGTTGCTGCGCGCGGCGTTCAGCGCGCCATAGGTCTCATAAGCGATGGCGAGCGGCGCAATGCGGCCGCCCCCGTCGGTCAGAAGCGGGCGGTCCGGGTCAAAAACAACGGTTTTCGGCGCCAAGCCCTCGCCGCAGGCCGGCCGCGCCTCTGACACTATGGACAAGCGATCTTCCTAAGCGTTCGATATGCCGAACATTTCGTTCGGCAACATCGATGGGGCCGGCGGAGGTGTCAAGCGCGGCGCGGCCGCGCCGTCGCGCGGCTCCGGCCTTCAGTCAAAGAGAGTAGGCGGCGGCGCGCCCGGCGGCGGCGCGCTCATCGTCTCAATGGCGGCGGCGAGCTGCGCGAGGTCTTCGGGCTGAGACAGCCGGTGGTCGCCGTCGGCGATGAAGGTCAGCGTCACGGGATCGGCGTTCAGATGTTCGACGATCGTCAGCGCGTGGCGCCAGGGCACAGCTTCATCGCGCATGCCCTGCAGAATATGCACGCGCGCATAAGCGCGAATGAGGCCGCCGAGCATCAGATGATGGCGTCCCTCTTCAATCAGCCGCCGCGTGACCGGCCCGTGATCCGGCTCCTTGGCAAGCAAAACGCCCTTTTCCATGAGTTCGCGGCGCGTCGCCGCGTCGAAGGACTCCCACATCAGTGCCTCGGTGAAATCGACCGCGGGGGCGAGGAGAATGAGTCCGGCGAGCCGCGCGCTCTCGCCTTTCGCCGCCAGCCGCTGTGCCAAAAGCAGGGCGATCCAGCCGCCCATCGAACTGCCGAGGACGATCTGCGGCCCCTGCGTCGAGCGCTCGAAGACGGTGAGGCTCTGCTCCAGCCAGTCGCCGATGCAGCCGTCCTCGAAACGCCCCTCCGAGCGGCCGTGGCCGGAATAGTCGAAGCGCAGAAAGGCGCGCCCGCGCGCCTGCGCCCATTGGTCGAGAAAGCTCGCCTTGGTTCCGTCCATATCGGAGGCGAAGCCGCCGAGCCAGACCAGGCCGGGGGCCTTTGCGCCCGCCGCCGTGGCGGGGCGCAAGCGCCGAGCGATGCGCCAGGCGCCGCCGACCGGATTGGGAATGTCGAGGAAGTCGAGAGCGTCCGGCGCGTGCATCCGCTTAAGGTCTAAGGAGCCGTGATTATGAAATTAGGCGTTCTGCTCATAGTTGGTAAAGAATCTCGCAACAGAATGCGAGGGCCGGACGATTCTGTCCGAGGCCCGCATTACCCCCTAGCGATGTCGCAACCGCTCGCCCCGATCGTCTCCGCCGAGCAACCACTGGCCGGTCGAACGATCTTGCAAATCGTGCCCGACCTCCAGTCGGGCGGGGCGGAGCGTGCGACGGTGGACGTCGCCGAGGCTTTGAGCCGCGTCGGCGCGCGCTGTCTCGTCGCGTCGCGCGGCGGACGCATGGTCAGCGAATTGCAATCCAAGGGCGGAGTCTGGGCGCCGTTTCCGGCGGCGACCAAAAATCCCTTCGCGATGGCGCTCAATTCGGTGCAGCTGGCGCGAATTATCCGCGACGAAGGCGTCGACATCGTGCATGCCCGCTCGCGGGCGCCCGCTTGGGTGGCTTATTACGCTTCGCGACTGACCGGCGCGAAGCTCGTGACGACCTATCACAGCGCCTATGGCGGGTCGTCGGTAATCAAGCAGCGCTACAACGCCATCATGGCGGCAGGCGACGCCGTGATCGCGATTTCGGAATTTGCCGCGCAGCGCATTCGGGACCTGCATCCGGAAAGCGCCTCACGCATCGTGATCGTTCCCCGCGGCGCCGACCTGCGCGTCTTCTCGCCCAGCGCCGTCGGCCAGCGCCGCGTCGAACGCTTGCGGGCGGCGTGGGGCGTAGCGCCCTATGATCGGGTCATTCTGCTGCCCTCGCGGCTTTCGGCGCGCAAGGGTCATGTGGTTCTGCTTGAGGCGGTCAAGCGCCTGATCAAGGAAGGCTTCTTGGACCTGCGCGTCGTTTTCGTCGGCGACCCGCATAGCGACGCTTTTCGCGGCGCCCTCGAGACGCAGATCGAGCGCGCCGGACTTCGGGACGTCGTCCGCCTCGTCGGCTACTGCGAAGATATGCCCGCCGCCTATCTCGCCGCCGCCGTCACCGTCGCGCCGGCGACGGAGCCGGAGGCTTTCGGGCGGATCGCCGTCGAGGCGCAGGCAATGGGCGCGCCGGCGGTCATCTCGGACATCGGCGCCGCGCCGGAAATCGTTCTGGCGCCGCCGCAGACCCCGCGCCATCTCGCGACGGGATGGCGGACGCCGCCCGGCGATCCGGTCGCCCTGGCCGAGGCCATCGCCGAAGCGCTGAGCATGAAAGCCTCGGCGCGGGACGAATTGGCGCTGAGGGCGCGCCGAAACATCGAGGAGCGCTTCTCGGTGGAGGAGATGCAGCGGAGAACGTTGCAGGTTTACGAGCGGCTTCTCGGGCTCTAATCCGCCATTCAGCTCAGTTCCCGCGGCTCAGTTCCCGCCGTCATATTGAGGCCCGCCCGGGGCCGAAGATTCGACAATGAGCAGCGCCAGCCTCTATGCTTGTCGCCATCGATAATGGAGCGATTGAATGAAGACCGATAGCGTCTTCGATCTTCCCTGGCGGCGACGCTTCGCCGCCGCCACGTTTGCTGCGCTCTTTTACGCGCCTGTCGCTCAAGCCGGAAACGAACCCTTCGGAATCTGGCTGCGTCCCGAAGCCGGTCAGCAGTTCAGCTTTTATGATTGCGGCGGCCTGCTGTGCGCGAAACTGGTTTCGGTTCGAAACGCCGAGGAACAGCACGCGGTCGGCACAGTCATCCTGCGCGGCGCGTCAAAGAGCGGCCCCAAGGAATGGCGCGGCAAGCTGTACAATACCAAAGACGGCAACGTCTATGACGGCGTCATCACCTTGAAGTCCGGCAACGAACTCACTCTCAAAGGCTGCCTGTGGGGCGTGATCTGCAAGGGCGAGACGTGGCGAAGAGCAACGGCCACAGCTGGCGCCAAAGCGTCGGACAAGGCGCAGGACGCCGACGAATAGAGCGCAGCTGTCGCGCCGATCGCTTCAAATTGTAACGCCCAGACGCCACCGGCTTGCCCGGCGGCGCGACTCTTGCTGTCTTTATCGCCTAATCGCCGCGTGATCCATTTAACATGCACGCGGACGAGCGCGGGCGACGAGGCGGCATGACCAACTCCTTACATCTTGAATCCTATCGAGAGGCGCTGGTCTTTCTCGCCACGGCGGGCGTCGTCGTGCCGCTGTTTCATCGCATCAAGCTTTCGCCTGTGCTGGGCTTTCTCTTCGCCGGCGCGGCGCTCGGGCCGTTCGGCCTCGGCCGATTCGCGCAGGACCATGAATGGGCGCGCTATGTCACCATCGCCAATGGCGAGGGTGTCTCCGATCTCGCCGAATTCGGCCTCGTGTTCCTCCTCTTCATGATCGGCCTGGAGCTGTCCTGGGAACGGCTTGCGCGCATGCGACGGCTCGTCTTCGGACTGGGGCTGGCGCAGGTGGTGGTCTGCGCGGGCGTGCTCGCGGCGGTGGGCTACTATTACTTCCACGTCCAGCTTGGACCGGCGCTGCTGATGGGCCTTGCGCTCGCCATGTCGTCGACGGCGGTGGTTCTGCCGGTGCTCGCCGAGGCGCGGCGCTTGAACAAGACCTCTGGGCGCGTCGCCTTCTCGGTGTTGCTGCTGCAGGACCTCGCGGTGGCGCCGGCGCTGTTTCTGGTATCGGCGCTTGCCGAAGCCAAGACCGGCGGCTTTACCGCCGAACAGGCGGCCTGGGCCTTCGCGCGCGCCTTCATCGCCATGGGCGCGCTGATCTTCATCGGACGGCTGCTGCTGCGTCCGCTGTTTCGCATGGTCGCGGCCGTGCAGTTGACCGAACTCTTTATGGCCGCCTGCCTGCTTGTCGTCATCGGCGAAGCGGCGCTTTCGGCGGCCGCCGGATTCTCCATGGGGCTCGGGGCCTTCATCGCCGGACTGCTCCTCGCCGAGACCGAATTTCGGCGTGAGGTCGAGGTGACGATCGAACCGTTCAAGGGCCTGCTGCTCGGCCTCTTCTTCGTTTCGGTCGGCGCCGGCCTCGATATCGGCGCGGTCGCCGCCGACCCCTTGCCGATCTTCGTTTACGCTGGGGGGCTGGTCGCCCTTAAAGGGGCGATCATCTTCGCTCTCGCGCGTCTTTTTGGCGTCGACTGGCTGCCCGCCGTGGAGGCGGCGCTGTTGCTGGCGCCCGGCGGCGAATTTGCCTTCGCGCTGCTGACCTCGGCGATGGCGGTCGGCGTGCTGCCGGGTCACTATGGCGCCGACGCCATGATCGTCGTTACGATCAGCATTTTCGCCATTCCGTGGCTCGGGCGCCTCGGCGCGGCGCTCTCGCCGCCCACGACGGAAGCGGAGGACGAACAACAATACGCCGATCTCGCACCCACCGCCGAAATCGCCGAGAACCGCGTCGTCATCGTCGGCTATGGCAGGATCGGCGGACTCGTCGGCGAAATGCTGAAGCGCCACGACATCCCCTTCGTCGCGATCGAAAGCGTCGTGTCGCTCGTGACCGAGGCGCGTGAGGACGGCGTCGAAATCTACTGGGGCAACGCCACAAGGCGCGATTTCCTGATGCGCTGCGGGCTGGAGCAGGCGCGCGCGCTGGTCGTGACGATCGAAAACGCCCATGCGGCCGGCGAGATCGTCCGTCTCGCGCATGAGATTCGCGGCGATCTGACGATCGTCGCGCGCGCCCGCGACGCGCATCACGCCACCGAGCTTTATAAGTTTGGCGCGACGGACGCCATTCCCGAAACGGTCGAAGCAAGTCTGCAGCTCGCCGAGACCGTGCTCGTCGATATCGGCGTGCCGATGGGCTACGTCATCGCCTCGATCCATGAAAAGCGCGACGAATTCCGCAAGCTGCTGCAGCCGTCCAATGAGGCGGCGCGCGTGCGGCAGGCGGAGCGCAACCGAAAGATCAGACGCGAACATGCGCGCCGGCGCATATCGGGACGCGCCGCGGAAGAGAGCGAGGAGGAGGGGTAGGGCTTCCTCACAGCCTCCAAAGTCCAAGCGCGATCGTCGCGATGGTCAGCGGCGCGCCGACCTTGAAATAGGTCCAGAAGCCTATTCTCACGCCAAGCGATCGCGCCCGTTCGACGACGATGAGATTGGCGATCGAGCCGACAAGCGTGAAATTGCCGGCGAGCGTCGAGGCCATCGCCACGATCAGCCAGGCCCGTTTCGGATCGCTCAGTCCGATGATGAACGGCTTCAGCGCGAGAACCGCCGGCACATTGCTGACGATGTTGGACAACACGGCCGAAACGAGCGCCAGCGTCGACGCGTCATCGAGTCTGAGCCGTCCGACTTCCGCGATCTCTCCTGGCGTCAGCACCGCCTTGTCGAATGCGCCGACGACGATGAAGAGTCCCGCGAACATCAAAAGCAGCGGCCAATCGATTTCGCGGTAGATCTTTCTTGAGCCTACGCGTCGCGTGAGCAGCAACAGCCCGCCGGCGACGATCGCCGCTTTGGCGGGCGGAACGCCAGCGAAAAAAAGCGCGATCATCGCCGCGGTGATCAGCAGGACTTTAGAGGCGAGCGCGCGATGATAGGGGCGCGGCGGCGCATCGATCGGCGTCAGCTTGTCGCGCGAGAAAAATTCGCGCGGGAAGGCGAGCGCCACGAAAAGAATCGTCAGCGCGACGCCACTGAGGGCGATGGGCCAGAGCGCTTGAGTGAAATCGCCGTAGGAAATCCCCGAGGCGGTAGCGATAATCATATTCTGGGGATTGCCGGTGATCGTGGCGACGCTGCCGACATTGGAGGCGAGCGGGATCGACAGCACATAGGGCGTCGGATCGCGCTTCAGCCGTTGCGCCAGATCCACGACCAGCGGCGGCATGACGAGACAGATCGCGTCATTGACCAGAAAGGCGGAGAAGAATCCGGTCGTCGCGGCGACCGCCGCGAGCAGAAATATTGGACGCCGGGCGACATCCGCCAGCCAGTCGGCGGCGCGGCGGAAGAAGCCGGAAAGGCGCAGATTGGCGACGACGATCATCATGCCGAGCAGCAAAGTGATCGCGTCGAAGTCGACGGCGCGATAGGCCTCGTCGAGGCTCAAGGCGCCGACGCCGATCATCAGGCTCGCGCCGAGCAGGGCGCCGCCGGCGCGGTCGAGCCGATAGTAGGGCAGCTTGCCGATCGCCAGCACGAGATAGGTCGCCGCGAAAATCGCGCTCACCGCCGCGGTCTGGGGCGTCGGCGTCGGCAGGCGGCTCAGAAGGGACAGAAGTTCGCCGACCCCAAGGATCGCAGCCGCGGCCAGGGCGGCGCCCCCCGCGACGATGATGGTCGCGAAAAGCCCGAGCCAGAAGCGGAGGAACGGGTGGCGCGCGCCGATCGAGGCGGGTTCGAGCGAAGGCGGCATGGAACCCGGCGGGTTAGAGCGCGATAAAAAGATCGCACAGCAAGAAGAGGTTATGGCGCTTGGCCTCATGCGCGCCAAGCCGCAGCATGGATTTCCTATTGTGCGGCATAGTTAATAGATATATTCCTAACGGCTAGGAAATTCTTCCGATTCGCGGCCGGCCGATGTCCGATATCCTCACCCATGCCCAGATTTGGGCGGCGATCGACGCGCTCGGCGAGCGATACGGCCTGACGCCATCGGGCCTGGCGCGCAAAGCCGGCCTCGATCCGACCACCTTCAACCGCTCCAAGCGCGAGACGACGAACGGGCGCCAGCGCTGGCCGTCGACCGAATCGATCGCCAAGGTGCTGGCCGCGACCGGCGCCGGGCTCGATGAATTCATGTCGCTGGTGACGGCGAACAGCGCCGCCGGCCGGTTGCGCCATACGCGGCCGCTGATCGGCCTCGCCCAGGCCGGAGTCGGCGGCTTCTTCGACGACGCCGGCTTCGCCACCGGCGCCGGCTGGGACGAGATCGACGTGCTCGCCGGGGCCGACGAACATTCCTATGCGCTGGAGATCACCGGCGACTCCATGTCGCCGCTCTATCGCGACGGCGATGTGGTGATCGTCTCGCCCGCCGCGCCGGTGCGGCGCGGCGACCGGGTGGTCGTCAAGACCACATCGGGCGAGATCATGGCCAAGGAGCTGAAGCGCGAGACGGCGCGAACCATCGAACTGCGTTCGGTCAATCCCGCCTATCCCGACCGCACGATTCCCCGCGACGAGGTGAGCTGGATGGCGCGCATTCTCTGGGCGAGCCAGTGACTGTGACGCTTCGCCGCCGCAGAACGCATCTAGCCGCGAGCGGTTGTAGCCGTGCTATAAGCTTCAGTCTCTCACGCCCGCTTCCATCCAGGTGACCGCCGCATGCGTCTTAAGCTGATCGCCTCTCTTGTCGCGCTCCTTGTCGGCGGCCCGGCGCTCGCCGACGCCAGCCTGCGAGATCGGGCGAAGGAGCTTTTCCAGCCGATTCCGTCAGCGCCGCCGGCGATTCCCGGAGAGACCGCGACGCCGGAAAAACTCGCGCTCGGCAAGATGCTTTACTTCGAGCCGCGGCTTTCCGGCAGCGGCGATATGAGCTGCGCCGCCTGTCACAATCTGAGCATGGGCGGCGTCGACGGCGGCGCCCTCTCCGGGGGTCATAACGCGCAGCTCGCCGGCCGCGAAGTGCTCACCGTGATGAACGCCATTTTCAACAAGTCCCAATATTGGGATGGGCGCGCCGCCGATCTTTCGGATCAGGTGGTCAATTCGGTGATGGCCAATCCCAAGGCGATGCTGAAAACGCGCGGCGGACCGATGCCGATCAATCCGACCGAACACGCGGCGGCGAAACAGCGCGCGGTGGAGCAATTCAGGGGAATCCCCGGTTATGTCGCGGCCTTCAAACAGGCTTTTCCCGAACAGAGCGATCCCGTCGCTTACGACAATATCGGCCGCGCCATCGCGCTGTTCGAGGCGACGCTGATCACGCCGGATTCACCGTTCGATCGCTGGCTCAAAGGCGACGATCAGGCCCTGTCCGACGCGCAGAAGGACGGACTGAAGCTCTTCATCGAGAAGGGCTGCGCGACCTGCCACAACGGCGTCAATGTCGGCGGCGGCATGTATGCGCGCTTCGGGGTCGTCAAACAGCCGCCGCCCGAATATCTGCCGCCGGACGACTGGGGCCGCTTCGCGGTCACCAAGGCGGTCGCCGACAAATACGCCTTCAAGGTTCCCTCGCTGCGCAATGTCGAACTGACCGCGCCCTATTTCCACACCGGCGCGACCTACGATTTGAAGAAGGCCGTGGCAGTGATGGGCGAAAGCCAGCTCGGCGTCGCGCTCGGCGCGGACGAGACCGACAAGATCGTCGCGTTTCTGAATTCGCTGACCGGGCGGCAGCCCGAGGTCGTCTTGCCGATTCTGCCGCCGCGCACCGCGCCGCCGACATATTGACGTCACGTCTGTTAAGCGGCTCGGAGTCATTCCCGACGCGCGCTTCGCGCGCGATCGGGAATTCAGAAAGAACCAATCTTTCGCAGCGTTGCTCTGGATTCCCGGTCAGGCCTTCGGCCTGCCGGGAATGACACGCCAAGCGAACGCATCAAGCGGCGTTGGTATGAGACGGACTCGCAATGCGTTTCCATCCTCAACGATCCGCTCCTAAATCGCCGCCGTTTTCTCCTCCCATCGCAGCACCGGCTTTCTCGCAGCGAGCGCTTCGTCGACGCGCCGGCGCGGCGCGAGCCGCGGGGCCTGGGCGAAGCGCGTCATGTCTCCGGCCTTGGCGCTTTGCGCAAGATCGCGCAGAGTCGCGATGAAGAGATCGAGCGAAGCCTTCGATTCCGACTCCGTCGGCTCGATCAGCATCGCGCCATGCACGACCAGCGGGAAATAGATCGTCATCGGATGATAGCCTTCGTCGATCATCGCCTTGGCGAAATCGAGCGTCGTTACGCCGGTCCCGCGCAGCCAGCCGTCGTCGAACAGGACTTCATGCATGCAGATGCGATCGCCGAACGGCTGCGTCATCACGTCGCGCAGAGACGCGCGGACGTAGTTCGCCGCGAGCACGGCGTCTTTCGAGGCCTGGGCGACCCCGTCGCCGCCATGCGCCAGCATATAGGCGAGCGCCCGCACGAACATGCCCATCTGGCCGTGGAAAGCGGTGAGACGGCCGAAGCTCTGCGCGCCCTCGGCGTCTTCGACGAGCTGCAATGAGTCGCCCTTGCGGCGGATGAAGGGAACCGGCGCGAAAGGCGCGAGACGTTCCGAGAGTACCACCGGGCCGGCGCCAGGTCCGCCGCCGCCATGCGGCGTCGAGAAGGTTTTGTGCAGATTGATGTGCATCGCGTCGATGCCGAAGTCGCCCGGCCGCAGGACGCCGGCAATCGCGTTGAAATTGGCGCCGTCGCAGTAGAAATAGCCGCCGGCCGCGTGGATCGCGTCGGCAATGTCGACGATCTCGCGCTCGAACAGCCCGCAAGTATTCGGGTTGGTCAGCATGATCGCGGCGACGTCGTCGTCGAGCGCGTCCTTGACCGCCTGCGCGCGCACCGTGCCGTCCGGCGCCGCCGGGACAACGCGCACCGAAAAGCCGAGCAGGGCGGCGGTGGCCGGATTGGTGCCATGCGCGGACTGCGGAATGAGCACGACATTGCGCGTCGTGCCTTCGCCTTTGGCGGCGATCGCGGATTTGATCGCCATCATGCCGCAGAGTTCGCCATGCGCCCCGGCCTTCGGCGACAGCGCCACTGCCTGCATGTTGGTCAGCTTCATCAGCCAATCGGCGAGCGTCTGCATCAGCTCCAGCGCGCCCTGCGCCGTCGATTGCGGCTGCAGCGGATGAATGTCGGCGAAACCCTCGTAACGCGCGATCTTCTCATTGCTGCGCGGATTGTGCTTCATCGTGCAGGAGCCGAGCGGATAGAGTCCGGCGTCGATCGAATAATTCTTGCGCGACAGACGCACGTAATGGCGCATCGTCTCGGGTTCGGTGAGGCCCGGAAGACCGATCGGCGCGTTGCGCTCGAGCGCGCCGAGCCGGGTTTCGACCGGCGCGGGAGCGCCGATATCGACTCCGGTCGCGTCGAGGCGGCCGATCTCGAAGATCAGCGGCTCTTCCTGATCAAGCCCGCGATTGCCGGTGAAGGTCGCGGGAATTTTGTCGTCGTCGAGCGGTTCGACGATTGCGGGTCTGTCGAGCATCAGAGCGACTCCTTGAGCGCCGCGACGAAAGCCGCGCGATCCTCATCCGTATTGACTTCGGTGCTGGCGACGATGAGACGATCGTCGAGCCCCGCCCCTGGGAAGAGCCGCGAGACGGGAACGCCGGCGAGAACGCCGCGCGTCGCCATGTTCTCGACAAGCTCGGCGGCGTCGCCATCGACGCGCAGCGTAAACTCGTTGAAGAAAGTCTCGTTGAGCACTTCGACCCTTGGCGCCTCCGCCAGCATCTTTGCCAGCAGAACCGCGTTGGCGTGATTGACGCGCGCAAGACGCGTCAGCCCGGCTTCGCCGAGCAAGGTCAGATGAATCGTGAAGGCGAGCGCGCAGAGGCCGGAATTGGTGCAGATGTTCGATGTCGCCTTATCGCGCCGAATATGTTGCTCGCGCGTCGACAGCGTCAGCACATAAGAACGCCTGCCGTCGGCGTCGACGCTTTCGCCGGCGAGCCGGCCGGGCATCTGCCGCAGGAATTCGTGCCGCGTGGCGAAGAGTCCGACGTAAGGTCCGCCGAAATTGAGCGAATTGCCGATCGACTGGCCTTCGCCGACGACGATGTCGGCGCCCATTGCGCCGGGCGATTTGAGGAGGCCAAGCGACACGGCTTCGGTGAACGCGGCGATGAGCAGCGCGCCATTGCGATGGCAGGCTTCCGCAATCTTCGTCAGGTCGCGCAGATTGCCGAACACGTCGGGCGTCTGCACGACGACGCAAGAGAGCGTGTCGTCGATGCGCGAGATGAGATCTTCAACGGCGCGAACGTCAGGCGCCATGGTCTCGACGTCGTCTTCGGCAAGGCGCGAGACGGTGCGCACGACCTCGGCGTAATGCGGATGCAGCCCGCCCGAAAGCAGCGCCTTGCGCCGCTTCGTCAGACGATGCGCCATGAGCACGGCTTCGGCGGTGGCGGTGGAGCCGTCATACATGGAGGCGTTGGCGACATCCATGCCTGTCAGCAGAGCGACCTGGGTCTGGAACTCGAAGAGATATTGCAGCGTGCCCTGGGAGATTTCGGGCTGATAGGGCGTGTAGCTCGTCAGGAATTCCGAGCGTTGAATGAGATGATCGACGCTTGCGGGAATGTGATGCTTATAGGCGCCGGCGCCGACGAAAAACGCCGCGTGCGAGGCGGGAAGATTGCGCGCGGCAAGGCGGGAGAAGAAGCGCTCGACGTCGAGCTCCGACTTGCCGGACGGCAGGTCGAGCGGCGTTTCTAACAGCGTCTCAGTCGGCGCGTCGGCATAGAGCGCTTCGATGGCGGGAACGCCGATCGTCGCGAGCATCGCGCTTCTGTCGGCTTCTGACAGCGGTTGGTAGCGCATCGTTCTTTTCCTTCGCGCTTAGAGCGTCTTGAGAAAGCTCGAATAGGCGGCGGCGTCCATCAGCGATGCGCATTCGCCAGGGTCGCTGATTCTCACCTTGACGAGCCAGCCGCGTCCAAGTGGATCGTCGTTGACGAGCGCCGGGGTTTCGCCCAACTGCGAATTGACTTCCACGACTTCGCCGCCGACCGGCGAATACACTTCGCTCGCCGCCTTCACGCTTTCGATCACCGCAATCTCTTTGCCTTTTACGACCTTCTTGCCGACGTCGGGCAATTCGATGAAGACGATGTCGCCGAGTTGCGACTGCGCATAATCCGATATGCCCAATGTCGCGATGTCGCCCTCGAGCGCGACATATTCATGGTCCTTGGAGTAGCGGCGATCGCTCATCTCGCGTCCTTTCCAACCGGCGTCCTGAAATAGCGATGCGCGACGAAGGGCAGAGCCGCAACGTCGACCTCGATGCGTTTGTCGCGCAGCGTCGCCGAGAGCGTCGCGCCGACTTTTGCGTGATTGATGGCGACATAGCCCATCGCGATCGGGCGCTGCAGCGTCGGCGAAAAACCGCCCGACGTCACGTGACCGACAGTTTCATCTTCGAGCGCATGGAGCGCGGCGCCTTCGCGCAGCGGCGCCTTCGACCGCGGCAGCAGCCCGACGCGCATGCGCGCAGGTCCCAGCTCAAATCCTTGCCGAATGCGCGCGTAGCCGGGGAAACCGCCCTCGATGCGTCGGCGCTTGCCGATCGACCAGCCAAGTCCCGCCTCGACCGGATCTGTCGTCTCATCGAGGTCGTGGCCATAGAGCGGCAGGCCAGCTTCCAACCGCAAGGCGTCGCGCGCGCCGAGTCCCGCCGGCCCCACGTCTTCGTGCGCGAGCAAGAGATGCGCAAGGTCTGCCGCATGTTCAGCCCGCAGCGACAGCTCGAACCCGTCTTCGCCCGTATAGCCGCTGCGCGACACGAAGAGCGGCGCGCCGCCGAAATCGAAGGCGCGCCAGCCCAGGAAAGCAAGGTCCTCGGCGCCGGGGAGGAGTGCGCCGAGGACCGCGGCCGCGCGCGGCCCCTGAAGAGCAAGCAGCACGCGGTCTAAGGGATTGAAATCGAACCGCGGCAGCGCGGCGGCGATGAGCGCAAAATCGTGTTGCTTGCGCGCGGCGTTGACGACAAGCAGCAGTCGCTCTTCGACGCCCGGCAGCCGCGTGACCAAGAGATCGTCGAGAATGCCGCCAGTCTCATTGAGAAGCTGCGTGTAGCGCGTGCGCTCCGGCGCAAGCGAGATCAAATCCGCCGAGGCAAGGGTTTCGAGCGCCCGCGCGACGCCTGCTCCTGCGAGGATCGCCTGGCCCATATGGGAAACATCGAAGAGGCTTGCTGCGCGCCGCGTATGCGCCGTTTCGGCGACGATGCCCGCTTCGTATTGCAGCGGCATCTCGTAGCCGGCGAAAGGCGCCATGCGCGCGCCAAGCCGCCGATGCAGCGCGTCGAGCGGAAGTTTGGCCAGCGCGGAAGGCGCAGTGGGCGCGACGTCGAGTTCGGTCACCATCAACTCCGGCGGAATAAGGCTTGCTCAGCAAAGTCGAACTTTGCCGCGCGCCCCCTCTGTCCGGTGACCTGAGAGATTTCCCTGCGCCGAAGCGTCAGGTTACGCCCTTCGGTGGGCGAAACGCTTGCGCGCCGCGCCGCTTTCCAGAGTTATGCTTCGTCGCGGTCCTTTGGCCTGAGCGTTTCCGGGGCGGTTTCGCCTTCGGCGCCGGCGCACGCGCCGGTCTCTCCCGCGAAGAAGTTGACCTCGCTCCAAGATGTGGGCGATTCGCGCGATCGTCAATCCTGTTGGCTGCGTCTTTTTTTTGCAGTCCGCTATTGCCGCGCCATTCGATTGGAACGCTTCAGTGGCGTTTCGGCGCCCGCATGCGATACACGCCGTCGTCGTCGCGCTCGAACGTTTCGTCAACTTGTGGGTGACGGACAGGTCTGTTGCTGTCGTCGGGCAGCAGATTTTGCTCCGAGACATAAGCGACATATTCAGTTTCGGCGTTCTCGGCGAAGAGATGATAAAATGGCTGGTCTTTGTGAGGGCGGAGCTCTTCCGGAATCGACAGCCACCACTCTTCTGTATTGGCGAAGACCGGATCGACGTCATAGATCACGCCGCGAAAAGGATAGCGGCGATGCTTGACCACCTGGCCGATCGCGAATTTGGCGGTATTCTCTCGCGGCATTCAAAAGCGCCCTTAACACGCTGTTTACTTACTTGTTACTAACGCAGGCGAAGCACGGCCGTCAATTGGCCGCGCTTGGCCGGGCGGTGTCACAACCCGTAGATCTTTGCGAAGTCGGCGTCTTTGGCGGCGACCTGTTTGGCGAGATCGACGACGACCTTGCATTGCTTCCAGGTGGCGTCGTCCTGCATGCGGCCGTCGATCATGACGGCGCCGGTGCCGTCCGGCATAGCTTCGAGCACCCGCTTGGCGAAAGCGACTTCCTGCGGATCGGGCGAGAAGACCTTCTTGGCGATGGCGATCTGCGACGGATGCAGCGACCAGGCGCCGGCGCAACCCAGCAAGAAAGCGTTGCGGAACTGCGCCTCGCAGGCCGGCGCGTCGGAGAAATCGCCGAACGGACCGTAGAACGCCTTGATGCCGGCAGAGGCGCAGGCGTCGACCATCTTGGCGATCGTATAATGCCAAAGGTCCTGCTGGTAGGAGGCGCGCAATCCCTGTCCCGGCTCGGCGTCGGCGATCACCTTATAGTCCGGATGGCCCCCGCCGACGCGCGTGGTCTTCATCGCGCGGGAGGCGGCAAGATCGGCCGGACCCAGCGAAATGCCGTGCATGCGCGGCGAAGCGGCGGCGATCGCGTCAACGTTCTTGACGCCTTCCGCGGTCTCCAGAATGGCGTGAATGAGGATAGGCTTCGTTACGCCGTGGCGCGCTTCGAGCTGCGCCAAAAGCTGGTCGAGATAGGCGATGTCCCAGGGGCCCTCGACCTTGGGCAGCATGACGACGTCGAGCTTGCTCCCGACCGCGCCGACGATGTCGATCATGTCATCGAGCGCCCAAGGACTATTAAGCGCATTCATGCGCGTCCATAGGCCGGTCGAGCCGAAGTCGGTCGCTTTGGCCATTTCGATGAAGCCTGAGCGGGCGGCCTGTTTGGCGTCTGCCGGGATCGCGTCTTCGAGATTGGCGAGAACCACGTCGACCTGTTTGACCAGTTCGGGGACCTTGGCGCGAAATTTTTCGAGATGCGGCGGCACGAAATGGATCATCCGCTCGACTTTGACGGGCGGCTCACGCAAAGGCGCCGGCGCCCCGATGGCGAGCGGACGGTAGAATTGATTGGGAAGTTTCATATAGACGCAGCTCCAAAAAACTGCGTCGAGTTAAGCCAGATGCGTCGGCTTGGCAATGGCGCGGTTGTCACGGCCGACGACGCGCTCAACCGGCCACCGCGTCCCAAAGCAGCTTCACATTGAGCACGATGATCGCCGTCGCGATGATCGCCGCGAGCGCGGTGGTGCGCCGGGGCGCAACGAGTTCGCCCATGACGCTGCGCTGCGCCGTGAAGGCGACGAGTGGAACAACGGCGAACGGCAGCGTCACGCTGAGCGCCACCTGGCTCAGGACCAGCAGCTGCGCCGTCGCCGATTCGCCGGCGTAAAGCGTCACCCCGATCGCCGGCGCGATGGCGATGCAGCGGGTGATGAGGCGCCGCATCGCCGGCTTCATCCGCAGCCGCACGAATCCTTCCATCACGATCTGACCGGTGAGGGTAGCGGTCACCGTGGAGTTCAATCCGCAGGCGATCAGCGCCACGGCGAAAAGCGTCGCCGCGATCGGTTGTCCGAGCAGCGGCGCGATCAGCCTGTAAGCTTCGCCAAGCTCCGCGACCTGGGTATGCCCGCTCGCGTGAAAGACCGCCGCCGCGAGAACCAGTATCGCGCCGTTGATGAACAATGCGAGAAACAGCGCCAGCGTGCTGTCGATCACCGCGAAGCGAATAGCCTCGCGCTTCTTTTCGAGCGGCTCGGCCACGGCGCGGGTCTGCACGACGAAGGAGTGCAGAAAGAGGTTATGCGGCATCACCGTCGCGCCAAGGATGCCCAGTCCGATGTAGAGCATCTCGGGATCGGTGAAAAAATGGCGCGTCGGGATGAGCCCTTGCGCGACCTGGGCGAAATCAGGACGCGCCATGATAAGCTGGGCGGTGAAGGACAGGGTGATCAGCGCCAGCATCGCCACGACGAAAAGCTCGATCTTGCGGAATCCGACGCGCTCCAACGCGAGCACCAGAAAAGTGTCGAGCACGGTGATGAGAATGCCGACCGCGAGCGGCAGGCCGAACAGCAATTGCAGGCCGATGGCGGTGCCGATCACTTCCGCGAGATCGGTCGCGAATATGCCGACTTCGGCCAGGAGCCAGAGCCCGACCGCGGCCGGAAAGGGATAATGTCGCCGGCAAGCCTGCGCGAGATCCAGCTCCGCGCCGACGCCAAGCCGCGCCGCAAGTGACTGGAGCACGATCGCCATCAGGCTGGAAAGCACGGCGACAAACAGCAGCGCGGTGCCGAATTTCGAGCCGCCCGCCAGCGCCGTCGCCCAATTGCCGGGGTCCATATAGCCTGTGGCGACAAGATAGCCGGGACCAAGAAAGATGAAGAGACGCCGCAAAAATGCGCCGCCTTCGGGCACATGCACCGACCGGCGCATATCGCCGCGCTGCGGAACAGGCGTCTCGGCCGTCGTCGCTGGCGTCACATTGTTCTCCTTGGCGGCGCCGGCGACGGCCGGACATGGGGTGCTCCGCGAGAGGTTTTCGCCTTAGGGCGTTCCTTTGTCACCAATGTAAATTCTCGGGCACAAAATTTCAGGCGGGGCCGAATCGCGTACATTGATCGAGCGCGCCGAACGCCAGCGTGGCGCCGAAGTTTGGCCGTTACTATGCAAATCAGTCAGTTGCGTTTGTCATACGCTGGCGCGATCCTTTTCGGTCCAGGTCTAGAAGCGGGGCTTGTAAATGTTCCAATTAACGATCCCGATCAGCTCGGAAGGCGGACATCCGAGCTTTCACAACAACGTCCCCGATCCGGCGACCTCGGGCGCCGAGCTGCCGACGTTTAAGTTCGAGCTCGAAAAATCGGCAGGGCGCGTCGACGGCGCGAGCTACGGCAAGGAGGCGACCGTCGCCCAATTGCCGATCTCGAAGGATATCGCCGGCGTCTCGATGCGCATGGAACAGGGCGTCATGCGCGAGCTGCATTGGCACGCGACCGCGGCCGAATGGGGTTTCGTCACCGAGGGGCGGGTGCGCACCACCGTCATCGACCCGGCGGGCTGCTCCGAGACCAATGATTTCGAACCCGGCGATCTTTGG
Organism: Methylocystis sp.; assembly: GCF_021731785.1. Classification (GTDB taxonomy): domain Bacteria; phylum Pseudomonadota; class Alphaproteobacteria; order Rhizobiales; family Beijerinckiaceae; genus Methylocystis. The sequence goes on from NZ_JAKFWS010000026.1 coordinate 24,189, forward strand.
TATTTTCCCCGCGGCCATGGCCATGTCATCGAAACGCTGGGGAAGGACCTGTGCCATTTCGTTCTCGTCTTCGACAACGGCTATTTCTCCGAATTCGGCACATTCAGCATCAGCGACTGGATCGGCCACGCGCCCAAGGAGCTGCTCGCGAAAAATTTCGGCGTTCCGGCGTCGACCTTCGACAGCTTCCCGAAGCAAGAAGTCTATTTCGCCAGGGGAAACATGCCGCCGGAGACCCCCACGCGACCGCTGCAGGGCTGGAAGCCGCCGCCGCTCACCCATAAATACAGCCTTCTCTCGCAGAAGCCCTTCGAGACGTTTTCGGGTGGAATCGAATGGCGCGTCGACGGATCGCAATTCCCGATTTCGACGACGATGACCGGCGTCGTTCTCGAAATGGAGCCGGGCGCGCTTCGCGAACTGCATTGGCATCCGAACGCTTCCGAATGGCAATATGTGCTGAGCGGCCAGTTGTGCGTCACGCTCTTTGGGTCAAAAGGGCGCTGGCGCCAGGAGACTCTGTCGAAGGGCGACGTCGGCTATATTCCACAGGGCATGGGTCATTCGCTGGAAAATGTCGGGACCGACACGGTGCGCGTGCTCATCGTCTTCAACAACGCCCATTATCAGACGATCGATCTATCGCAATGGATCGCCGGCAATCCGACCGACATTCTCGCGACGAATTTCGGTCAGGACCCAGCGGTGTTCGAGAAATTCCCGCGCAAGGACGTCTTCATGACGAAGTGAGTAATACGAAACCGTTTGAACGGGCGCGGATGTCATTCCCGACGCGCGCAATGCGCACGATCCAGAGCGACATCGCTGATCCTTGTTGTGACTCTGGATTCCCGGTCAGGCCTTCGGCCTGCCGGGAATGACACTCTCCGAGCAAACGGATCGGCCGAATTTCATATAAGAGGCTCGCGCCCGCGAGTCCCTAGTGCTCAGATTCCTTGAATCCGCTCATATGCGGTGGATTCCGTCGGAGCACTGCTGCGTTTATACACTTGTTCAGCGATTTGCTGAACGAGATAGGTTGATCATGGCGGCTCCACGTCGAGTGATCGAGTTGGCGTTTACGGAGAGCGACCTGGCGGAGTTAATGAGGCTTGCGCGTTCGCGGACAGAACCGGCGAGCCGGGTCGAACGCGCGCGGATGCTCCT
>NZ_JAKFWS010000100.1 GCF_021731785.1 Methylocystis sp.
TGCGCGCGACTGGGACATCGCCGCCGCCGACGTTCTCCTCGCAGAGGCGGGCGCCATGCTCAGCGAGCCTGAGGGGGTTGCGCTCACCTATAATCGCGCCTCGCTCGCCCGCGACATGCTCATCGCGGCGCCGAGATCGCTGTTCGATCAGAGCCTCGCGCTGGCGCGGCAGGCGCTAGAAGGAAAATTATGAACAAGACAACCCAAGCAACCTCGGCGAAGAAAGAAAAGCAGCTGTTGCATCTTGTATTTGGCGGCGAGTTGGAGACGCTTGACGGCGTCGCCTTCCGCGATCCGGGCAAGCTCGACATCGTGGGCATTTATCCGGACAACGCCAGCGCACTCGCGGCGTGGAAAGCGAAAGCCCAGTCCACAGTCGACAACGCGCACATGCGTTATTTCGTGGTGCACCTTTATCGGCTGCTCGATCCCGACGTGGAGGAGCTATAATCGCTTCCAAAATTTGCCGTTTTGCCGGGCGATAGAATCATGGTTCCGGAGATGGCCCGACTCGCGCGGAGAAGACGCGGTCAGACGGCCGATGCGGACCGGGAGCCTTAACAGACAGGAAACATGTCGCTTCTGAAACTGTACCGGCTCGCGACGATCGCGGCGACTCCCTTCGCCAGCGCTCTGCTCAACTGGCGCGCAAGACGAGGCAAGGAAGATCCCGAGCGACTGGCTGAACGCATGGGCGAGTCACATCGCCCCCGCCCGCGCGGACGCCTTGTCTGGCTGCACGGCGCGAGCCTCGGCGAAACACTGTCGCTGCTGCCCCTGATCGACCGTTTCATTCAGCGCGGACTGGACGTGCTCGTCACAAGCGGCACCGTCTCTTCCGCGAAGGTTCTCAGCGCGCGCTTGCCGGCGGGGGCGTTCCACCAATATGCGCCGCTTGACGCGCCCAAATTTGTCGAACGGTTTCTCGACCATTGGCGTCCGGACATCGCGGTCTTCGCCGAGTCGGAGCTTTGGCCCAACATCGTCGCCGCGGTATGCGCGCGCGGCGCGCCGCTGGTTCTCGCCAACGCCCGCATCTCGCGTCGATCCGCCGAACGCTGGCGCGCCATTCCGGGCGCGGCGAAATCCGTTTTCGGCGCCGTCGATCTCTGCCTCGCGCAGGATTCGGACAATGCCGCCCGGTTCCTGGCGCTCGGCGCGCGTTGCGTGCGCATCGCCGGCAATCTCAAATTCGACGTGCCGCCGCCGCCCGCGGATTCTGCGAGACTTGCCGAGTTCAACGCCGCGATCGGCGCGCGGCCGGCCTGGGCGGCGGTCTCGACCCATGCCGGCGAAGAAGACATTGTGCTCGACGCGCATGTCGAAATGACCGCAAAAACGCCGTCGCTACTGACGATCATCGCGCCGCGTCACCGCGAGCGCGGCGCCGAGATCGTCGAAGCCGCGCGCGCCAGAGGATTGAGCGCGGCCTTGCGTTCGCAGGAGCCTGAGCCGCGACGCGACGTCGACGTCTATGTCGTCGACAGCGTCGGCGAACTCGGCCTCGTTTTCCGAAGCGTCGGAGTCGTCCTGATGGGCAACTCGCTGCTGCCCGGCGGCGGCGGACAAAATCCGATCGAGGCGGCGAAGCTCGGCTGCGCGATTCTTCACGGCCCCTATGTCGAAAACTTCACGGAAGTTTACGCCGAGTTCGCCGCTGCAAAGGCGGCTGCGCGCGCCTCGGACGCAGTATCGGTGGCGCGGGCCGCGGATTATCTGCTCTCGGAACCGGCGCGCATGCGCAAGATGGGGCGCGCCGCAGCGGAAACGGTCGAGAGACTGGGCGGCGCCTCGCGCGGGATCATGAACGCCGTCGAGCCCTATCTCGCGCAAATGGCGGTCGCCCAGCGATGAACGTCGCGCGCCCTCGCGCTCAATAAGATGCGCGCGCCCGGCTTCTGGCGCGACGACGGGGCGGCGGCGCGACTTTTTTCGCCGCTCGGCGCCCTCTTTGGCGGCGTCGCCCGCAGACGGCTCGCGCGCGAGGCGCCGCGCGCCAATTTGCCGGCGATCGTCGTGGGCGGACTGACTGCGGGCGGCGACGGCAAGACGCCTCTCGCGATCGCCATCGCGCAACGTCTCAAGGCGGCGGGAGAACGCCCTGCCCTTCTCACGCGGGGCTATCGCCGCAGTGACGGCGGGCGGTCTCCCTTTGCCGTCGACCTCAATCGTCACGACGCGGACGACGTCGGCGACGAGGCGCTGCTGCTTGCGCGCGTCGCGCCAACGATTGTCGGCGTCGATCGCATCGCCAGCGCAGCTCTGGCGGAGCGCCTCGGCGCAAGTGTGGTCATTCTCGACGACGGCTTTCACAGCCGTCGCATCGCGCCCGACCTGACGCTCATCGCAGTCGACGCGGACTATGGCGCGGGCAACGGCCGATGCATGCCCGCCGGGCCTTTGCGGGCGCCGCTCGACGCGCAGCTTGCGGCGGCGGACATGCTGGTCGTCATCGGCGACGGCGCGCGCGGGCGCGACATCGCCGCACGCGTCAACAAGCGCGTCGTCGCCGCGCATTTGGCGCCAGAACCCGACGCCGCTGATGCGATAAGAGGCGCGCGCGTCGTGGCCTTCGCCGCCATCGCCCGGCCCGAGAAGTTTTTCAACCTGTTGGAAAAATGCGGCGCGGAGGTCGCGGTGCGGCTTTCGTTCGACGATCACTGCCGGTTCGCCGAGCGAGATTACGCAACGCTGTCGAGGCTGCGGCAAGCGCATGGCGCGCGCCTCGTTACGACGGAAAAGGACGCGACGCGAATGGGCGATCGGCTTGCGACGCTCGGCGCCGATGCGCTGCCCGTCACTCTCGTATTCGATGACGCCGCCGTTCTGGACGATGCGCTTCGCGGGCTGCTCGAGCCGGGCGACGAAGCGCGCCATGCGCGCCGCTAGTCCGGCTTCTTGACGCCAAGACGCATCAGCTTGGCGTGCGGCCCGCTGTAGGCCTCCTGCAGATCGACGTTCCAGTAGCGCAGATCCTCGAGCGGGATCGGTTCTCCGGTGACCGCGCAGCGGACATAGGCGCCCGGCTTGCGCACGCGATATTCGCCATCGAGATATTCGACGACGGCCTCTTCAGCAGGCTGAGGCTGGCGGTCATAACGGTTCATGCGCGTTCTCGACCCGTGGCGCCGGGGGAACGGACGCCCGACAAGGCGCCGGAGCGTCGTCACGAGCGACCTCATCGGCGAAGTCCAACGCTCCCTTCCGGCGGATAGCAATTGCAGAAGACCATAGCATCCGCGGACGCGAAAAGAAAAGCCCGGCGGGCCTTGGACTCAGCGGGCTTTGCAGCCGGCCCCTGGCGCTTCAGTCTTGCTAAGATGGGAATGCGGGACCACTCGCAAAGCTTATCGCCGAAAGGGCGTGGTGGCGGACTTGGCTGAACGGGGCTGAAACAGTCCTCGTCGATCACCCGCTCGTAGGATCAAAGCCTGCGAGCTTGACAGCGAACGACCAAAACAAATCGCACCAGTGTTCATAGAGCGGTGACGCGCGTCGGTCGGAGCATTACCGAGTGGCTCAGTCGCAGTTCTTGAATTTCGTTTCCTTACATCGAGCGACCATGGCTTGAGCCTTGGCGACCTGCTCCGGCGACAATGATTTTAGCGACATGTCGCGCACCGCTTTCTTTTCGGCGTCGCCCATTGCGAGCGTCTCCGTCGCGAGCTGCGTCCACATGAAGCCGCGCAGCAGATCGCGTTCGACGCCCTGTCCGGCGACATACATGTTGCCGAGATTCAGCTGAGCGTCGGCGTCGCCTTGCTCCGCCGCCAGTCGCAACCATTTGGCCGCTTCCTTGTAGTCCTGGGAGACGCCGACGCCGTCATAAAACATCGAGGCGATGTTCACCTGCGCCGCGGCCAGTCCCTGACCCGCCGCCAGCAAGTTCCACTTCATCGCCTCCTTGTAATCTCTCATCACCACCTGTCCTTCGAGATACATGGTGCCGAGATTGAACTGCGCAGAGGCGTTTCCGTGATCGGCGGCCAATCGCAGCCATTTCAAGGCTTCCTTGGGATTGGCGGCGACTCCCTTGCCAGTGAGATACATTGCGCCAAGGTCGCCTTGCGCGCGCGCATCGCCCTTGTCGGCGAGCGGTTTCAGGAATTTGAAGGCGTCGGCGAAATCTCCGCGTCGCGTTGCGCTGACGGCGTTCTCATAGTCATCAGCAAGCGCCGGCCCAGCCCACGCGAACATGAAGAACAAGGCAATCGTCGCAGTCAGCTTCATCATTCGAATCCTCGCGCCGAGCCCATTGTAAAAGGCCTTCAAAGGTCCTGTTCGCCATTAGACGAGGAAACGAAAATTGCGAAAGTCGCGCGAACGCCTCCGGTCAAGACCGGAGGCGTTCGACGAAATAGAACCGACTAAACGATCAGTAGTTCCACTGCAACTGCATTCTCAGCAGATCCGCCTGGAACTGCCGATAGGGCGCTGCGACCGTATTGGTGCGGTCCATGCGAGAGTAGATCGCCGTGAATTCAACCTCCGGCAAGGGCTGATACTCGATGCCGACGTCCCATTCGTACACACGGCCGTTCGGCGCGTTGTTATCGAATTTGAACCCGCCGTTGTAGTATTGCCATTTGACGAAGGGGAAATAGACGCCGGTGCCGAACTCCTTGTCCTCATATTTGTAGGTGGCTTCGACATAGCCGCCTCTCAGGCTTCTCGCCTCGATCGCCGTCTGCGACGCATTGAGCTGCGGCCCGACGCCCCAGTTCCATTCGGCCCGAAGACCGAAGGGCTGCGGATAGATCACGCCGGTGACCGCGACGCGCGAGTCGCGAATGCCCTGACCGCCATTGGCCACGACCGGTCCCCAAGTATTGAACGCGCCATATTGAGTATACTGGAAGTTGCCGACGTTGTTCCATCCGGGGCCATTCACATAGGGAACAAAACCGGATCCGATATTGGTGTACGGCGTGTTTAGCGGAATAAAGCCCGCCCAGTTTGTCGCCATGCCGAAAGAGGGCCTGATCGCCTGCGTATAAGGCACGAAGCGTCCCGTGTAACCCTGGACGCTCGCTTCCACCACCTGGCCGTTTTCGAAGACGTAGGGATAAGTGAAGCGCGCGACGATATGCGTGCCTTTGTTGAGTTCGATACGGTTGGCGCCTTGGCCGTTATAAACGCCGAAGCCGACCATGCCGTAATCGCCCGAGCCTTTCAGATTGTTCTTGACGAGGTCGCGGAAGAGATGCCGCATTTCCTTGGGCGTATAATAGAAGAACAGGCCGAGGTCGCGTTCGTCCTTGCAGCAGGTGTTGATCGCATCGGCGCGATCAAGCGCCAGACGATTTTGCGACGACTGCAAGTTCTCGAAGCCGTACGGAATTTTCGACTGGCCGGCGCGGACGCGGAATTCCTTGTCCTTGTCGAAGTAGATGTCGGCATAGAGGTCGCGAATTTGCGCAAAGTTGCCGGGGGCGTTCGCGTAACTGCCTACTTGATTATAGCCCGGATAGGCGAACAATGGATTGTAGAAATAGTAGACGGCCTGAGCGGCTGGGTTGGCGTAAGCGGCGAAGGTCGGCGAAGTCGAATTTGCATTCGGAGGAGAACTCGCGAAGTCGTTCTGGAAGTAGAGATAGAGATGGTCGGAGACATCGCCGCTCAGAATGATGCGCGCGCGACGGATGAAGAAGTTTTGTCGGTCGCCGACCGAACGGTCGTTCGTCGTTCTGACGTCGTACCAGTAGGGACCGCCGCTCAGAATGTCGTTATAGCGCATCTGCGTATAGCCGCGCAGACTGAGTCTTTCGTACCAGTGCAGCGGCGGGGGCGGCGGAGGGGGACCCTTGTCGGCCGGAAGGGCCGCGTGCACGACCTTGGCCTCTCGCCTCGCGCGGGCTTCATCGGCTTCAAGCTTCGACAGGCGCGCCTTTAGCGCGCGAATTTCGGACGCGGTGTCGGCCGCGGCCGGAGCGGCCGAAGCCGTCATATACAAGCCGAACGCCGCGATGGCGAGCGCGCGTTGTCCCACTCGAAGTTTCATAGGTTTAATTCCCCGGTTAACTTTCGGGCGACAGTGAAGCCGACGCTGGATGACAGAGCGGTGACAAACTTTGTCCGTGCAGGAATGTGACGTAGCAAGGACCTCAAGATGTGGCGCCAGCGCCACAGTTCTTGCGCCTAAACATTGTTTTTTGTGGCTTTGCCGCCACAGCTAGACTTTTTTCTGAATGCATCGCCACACATTTGCTGCTCTTTCGACGCGCCTCTTCCATGCGGCAAGAATCGATCGGCTGCTACTTTCAGGGGTTGGCGAAGGGCGTATACTTCACGCGTCACGAGGCGCGCGAAGTCGGACCACGCTCGCCCCGCCGCCGCGGCGCTCGACGCAGATTTTCGTCGCGATCCGCTGCTGCAGGGATTCGACGTGGCTGATCACCCCCACGCGCCTGCCCTGCCCCTGCAGCGTCTCCAGCGCGTCGATGGCGACATCGAGGGTCGCCGAATCCAGCGCGCCGAAACCTTCGTCAATAAACAGCGTGTCGACAAAGGAATTGCGTCCTTCGAGTCCGGCCAGCGCCAAAGCCAACGCAAGCGACGCAAGGAAGCGCTCTCCGCCTGAAAGCGAACGCGTCGAGCGGCGCTCGTCGCCAAGATCGCGATCAACGATTTGAAGCCCGAGCGAGCCAGCGTCGGCGGAGCGCTCCAACGCGTAACGCGGCGCCAGCAGCTTCAGGCTCTGATTGGCGAGGCTGACGAGATGCTCCAGCGTCGCGGCCTGGGCGAAGCGGCGAAATTTGTCGCCGCTCGCCGAACCGATCGCTTCGCTGACTTCGTTCCAGAGCTTGGCGTTGCCGCGCGCTTTTTCGAGCTCCTCGCCGAGCGCGGCGGCGCGCTCGCGCGCCTCATCGTCTCTCGCGCGGCGCTCGCGCAAGGCCCCGAGCCGGCCCGACAATTCGTCGAGGCGGGTGGCGATGTCGGCCTCCAGAGCGGCGAGCGCCGCCCGCGACGTGTCGGCTGGCGCGGCGGCGCGCGCTTCGTCGAGATCGACCTGCCGCGCTCTGACCGCAGCCTCTGCCGCGGCGCGCTCCGCCTCAACGGCCCGGACGGCGAGACTCAGCTTCGCCTGCTCGTCGCGCGAGAGGTCGAGGAGCGGCGATGCTGAGGCGTTGTCGAAGCCAGCCGCCTCGAGCGCCGCTGCATAGGCCGCGCGCGCCTCCTCGGCGTCGATCGCCGCCTCCTGCGCTGCGCCCAACAAATGCGTGCAACGCGCCTCGCAGGCGCTCCTTGCCTGCTGGGCTTCGGCGAGTCGTTCGCGCGCCGCATCGCGCGCTTCGACAGCCGCCCGCCGGCGATCTTCGACGCGCGCGCGATGCGCGGCCGTCGCTTCTCCCTCCAGAAGCCGCGCGCGTTCGCCACGCGCAACAGCGAGACTCTTTGCGCGCGCCTCATGATCGGCCTTGGCGTCGGCTTCGCGGCCGCAAGCGCCGTCCGCCTCCGCGCAGTGGCGCTCAGCCTTGAGACTGACCGCGGCGACGACTTCGGCGAGGTCATCGGATCGCGCCAACGCCTGCCGATAACGCGCGCCAGCCGCTTCGAGAAGGCGACGCGCCGATCCGGCGTCGCGGTCGACATCGACGGCTGAGAGATCACAGAGCCGCAGATATGGCGCAAGCGCGCGATCGATCGACTCCAGCCGCTCGATAAGCGCTGAGCGTTCCGCTTCGGCGCGCGCCCGCGTTTCGCGCGCCGATTCGAGCGATTTGGAAAGCCCGGCGCGCTCCTCCTGACGCGCGTCGAGCGCCTGACGCTTCGCCTCTCGCGCGCCGCGCAGCCGATCGCGCTCCTCGCGCAACCGGCGCGCAACAACAAGCTTTTGCGCAACGGCGTCGCGCGCAGATGCGACCTCTTTCGCCAACACGTCCAGTCGCCCCGAGGCCGATACGATCGACGCCGGCGGCGCAAATTCGGGAACGACGTTTCTTGCGCGATCGTCGCCGAAACCCGACGCGTATTCGGCCTCGGCGCGCGCACGCGCCGCTTCCGCTTCCGCTGCGCGACGCGATGCATCCTGGTGCGCCGCCATCGCCTGCGCGGCGCGGGCACTCAACGCGACAGTCTCCTCATCCAAGCTGCTGAGCGCTCGCCGCGCTTCGTCTCGCCGCGCGCGCAATGTTTCGATCAATGCGTTCGCTGCATCATGCGTTTCGGCGAAAGGATGTTTGCGTGCGCCGCAAACCGGGCAAGGCGCATCGTCGCTTAGCGCCGCGCGCAATCGCAGCGCATGGGGATCAGCCGCAGCGTCGGCCAGTTCGCCCAGGCGCTCGGCGTCGGCGCTATGCGCCACATGCTGCGCGCGGCGCGCGCGCAATTCCTCGAGGTTCTGTCGACACGCGGCTTCGTCCTGCCGGCTGCGCGCAAGCTCTTGCCGCGCCGCCGCCATTGCGACTTCGGCCTCGGCACAAGCGCGCGCCTGCCCGCGCAAGCGATCGATAAGTTCCGCCGCGCGCGAGAGCATATCCCCACGCGCGTGGGAAGCCGGCTCATCGAGCGCGAGAAGCGCGCGATCGCTCTCGTCGATCTGCGTCGTCAGTTTCTCGCTCGCCGCTCGATCCTTCGCATCGCGAGACTCGAATTCAGCAAGCGTCGCTTCGCCGCGGCCAAGTTCGGCGACGGCCAACGCCAGCGCGCTGTCGCATGCGCGCCTGGCGTGCAAAAGCTCGCCTCGCTTGGTCAGCCATTCCTCGATCTCTTGCCAGCGTTCGATGAGCGGGCGGGCCGGCGCGAGGCGCGCGAGATCGGCGATCGCCATTTCCTTCTCGCGTCGAACATCGGCGAGCCGCTCGATCGCAGCGGCGCGATCGGCGCGCTTCTCCGTCGCGCGGGATGCCGCGTCCTGAGCGATGCTGTGCGCCTTCTCTTCCTCGATCGCCAAATTGGCGATGCGCGCGTCCAGAGCCGCCGCTTCGTTCCAAATCGGCGCCAAACGAGCGACGTCGGTTTCCGCCGCGGCGCAGGCCTGCGCGGCCGATCGCGCTTGAACTTCATGAGCGGCGAAAGCCTCCTGCGCCACGCCCGCCTGCGCTTTGGCTTCTACGGCGGCGCGGGTCGTCTGTTCTTCTGCTTGCTCGGCGCGTCGCATGTCATCGCGTGGGCCGCGCAGCGGCTCAACGAGCGCCAGCGCCGCAAGCGTCTGGCGCTCCGGCGACAACTTCTCGAATGCGCGCAAAGCCTCTTCGCGCGCCGATATCGCTTGCGCCAGCTTCACTTGCGCCTGCTCCAGCGCATCGAGCCTGCCGAGCGCCTCCAGCGTTTCGGCGCGTATTGTGGCGACTTCGGCGCGTTCGGCGTCAGCCGCTGCCGCTTCGGCGTCGATCTCGACGCGCTCGTCTTCCGACATCACGCCGATCTCGGCGCGGCGGCGTTCGACGATGGTCGCCGCCTGCTGCGCCTCGCGCGCCCGCTCGAAGGCGCGCTTCGACAGCAGGCCATAGATTTCGGCGCCAGTGATCTTTTCGAGGAGCTCGGCGCGCTCCCTGGCGTCGGCGCGCAGAAAGGCGTCGAATTCGCCCTGCGCCAGAAGCGCCGTTCGGCGAAACTGATCGAAGGTGAGATCGGTCAGTTCGACGATACGGGCGTTGACGGGCTCGATCCCGCTCTCGATCGCCGCGACGATTTCGCCGGCGTCATCGATGCGCCAGAGCGACCGTCCGCGCTTCTGCAACGCGCCCGCTGCTCTGCCGCGCGCGCGCTGCAGGTCGCAGCGCGCCCGATAGCGAACCCCGTCCCTGCCGATGAAATCCGCTTCGGCGAAACCGCGGCCGGCGCCCCGACGAAGAATCGCCCGGGGGTCGGCCGCGCCCAGCGTCTCTCCGGAGGGGTCCGGCGCGCCTTCGCTCGCGGCGGCCGCGGCGACGCGAGGAAATTTGTCGTAGAGCGCAAGACAGATCGCGTCGAGAATCGTCGATTTGCCGGCGCCGGTTTCCCCGGTAATGGCGAAGAGCCCCGCCGAGCGCAACGGCTCGCGTTGGAAGTCGATGGCGAACGCGTCGGCGAGACTGGCGAGGTTGGCCCCTCTGATCGCCAGAATGCGCAATGTCACGCCTCCTGCAGAAGGCGCTCGAAACAGTCGAAATGGCCGTCCGTCGGCGCGACGCCGTGGGTTTGCTCAAAGGCTTCGCGAAACAAATCGGCGGGCCTGCGTTCCACAAGGCGCAGCGCCGCCGCCGCCGGTGGCGCCAGCGATTGCGGCCGCTCGACGGTCATCGACACCACGCGCAGGGCAAATTTCTCGCAAATCGCGTCGACCTCGGCTTTCACGCCGACCGCCGGACCGTCGACTTTGATGGCGAGATGGACGAAAGGCCAGCTCTCCATCGGCGCCGAATCGTCGAGATCGAGCGTTTGCAGCGCCGGCTCGAGTTCGGCGATCGATAGCGCGCCCTTCGCTGGCGCCCGCAAATGTCTCACGGCGCGGCTGAAGGGCGCATGTTCAACAGCGACGGTGCCGGAATCGTCAATGTCGACGATGCTGACGCCATGCGCATAGTCGATTTCGGTCTTCGACATCGGAATGAGCGAGCCGGAATAGCGGATCGTGTCGCGGCCGACAGATTGCGGACGATGCAGATGGCCGAGCGCGACATAAGCGACATCCGCCGAGAAGACGTCGGGCGCAACCGCATGTTCGCCGCCGACGAAGATCCGTCGTTCGGAGCCTTCCGATTCGAGCCCGCCGGCGACATGAAGATGGCCGGTGACGATGAGCGGCGCCATGCCGATTTCGCGCCGTGCGCTTTCGACCGCCTCGCGATATGCCTCGCGCACGGCGCCGTCGGCGCCTTCGCAGGCGACAGGCAAATCCGCCGCGCGTGGATAGGGCAGCGCGAGCAAATGCGCGCCGACGCGGCCCGTCGCGTCCCGGATTGGCGAGAGATGCGCGCGCGCGTCGAAGGCGCCGTCGCGGCGCGCGAAGGCGCCGATCGAAACCACGTCCGCCATCTCGAACAATGCGCGCGGCGCTTCGAGCCGCGCCGCAGGATCATGATTGCCGGCGACGAGCGCGATCCGCGCATGCGGACAGGCGGCGCGCAGGTCGCGCAAGGTGTCGTAGAGCAGCCGCTGGGCGTCGGCGGAAGGGTTGAGACTGTCGAAAACGTCGCCCGCCACGATGATCGCGTCGACCGCCCGATCCTTCGCGATGGCGACCAGTTGCGCCAGAGCGGCGCGATGCTCTGCTTCACGCGACCAGCCCTGCAGCGTCGCGCCCAGATGCCAATCGGCAGTGTGAAGAAGGCGAATCACCTCCGCAGTAGGCGCCAGGGCGGCGGCGGTCGGCAAGCGCCCGCTTGGGCGCCATGGGTCGGATTGGACTAATTTCGTGGTTTTCGAGGCGCCATCCAACCTCCAGGCAGCAAAGCACAAGCCAATAATGCGCTTCTGGATATAGTTGAACGCTGATAGGCGCAAAGACGAAATCTGATTATTACGTTCAATCTGAGCGGATTATGCCACGACTACTATGTGGCGAACATTTATGGCATTGAACCGAGGGGCCCGACCCCGAGGCCCGGCCATTTCGCGGCGCCTTCACAACCCTGTCGTCGTGCCTGTAAAATATGCGTCATCGCAAAGGGCTGGACCTTGGCGCGGTCCGCGAGCCCCTTCTCAACTGGAGAGGCAGCCAGGGTGACTGTTCACTTTCGTCAACAGACTGTCTCGCCGCAGGCGTGTCCCGCGCTTGTGCTCAACGCCGACTACAGGCCGCTGAGCTACTATCCGCTTTCTCTGTGGGGCTGGCAGGACGCGATCAAGGCCGTGTTCCTCGATCGCGTCAACATCGTCTCGGAATACGACAGGACGGTAAAAAGCCCGAGCTTCGAAATGCGTCTGCCATCGGTGGTGTCGCTGAAGGAATATGTGCGGCCCACTCGGCAGCCGGCATTTACGCGATTCAATGTTTTCCTGCGCGATCGCTTCACCTGCCAATATTGCGGCGAACATGAAGAACTGACGTTCGACCACGTCATTCCACGATCGAAGGGAGGCGCGACGACGTGGGAAAACGTCGTCGCGGCGTGTTCGCCCTGCAATTTGCGCAAGGGCGACCGCCTTCCGTATGAAGCGCATATGTCGCCGGCGCAGGCGCCTTATCAGCCTTCGATCGCCGATCTGCATCGCAACGGCCGGCTGTTTCCGCCCAATTATCTGCACGAAAGCTGGATGGACTACCTCTATTGGGATTCGGTGCTCGAACCATAGGTTGCGCGCGTCCGAGAGAGAGCTCCAATGATTCGCCGAATCCTCGTCATGGCTTTCGGCTTCGTCGTCGCCGTCGGCGTGGGCGCCATTTTTCTACTCGTGTCGGCGCTCTTGGACCCGGCGACGCGGCAAGCGGGTTTCGAAGCGGCGCTGTCCGGCGCATTCGCCTACATTGAAGAAGATATGAGCGCCGGCGGATTGAGCGATCCTGTGGCGAAATTTGGATTCATCATTTGGGCGATCATCATCGCCACCTGCGTTGCGCCTCTCGCGGTCGCGGCGTTGATCGGCGAGATCGCCGGCGCCCGCTCGCTGCTCTGGTATTCGGGCGTGACTGCGATATTTGCCGGCGCATCTCCGTGGATCGCCCGCGCAGGAAAGGGACTTGACCGCGCCGGCGACGCGAGTCCGCTCGAGCTTCGCATCGCTTTACTGTTTTTTCTCACCGGCGCGTTGTCGGGGGCAATCTACTGGCTGATCGCCGCGCCGAATGATCGCGAGCCGGCGCAATTCGAACCGCCATTTCGCCAGCGCTGAGCCCGCTTCGGCGTTGCAATGCGCGCGATGCGCGCGTCTGCGCGCCATCAACACATTGCGGCTTGCGCAGCGACGATATTTTCTTTTGTGCGTAATGTTAGGGCGAATCCGCATGGCGCGGCACGAGCGCATCGACTGACCGCCAGCCGAGGCCCGCGCCCGTCGCGCGCGCGGGGCGCCTCAGAATCCCCCGATTTTCCTGGACTCTGGCGGCGCCAGGATTGACGCCCAATGCCGGAAATGCTCATAAACTGACATGGCAGACTACCAATCTCTGATCGCGCGGGCGGTGGCCGCTCTGCCGCAATCCACGCCGGACGCGCGCCGAGCGGTCTACGAACGCGCCCGCAAAGCGCTGTTCAACCAGTTGCGCGGCATCCAGCCGCCGGTCGCGGAAGCGGACATCGCCGCCGAAGGCCGCGCGCTCGAAGAAGCGATTGAGCGAGTCGAAGCTGAGAGCGCCGCAAAGCACGCGCAAGCGCCTCAATCCGGCGCTGATGTGTCTGCGCCGCAGCGCGCGGCGCGTTCGATTGCGGGTGCAAAACCTGCCGCGCGCGCGGCGGCCGAAAACGAAGAGTCGAAATGGCGCGACACGCCTTATTCCTCCATCGCGAGCGGAGGCGACGTCCCGTCGCGCGAATACCAGCGGCCGCCCGCGCCGCTGCCGCCCGCGCCGAAGCCGAAACGATCGCTGCGCTTAACCCTATCCATCGCCGGCGTTGTCGTTGCGCTCGTGGCGATCGTCGGAACGCTCGCCTGGCAACTTCGCGAACAGCCTGAGGATCTAGCCAAACTCAAACCGGAGCGGTCGGCTTCCAGCGCGCCTGAAAACGGCAAGATCAACGATCGCGTCGGAGGCGAGGGAGTCGCGGCCAGGCCTCCCTCGCGCAGCCCATCCGTGCCGGTCGCGCAGAAGGCGGAAATGTGGGTCGGCTCGCTAGCCGAACCAACCAAGGTCGACAAGATTTATAATGGCTCTGTCGTCTGGCGCCTTGAGAACGTCGGCGGACCTGGGGAACCGGTCGGATCGGCCATTCGCGGCGACATTGACATCCCCGATGCGAAGCTGAAGATGACGCTGCTGTTTCGAAAGAATACCGACGCGGCGCTTTCCGCGTCGCACACGATCAACGTCTCATTCACCGTGGCGCCAGGCAGCGCTATCGGCGGCGTCAAGGCTATCGGCCCGATTCAGATGCGACGCTCCGATGCGCAGTCGGGAGAGAAGGTCGTCGGCATTCCCGTGCCGATCACCGAAAACAATTTCCTCATCGGGCTGATGCGCGGCGATCACGAGTCGCGCAACATTCTTCTGTTGCGATCGCTCTCCGCGTTGGATCTGCCGATGCAGCTAGCGGACGGTCGCGCGGCGACGATTAACATGGAAAAAGGCCCGTCGGGCGAGCGCGTCTTCGCTGACGCCATCGACGCCTGGGGAAAATAAGTCCCAAGCTTCGCGTCGCTTGGGCGATCTACAGAACTAAATGACAAGCGTCAGCTTTTTCGCCGCCCGCGTCACGCCTGTGTAAAGCCAACGCGACCGATGTTCGCGAAAGGCGAAGGACTCATCGAATAGCGTCACGTCGTCCCATTGCGACCCTTGGGCCTTGTGGACGGTAAGCGCGTAGCCGAAATCAAACTCGTCCGAGTCCTTACGAAGCGCATAAGGGACGTCGCTGTCGGCGCCGAACAGTTGCGGAATGACGGCGACGCGCTGGAATTTTGTGCCTTCGCTGTCTTCCGGCGTCACGAGCATTCTCACCTTTCCGCGGCGCAACACGCCGGCGCTCTTCACCTTAAAGAGCGCGCCGTTCAGAAGTCCCTTCTTGCGATTGTTGCGCAAGCAGACGAGCTTGTCGCCCGACTGCGGCAGGTCGCCGGTAAAGCCGCGCAGTTCGCGCAGACGCGCGTTATAGGCGCGCCGAGTCTTGTTCAATCCGACGAGCACCTGATCGGCGCCGGTGACGAGCGCGGGATCTAGCGAGTCGCGGCGAACGACTCGCGTCTCTCCAAAGACGCCCTGCTCGACGCCCTCGCCGGCGCGGATCGCCATTGACAGGCGGATAATCGGGTTGTCCGCCGCCTGCCGATGCACATCTCTCAGCATCACGTCAGACTCGGCTTCGGTGAAGAAGCCGCCGCCCTTGACCGGCGGCAATTGCGCCGGATCGCCGAGCACGAGCACTTTCTTGCCGAAGGACAGGAGATCGCGGCCGAGCTCCTCGTCGACCATCGAGCATTCGTCGATGACGATGAGTTTCGCACGTGCGGCGTCGCTGTCGTCGTTGAGAACGAACGAAGGCTCCTCGGTCTCGGTGTCGGTAGCGCGGTAAATGAGACTGTGGATCGTGCGCGCGTCCTTGCAGCCCTTCGAGCGCATGACGAGCGCCGCCTTGCCGGTGAACGCCGCAAAGGCGACGTCGCCGTCGACATGTTCGGCGAGATGGCGCGCGAGCGTCGATTTTCCGGTTCCCGCGAATCCGAACAAGCGGAACACTTGTCGCGCGCCGGGCGTTTCAAGCCAGCGCGCAACCGCGATCAGCGCTTGGTCCTGTTCAGGCGTCCAGATGGGCATGGCTGCAGAGTCGAATCAGAGAGTCACGATGGCGGACGCAACGCCGACGGACAAGCGCTATCGCCGACTCGTCAGGCGCTGAAGCCAGCGATCAGCAGCGCGCCGCCGAGCGCGAAAGAAATGAGCGCGAACACCGGATAACGCTTTTCGTAACCCATCCGCGCGAATATATCGCGCACGGTCTGCGGCGGCAGAAACAGGGTAAGCACGCCGCTGATCAGCGTCAGCCACCCGACGAGCGATACCAGCGCAGCGGCGGCGTCGGTCCAAATATCATGGCCGACCACCATGGCGAGGCCGATCGCCAGCCGTATCATGCCGATGAAGGCGATGGCGACAGGTTCGCGCGAAATGCTTTCGATCATCTGCAGCGCCACGTCCCTGCGCACCAGCATCCAGGCGGACATGATCAGGGCATAGGCCCCGATCAGCTTTGCGAGAAAGAGCGTAAGCGGCGTCATGAGCGTCTCCTTGCCGAAGCGCTCACACCGCCGAGGAGTGGCGGGCAGGCGAATTGTGCAGGTAGGCGTCGAAGGCGGCTGCGACAAGGCGAACGAACGGCTCTCCGCGCTCGGTCACGACCAGGCGCCGGCCCTGCATGTCGACAACGCCGTCGTTCATCAGCGCGTCGAGCGACGCTTGCGCGCCGTCGAAAACGTCGTTTGCGTAGCCGTGCCGGGCGGCTACGGCGCCATGGTCAACCTCGAAATCGCACATAAGCCGTTCGATGAGATCGGCGCGGGCGACATCCTCGCGCGTGAAAGCGACGCCACGCGTCGTGGCGAAACATTTCGCTTCTATGGCGCGCCGCCAGCCTGCAAGATCGGTCGCGTTGCCGACATAGCCTTGCGGAAGACGGCCGATCGATGAAACGCCGAACGGCAGCAGCGCGTCGGCGGCGTCGGTCGTATATCCTTGGAAATTTCTGCGCATCCGCTTTTCGCGCGCCGCGATCGCCAACGGATCGTGAGGCCGCGCAAAATGGTCGAGCCCGATCGCCTCATATCCTTTGTCTTCGAGAATGGCGCGCACGGCGGCGGCCTGCGCCAGACGCTCGCCGACGCCGGGCAGCGCGGCGGCGTCAATCAGCTTCTGGTGCGACTTGAACCAGGGCACATGGGCATAGCCGAAGACCGCAAGCCTCTGCGGCTCAAGCGACGCCGCAAGCGATGCGGTGCGCGCCGCGTCTTCAACGCTCTGTTTCGGCAGGCCATACATCAGATCGAGATTGATTGCGGCAATCCCGGCGCCGCGCAGCAATCTCACGGCGCGCGCGACAGTCTCGTATGGCTGAACGCGGCCGGAGGCCTCCTGCACATGGGCGTTAAAGTCTTGCACGCCGAGCGAAGCGCGCGTGACTCCCGCCGCCGCCAGCGCCTCGACGAGGCCGGAATCGAGAATGCGCGGATCGAGCTCGATCGCGTGCTCGGTTTCGGCGGAGAGTTCGAAATGATCGCGCAGAACCGAAACGATCGCAGTAAAGCGCGAAGGACCGAGAATGCCAGGGGTGCCGCCGCCCCAATGAATGCTCGTGACCCGCCGCGCGCGAGTCGCCTCCGCGGTAAGCGCGATTTCGCTCTTGAGCGTCTGCGCATAGAATTCGAGCGGCGCATCTTGACGTACGGCCTTTGTGTGACAGCCGCAGTAGGCGCAGATCGCTGTGCAAAAAGGCACGTGAACATAGAGCGAGAGCGAAGCCACAGGATCGAGCTTCGCGATCCAGGCCCGCGTCTCGGCGTCGCCAATCGACTTCGAAAAATGCGGCGCGGTCGGATAGCTCGTGTAGCGCGGCGCGGATCGTTCGGCCAAAGCCAGCGACGCTAGGTCCATCCTTCTGACTCCCTCGCCGCATCGCAGCGCCTTTCAAATTGATATCGCGACGCGGCTTTCCACGCAAAAGCTGCGTCTGCCGCACTTTGACGCGGGCGAGCGCGAAATCGGCTTGGCCGTCGGCCTTGAAAAAGGCAGACTGAGACAATTTTCACGAGGGCGGGAGCAATGGCGCAAATGGCGATATTTTTCTGGCGAGGGCAGTATTTGCTGGGGTTTTGCCTTATCGCCGCCGCGGGCGCCTCGGCGCCGCTCGCGCTTGCTGCGAGTCCGGGAGACGCCGCCGGCCGCTATTCGATTCTCCGCGAGGGCGACAAGGATACGGGCTGCATGCTGACGCTCGACGCCCGCGTCCGCGGTCGCGCCGGCCTGAAAGCGCAGCTTGCCCCCGCCTGCCGTGACAATGGCGTCGTGATTTTCGATCCGGTCGGCTGGGGACTCGATCAGGGGCGTCTGGTGCTCACCGCCCGCAAGGGCCATAAGGCCCGCTTCGACAAAGACGCTTCAGGCGTTTGGCGGCGAGACGCCAAAGAAGGTAAGGCGCTCAGCCTCAAGCCGCTCTAACGCGCGCTTCTCAAAAAAGCCTCCCGGATTGCTCCGGGAGGCTCTACGCCGTCGCCTTGCGAGAGGGGCGGGGCGCTGGCGACGGATAGCGCGACGCGGCTGACGACGAACTGCAGACTCGTACCCGGCGATCGTCGACCGCCGGCGGCGCTAATCGAAATCGGACTCTCCGAAATTACGCTCGCCGTATCCGTAGTAGGCGTCGGCGTGATCTGCCCAGGAACCGACGTTGGGCGCGAACCAAGCCTCGGAACCGTCATCGAACGGATCATAGCCGTGGCCGAAACTTTCGCTTCGGCAGGGCGGGCAGTTCTGACGCCCTTGATCGTCCCATGCGGCCGCCGGGAACGCGAAAAGCGTCAGGATGAGAGCAAGGGCGAATGGCTGGCGCGACATCATCTCGGCTCCGGTCCGTTAACGCGCCGCCTGTCTCGGCGCCCAACTCGCATAACATGACGCAGACTGTCTGAACCGGACATGGCGACGCTATTCATCGGTCAGTCAGCTTTGTTGCGCCAGCGCCGATCGCCTTGCGAAGCCCGGTATTCGGGACCCTCCAAACAGGGAGGCGAGATTGTCTTCAAAACGATCCACTTATTGCACAGTCGTATCAAAACAGGACATCTTTCTCGCAATCTTGTCAGCGGCGCGGCGGACCGATCGGGCAAAAAATCGCCGCGCATCGCGCCTTCAGGGCGGGAGCGGCGCAAAGCCGCGCGCTAGCACGCAATCTGCAGAATAGCGAGATATTGCGCCAAGTTGCGTCAAACTGGAACGTGCGGCGGCTACAGTCGATGCCTGAAGATGCGCATCGCGTTGAAAGCCTTAGGGCAAGGTGGACCTGGCGCCGCGCCCGAACAATCAGGTTCTGATGCAAGTTCGCCGCAATCCCTCGGCCGGCAAGCGCTACCCCAAGGCTGCGCTTCGGCCCAAAACTGAGGATCAGAGCGCTGATGTCAATCGCCAATCCAGGAGAGATGCTGAAGCCCTTCGCGCGGGCCAGCAGCAGGGAGGTCGAACATGAAGCTCCGTCGGTCGACGAGGGTTCGCGCGGCACGCTCACGCGCCAGGACATCGCGTTGGCGATCCATCGCCGTATCGAGGGCATGTCCTGCAGGGAAGCAAAGCGCCTGACCGACCTTGTGATCGAGGAGATGGCGGCGACGCTCGCGTCCGGAGAGTCGCTTAAGCTGCATGACTTCGGCTCGTTCCTGGTGCGCATCAAGCGCGAGCGTGCGGGTCGCAATCCACGCACTGGCGAGCCGGTTCCGATCGAAGCGCGCCGCGTCATCACCTTCAAGGCGTCGCCTAACATGAAGGCGGCCATCAACGGCAATATTCCGCTAACCAAAGTCAAGAAGCGCGCACGCGGTCGGCTCGCACGCCAGCGCTCAGTGGCCGAGCTCGTGAGAGCGCCAGCTCCGTGACTTCACGGTAGTCCGCCCTCCTCCCTGTTGTGCGGACTTGGGGCCCGATCGTTCGCCGCACGCCCCGGCGCATGATCGGGCCTCAATTTTTTACGGCAAGGCGGCGCGATTGAGCTTGCCATTGGCGTTACGAGGAAGCGCGTCGAGGAAAACAACCGCGCGGGGGCATTTGTAGGCGGCAAGATGCGCGCGGCAGTACGCGAGAATCGCCGCATCGTCCTGCGGCGCGCCGTCGCGCGTCACCACATAGGCCTTGATGATCGTCGCGGATGCGTCGCGCCCCGGCCGCTCAGCAGCCGCCGCTTCGACCACGCCGCTGATCTCGAGCAACCGCTTCTCAACTTCAGCAGGAGAGACCCGATAACCCCCTGCGTTCATGACTTCATCGACCCGGCCATGCCGCCACATGTAGCCCTCTGGGTCGAACTCGACGAGATCGCCGGAGACGAACCATTCGCCACGAAATGCTTCGCGCTCCTCCTCGGGACGATTCCAATAACCGAGCATCATTCCCGGATCGTCCCGGCGTACGGCGAGGAGGCCGGTTTCGCCCCGCGGAAGCGGCGTCTCGCCGCCGTCTTGCGGCAGCGCCGCGACCACCCTGCCCGGCTGCGGCCTGCCGGGCGAGTCCGGACGCACCGGCGCCGTCGGTCCGCTGGAGACAAAGGTCGATATTTCGCTCATTCCGAAGGCTTCGAAAATATCCCTGCCCGTGCGCGCGCGCCAATCGGCGAGCAGGCTCGACGGCAGCGCCGCGCCGGCCGAGAGCGCGTGCCGCAGGCTCGAAAGATTGGCGGTCTCCGGCGCGCCATATTTGAGAATCTGGCGAAAGACGCCCGGCACGGCGGCGAAGATCGTCGCGCGATAGGTTTCGATGAGACGCGGCCAGGCGGCGGGATCCGGATGGCCATTGTAGAGCACCGCGCTCGCCCCCGCCGACAGCGGATCGACGACGCCGACGCCCAATGTATAGGTCCAGTTGATCGCGCCGGCGTGCAGCATCACGTCGCCCGGACCCAGGCCAGTCCAGTGCTCGCGCATCGGCCGTCGTCCCCAAGCGGCGCGATGGGCGTGGAGCACGCCTTTCGGCCGGCTCGTCGTGCCTGAGGTGTAGACGAGATAGGCGGGATCGTCGGCGGCGGTGTCGACATAGTCGCCGATCGGCTCGCTCTCAGAAAACCGCGTCAGATCGGCGCCCCGCAGGATCTGGAAGTCGCCGCCATGGGGCTCGGTCTCAAAGGACGCGCCCAGCGCCAGCACGGAGGCGCCGCAGTCCTGCGCCATAAACTCAGCCTCCTCGAAGGTGAGCTGAGACGACGCGAGCAGCGCCACATAGCCGGCGGCGATCGAGGCGAAGTAAGCGAGCGCAGCGTTCGCTTCATTCCCCATTCGGATCATCACGCGCGCGCCGCGCGGCAAGCCGAGATCGCGCAGCCCAGCGGCCAGCCGGCGGACCTTGAGATCGAATTCGCCATGAGTCCAGCGCTGGGCGCCGGCGTCGCCGACGATGGTGAGCGCCGTCGCGTCGGGCCGCAGTCGCGCATTTTCGGCGAGGCAGTAATGGGCGAGATTGAAACGGTGGGGAACGGATTCGAGCATTGAGGACAAATTCGCTGTCACATGGCGTTCTGGCATTTCGACGCCCGCTTGGGCAAGCCCGCCGTGATTTGACAAATGTCGAATTGAACCGTCTCCCAATCTGATCGTCGCGGGCTCGCGTCGATTTGAGATTGACGATCGCCAGGCCGATGTGCTCGCATTTGGCATGATCAGATACGTCGCGCTATTGCGCGCTGCGAATGTCGGGGGAACCGGCAAACTGCCGATGAACGAACTAAAGGCGATGTGCGTCGATGCGGGTTTCGATCATATCGAAACATATATCGCGAGCGGAAACGTCGTCTTCGGAAGCAAAGCGTCCGCGGCAAAAGTGAAGTCGGAAATCGAGGCGAGACTGCTCGCCTACGCCGGAAAACCTGTGGGGATTTTCGTCCGCACCGCCAGTGAGATGCAGGCAGTGCTGAACGGAAATCCCTTCCCAGGGAAGCCGGCTAATTTCACCGTGGCGATTTTTCTCGATGACCCGCCGCCACCCGACGCCCTCGATCACGCCGTAGGCAAAGCAGACGAAGAAATGCGTTTGGGATCACGCGAGATTTATGTTCACTATGGCGCGGGCATGGGTCGCTCGAAGCTCAAAATTCCCGCCGCGACGCATGGCACGGCTCGAAATATGAACACTATCGCAAAACTCGTCGGCATGGCTCTCGAAATTTGAGAATGCGCCTGCACTCCGCTCGAAGGAACGCGACAGCAGGCGAACGAAACGACCTATTCGCTCCGGCTCCGCGCCTCGCGCGCTGATTGTCCAAACCGCCGGCGGAATGTGCGGCTGAAATGCGAAAGATCGCTAAATCCCCAGCGATAGGCGATCTCGCCAATCGGCGCCCGAGCGTCGGATGCGAGGTCGCGCCGACAATTTTCCAGACGCCTCGCCCATACATAGCGCATCAGCGATAGGCCCTCGGCTTCGAAAAGCGCATTGAGATAGCGGGATGAAAGGCCGAGCGCCTGCGCCGCCATCGCCGGGTCAAGCTCGGGATCGCCGAGACGGCTCTCAATGAACCGCTTCACCCGCCGCAGCGTGGCCTCCCGGCCACGGTTTGCTCGGCGATATTCATCCGGCTCCGACAGCGACAGGGCGATCAAATCGGCGCAATGATCCGACATCGCGGCGAAGGATTCGTCAGTCAGTTCGCCGGCATGGGCCGCAAGAGAGCGGATATAGGACACGGCCATCGCGCCGATGCCCGCGGCGCCGGCCACTCGCGACGCCACATGGCGGTCGACACCGGGCGACCGCGCGCGCGTCGTCGCACGCGGCAGAGAGACGATCAGCTTTGAGAATGCGCCGGGACAACAGATTTTGTGCGGCCGGGTGGCGTCGTAGATCGACATCTCGCCCGGACGCAGCGATACTTGACGCTCGCCCTGCTCAAGAAAATATTCGCCCGATAGCAGCACAACGGCGAGATAGGCGTCCTGACTGTCCGGCAGCAGTGGCCGCTTTGGTCTTTCGATGCGAATGGCGTTTGAGCGGATCGCCGAGACTCGCACGTCCATTTCGCCATATATCGTCATTTCATTGAACAGCGGCTGGGTCGGCAGGGCGCAAGCGTCTGCACGGGCGTATTCGCGACCGATCACCTCGCAGAGCCACTCGCGGCGACGGCCCGGCGGCGCGTCTTCTGTCGAAAGAATTTGCGTTTTCGTCATCGCGCCTCTTCACGCCCCGCAGATCCATTTCAGACAAGTTTTTCAGCCGCCTCAGTCAAGCATTTTTGCGATGGACGTTGCATATCCGTCCTGCGGCGAATCGCCGAAGTCTGCAGGAAAATTAGAATGATTCAAATCGGACGATCGAATCGAGACGCCAACATTATTCTGCTCAGGGGCGCCGCCTTATGGATACTCGTCGCGCTCGCTTTGGCATGGTGTCTGGTGGCGCTCAAAATGGAAGCGCCGCTGATAGCGGCGATTTTTCCAGGGAAATTTTCTCGCGTCCTGCAGGCCCATATCGACTTCCTGCTGATGAGCGCGCTGCTGCTCGGCTTCTACGGAACGCGCATTCCCTTCGCCTGGCCCGTGCGCTGGGCGATGGTCGTGGGCGCATTCACCAACTCGAGCCTGTTCCTCTTGCAGGCGGCGTACCCCGTGCTCGACGGCCCGCCCGCCGAAGGTTGGGGTCCAACCTTTTTCAGGCTCTATCTCATGGCGAGCATCGTCGTGACCAGCTTCGGATTCGCCGGCGCCTGCCTCCTCGCGCTGCGCGCAAGTTTCCGGCCGACGGCCGATTGAACCGATTGGCCGAGCAGGCTACCCGGGGGCGCTATTCCAGCGAAAATCCTAATCGAACAGGCTCGAGACGCTCTCCTCCCGTGCGGTCCGCGCGATCGCCTCGCCGATCAGATGGCCGATCGGAATGACACGAATGTTCGGGGCGGATTCGACCGCGGCCGTGGCGCGGATCGTGTCGGTGACCACGAGCTGCTTTAGCTTCGAATTGGCGATGCGCTCCGCCGCCGCTCCCGACAGCACGCCATGGGTAATGTAAGCGAATACGGAGCCGGCGCCCGCCGCCAGCAGCGCTTCGGCGGCGTTGCACAGCGTGCCGCCAGAGTCGACGATATCGTCGATGAGAATGCAATTGTGGCCGTTGACGTCGCCGATGATGTTCATGACTTCCGACTCGCCGGCGCGCTCGCGCCGCTTGTCGACGATCGCCAGCGGCGCGTCGATGCGCTTCGCCAGCGCACGGGCGCGCACGACGCCGCCGACGTCCGGCGACACGACCATGACGTTCTTGAGTTCGAGGTGCGACTTGATGTCCGCGACGATGACCGGCGCGGCGAAAAGATTATCTGTCGGAATGTCGAAGAAGCCCTGCACCTGGCCGGCGTGTAGATCGACGGTGAGAACGCGATCCGCCCCCGCCCGCGTAATCAGATTGCTGACGAGCTTGGCCGAAATGGGCGTGCGCGGCCCCTGTTTGCGGTCCTGACGGGCGTAGCCGAAATAGGGAATGACCGCCGTGATGCGACGCGCAGAGGCGCGACGCAGCGCGTCGACCATGATCAACAGCTCCATGAGATGGTCGTTGGCCGGCGCGGAGGTGGACTGGATCACGAATGTGTCCTGCCCGCGAACATTCTCCAGGATTTCGACCCAGATCTCCTGGTCGGCGAAGCGGCGAACCTGAGCGCGACAAAGCGGAACCCCCAGATGGGCGGCGATCGCCTCCGCCAACGGCCGGTTGGAATTGCCAGCCAGGAGTTTCATCGCCGCCATTCGGTCCGCCCCCGCGCCTTAAACGCCGCGGCGTCATAGCAGCGATGGCGGCTATGAACAATATGACGCGACGATGGCGGCTTTCTCGGTCATAAAAATGCCGACAGGATTGCCTCTTGGACGGGTAATGCTCTAAATGATGATGGCGGCCTCACCGATGCGCGGCGGGCCGGGCGTTTGGTTTGCGCCTTCACCCATCTCGCCCAACTGCGTAGTAGACAGGCGTCGCTTCCGTTAATGACGAATAGCGTATCGGATCATGCGCCGCAGCCGTCCTCGCCGC
>NZ_JAKFWS010000002.1 GCF_021731785.1 Methylocystis sp.
ATCAGGGTTGACAGAAAGCCGAGCAGAACCAAACGCCAATCGCCGCGAAAAAGCAGCCATATGGCAGCAACTACTCCCCCGAACGAATTGAGGAGCATGATAGGCAACGACAAGAAATCAAGAATCACTGTTAGCCAAGCGGAAACGGCGACGGCTCCCGATTTCTCCGACGAATCTTGACGCGAAACGATAGATTCTTGGGAAGTTGCCGATACGCGTGGCGTCGTCACCTTCTCGGGTGGAACGAGATCATGTATCTCTATTGCGCGTAGCCAACCGTCTTGCCCTTCACGCCACACAAAAGTTTTTGTTCCATTTATCTGTAGGTAGGCAAGCAAATCTGCTTCCGAAATCGGCCCAATTGCGTTTCCGGCTTCAGCGTAAAACCATTCATCGGGTTCGTTGTTCAAGCCAACCTCGGAAATTCACCGGATGGATTACATGGGGGCAGGTCTCAAAGGCATTCATAGCTATAACACTAACCTGCGCCCCTTTCTCTCTTGCTGGAGATTGTCTCGCGTATTTCGTTGCGCGGTCACTTTCACACTAACCCACCGAAGCGCATAATCGTTCAGGAAAATCAGCGAAATTCTAATGCAGACTACTACAGAAAATATCTTGGTGGAGATGATTGAAGTACGACGGCGGAGTACATCGTGGCTACGCCGCCCCAAGCCTGCGGGCAATTGGCCCATGTTTGAGCTTTGGAGATCGCCCGAAGCAGCTATCCTTGATACGATTGAAGGCTTCCACTGGATTAGGGATTCCGGGCTCAGCGATAAATCCGCCCTTGAGACTTTGGCAGCCCGTATTGGTGAAAAGCACGGTCGGACGTTGCATGCTGATTTTACAATCAGGCAACTTGTTGTGAACTGGCTTAAGGTGACGCACCCTTTGTATTCTCCTAGTTCGGAGAAGGTCTTGGACCAGCAATTGGAGATAGCCGACAGTTGGGTGTTGAACGAAATTCAGTCGATTAGATCGCAGCCTCCCTATCCTCCTATCGAGTGGCTTGAGGAGCAGATGCTGGATATCGACGAAATCGACGCGGGAAACTCGCGAGATTGGCATCGTCTCAAAATGCGCTTCACCGAGTATGATGAGTTGTGGAAGTTTTGTAGTCCCAGTGAATACTGGGCAGGTCTTGCGGGGCGCGCAGGGATCGCGCTTGTTAGAAATGGCCGCCCCATCGCGCACGTAACAACGGTTATGAACTGATCCATCAGTGTGTTGGCAGCCTTACCAATCGCCTTCCCAGGCTTAGCGAAAGGTGCCGCTGGATCAACGACGCCTAACGGAGCCGGCTAATCGTCGTGTGACTGACCCCAAACGTCCTCGCGATGTCGGTCAGCGCCTCGCCAGCGTCCCGCCTCGCTAGCGCCTCACGCCGCTGATCCGCGTTCAGCGCAGGCGGCCGGCCCATATGCACGCCTCTGGCCTTCGCACGTTCGCGCCCTTCGCCGGTGCGAGCCCGGATCAATTCCCGTTCGAATTCCGCGAGCCCGCCAAGAACCGTCAGCATCAAGCGGCCATGCGGTGTTGTGGTATCCGCCCAGGTATCGGCCAGCGATCGAAACCCAGCCCCGGCCTTGGCGACAGCATCAAGCGTATTGAGCAGGTCGCGGGTTGACCGGGCCAGCCGATCTAGCCGAGTCACCAGCAGAATGTCCGCCGGACCCAGCGCGGCCAGTGCCCGTGCCAACGCCTTCCGCCCATTGGTGCTCGCACCCGAGACCTTCTCTGCGAAAACCTTTGTGGCCCCGGCCTCCCTCAGCGCAGCCTCTTGGGCGGCGAGGGTTTGCCCGTCAGTGCTGACGCGGGCGTAGCCATAGACTGTCATCGATCCCCCTTCGGGCGCAGTCCAGTTTCGTGCATGACTTTCGCACAACGTAACCCGTTGATTGGCCGGGGTCAACGCATTTGTGCGAAACTCATAACTTTCACACAGGTCTGCGCTCATTAAATTAGTATTTTCGGCAATTCAGTGAGCGCGTCTGGTAAGCCGCGATACCATTCGACTATCGCGTTTGGTAGCAGGGCGCGAACTCGATCAGCAACGGCCGGGTCCGGGTTTAGGACGTGTACGCGCACGCCACGAGTTGCGCTCGAACGAAATAGCTCACTGACGGCCAAGTCGTAGGGAGGGAAGCTGTATCCAACGATAATCCAATTGTCAGAATTTGTGAGCGTGGATGCGGCACAATCCCAGACCGGCTGAAATATCTTTGGTACACTTTTTTCTGTGATTGGCGCTATGATAGCAGCGTCACCTCGAATCGCTGGCCGACAGTCATGGTAGCGAATGATCCGATCGCCCTTGATTGACCACGAAACTGAACCATGAAGCTTTAGAAGAGGGATACGGCCTTCAACTCTGATCCTCTGGATGTGAGCATAAGAAGGATATCCGCCTCCCTCAAGCTGCTCGGGTCCGCAGCCATAGTGAAATCCAGGCCTCGGCACCCGGGGTCTCGGTTTGTGACGAAGTCCTCGCTCGATGAGGACGTCATAGTTGGTCGTGATAACAGAGACGTCCTCAGTACAACTAAAAATAGTCGTCCAGAATTGCTCATGAGCAGTAACCCCACTAGTGCGGTTTATGTTGTGTCGAGTAATCTTGGGACTCATGCCTACGAGCTCGACACGCCCCATCCTAAGAGCAATAACCAAGGCAACGTACCACGTGGCGTCGTGCCATTGCTGTCCGCCATTCGATTCCAACACGGATAAGTATTGTTCTGGCGTTTGTCCTGTCAGGGCATGCCATTTATTCCAGCCCTGTAGAACGCGTTCGATGAGTCGTTGACGAGAGATAACATCGACATTTGGCTGTCGATCAAACAGCTGTGACGCGAGCGGAACGCCTCCCAGAACTGAGAACCCTGCCCCCAGAAATATAGAAATCATTCTTCCTCATTTGCGATGGGGCCGACAGGATTCCAGGCGACGTGATGCTTCTACTCGATCAATTGGCAAGATCAATGATCTGATTGGAAGGTTTTCGGCGAGGGCTTCGGCCGTCACCTTGCGCATGAAGACATGGCCGCCATTTCGGCACAGGACAGCGCGAGTTGTGTCGGACGCAAGAGCCCGGGGGCGTGGGGGCGGCCCAAAAATTCGCTCGCCGGTGCTGCTATGCCCCCTCTCAAAACGAAATATGAAATTTTCGAAATTGTCTTGCTTAGAAACCGCGGTGTAGAATTTATGCAATTGGGGAGTGGCATATGAAAATAATTACATTCGCCGTGTTGATGATGGGGTGCGTTTTCTTATCAAGCTGCAGCGTTTACATGGCGGCGAAACAACCGGACGCGAAGAACATCGAGCTTTTCAGAGTTGGCACGCCACGGGGAATGTTGTTGGCCGAATTCGGCTTACCAACGGTCGCAGAGACGCGCGACGGTCACAAATATGAAATCTACAAATTCGTAAACGGATACAGCGCCGGCGCAAAGGCGGGTCGTGCGGTTTTTCATGGGGCTGCCGACGTGGTGACGCTGGGTTTGTGGGAAGTGGTTGGCACGCCTACCGAGGGTGTGTTTTCCGGCGACGAAATGGCTTACCGGGTTCGCTATGATAAGAACGACATCATAGACGAAGTTGCCGTGTTGAAGCAGTAGTGGTCAGGGGCGGCGGCAGGCTGCCCCTAGCCAAAAATTTGCTCGCGAGCTGTCGCTATGCCCCTCAGAAACCGAAATGAGAAATTTCCAGAATTTGCTGGACCTTCGCGTGTGAACGGCCCCCTAGAACCACCACGGCTCGCAGCCCGCAGTCGGGCTTCGCTCTTCCCAGAAATTCCGAGTTGCTTTTTCAGAACCTAGAGCAGCTTGATATTATATGGACTATAGATGTAAGAAATATCCTTTATCAGCCATTCGAGCAGCCTTTTCATGTCGAGTGATCGAGACGAAGAATTGAGGTCAACGCCGTTGCATAAGGCGGACCCAACCACGTGGCCGAAGGGCGTTCGGCAGATCGCTATTGGCGAAATGGATTTGCTCGGCGTTGATCGCAATGGAGTCCTGTATTGGGATGGGCACCCGGTCGTTGTGCGCAAGGGCGTGACCCTGAGTTTCTGGCAGGGGTTGGCAACATTGCTCATTGTGATTTTCACAGCGATCGGAGGCATCGGCGCAGCAACGCAAGGTTGGGTGGCCGCCCACCAGTGGAGCTGTCAGATCAAGTGGACGAGTTGGAAATGCCCGCTGCCACCGCCTCCGCCGCCAGCACCGCCAATTCAAACCCCTCTATTTCTACAACGGGGCGAACTGAACTGACGCAGTCGTTTGTCCCTCACAAGGTTCTCTTACCAGCATTCGTTCGGTCTGCCCGTGACCGCGCCACACGCGTTTGACCTGAGGCGAGCTTGAAGTTGGCTAAGCGCATCACAACCTTCGGCGGAGCAGCCTTGCAAAGGCAAAGCCGAGAAAGACACGGAAGTCATGCCGCTGATGGTTACAGAAACGCACCCAACGGAACATTCATCTACGCGAGAGCGCGCTTATGGCTTTGAGATAAAAAAGCGTGGCAGCGGCTCTTTGGCGAGTGAGTGGCCCACGATTTTGGAACTTGTTTACGCCACGGAGGCCGAAGCCCAAAAAGCCGAGCAAGCCATAAGGGCCGCAGTTGAAAGTGCTGTGCATGCGGAAGGTAGCTTTTCGGGCGTATGAGTCGCAGCGATTGAACGTTTGCATCGAGGCGAATTGGGCGGCTTTGGTCTCCAAATGGTCACCAACTCGCCGGGACGAACCCCGAATGCCGAATCCCCGCCAACACGGCAATCACTTATTATCCCAGCATTTCACTACGTCGCGGGACAATTTAAAACCAGCGCACACCGCGCTTCGCATATTTCAAGACCGGTGCCTTAAACCACTCGGCCACCCTTCCGCAGCGGACGTGATATAGCACGCGTGGTCTTCTTCGCGACCGGGATTTGCGCGTGCCGCTTTATTTCGCCTATGGCTCCAACATGGACGCCGCCGCCATGACGGCGCGCTGTCCGCGGTCGCGGCTCATCGGCCGGGGGCGGCTCGCGGGCTTTCGGACGATCCTCATGGCTTCGGGCTTTGTCAGCGTCGCGCAAGACCGCCGGATGAGCGTCCATGGCGTGTTGTGGGATGTCGCAGTCGGCGACGTCGCCGCGCTCGATCGCTACGAAGACGTCGCCCGCGGTCTTTACGCCAAGATACACCTTCCGATTTTGCGCGAGCCTGTCGGCTCGGTCCGGGCGCTGACCTATGTCGGCGCGCGCCCGGATCTCGGCGCGGCGTCGCCGGGCTATTTCGAGGAAGTCGTCGCCGCGGCGCGCGCGCAAGCGCTGCCCGTCGCTTATATCGACTATCTCTCAGGTCTCGCCTCCATTCGCCAATCAGGGCGCATCCGATGAATGCGCAGGTTCCCGTCGTCGGCGCGATCGAGGAGCTTCGCCGCTACGTCGGCGCGCGCCGCGCCGCCGGCGAGCGCGTCGGACTGGTGCCGACGATGGGCGCGCTCCACGCCGGCCATGTGTCGCTTGTCGAAGCGGCGCGTCGCGCCGCCGACCGGGTCGTCGTGACGATCTTCGTCAATCCGGCGCAGTTCGGCCCGAATGAAGATTTCGCGCGCTATCCGCGCACGCTTGCCGCCGATATCGAGAAGCTTTCCAGCGGCGCCGCCGATCTCGTTTTCGCGCCGCCGGTCGAAGAAATCTACCCGCCGGGCTTTTCGACGAAAGTCGTAATGGAAGGGCCTGCCTGCGCCGACCTCGAAGACCGGTTTCGGCCGACGCATTTTTCCGGCGTGGCGACGGTGGTGACGAAACTGCTCAACCAGGCGCAGGCCGATGTCGCGGTCTTCGGCGAAAAGGATTATCAGCAGCTCCTGGTGATCAAGCGCCTCGCGCGCGATCTCGACATCGCGACCAAAATTCTCGGCGCGCCGACACTGCGCGAGGCCGACGGTCTCGCCATGTCTTCGCGCAACATTTATCTCTCGCCCGAGGAGCGCGAGCGCGCAAGGGAACTCCATGGCGCGCTGACAGACGTGGCGCGCCGCATCCGCGACGGCGACGACATTGACGCCGCAACTCGCGCCGCGCGCGCCAGGCTTGCCGACGCCGGTTTCGACGTCGACTATCTCGAAGCGCGCGGCGCCGAGACGCTGGCGCCCGTCTCGTCTCTCAACGAGGGGCCAATTCGTCTGCTCGCGGCGGCGAAGCTCGGCGCGACGCGGCTCATCGACAATATCGCGGTTCAATCATGAGCGATCTCGAGATTATCCGTCTCATCATCGAAGGCCGCGTTCAGGGCGTCGGCTATCGCGCCTTTCTCGTCCGCGAGGCGCTGGCGCTCGAACTCTCGGGCTGTGCGCGCAATCGGCGCGACGGCGCCGTCGAGGCGGTCGCCGCCGGCCCGCGTCCGGCGCTCGACGCGCTTATTCACGCGGCGCGGCGGGGTCCAAGGCTCGCGCGGGTCGACGGACTGCGCGAAGAGCAGGCAGACGAAGCCGCGCTCGTCGAGTTCTGCGGCGCCGGATTCTCCGTCGCGCCCGACGCCTGATCCGGAGACGATGACGTGTCGAACAGCCCTCGCTTTGTTCTCGCCGGAGTCATGGGTTGGCCGATCGCCCATTCGCGCTCGCCGAAAATCCATAATTACTGGTTTGCGCAGTATGGGATCGAGGGCTGCTATGCGCCGTTGCCGGTCGAGCCGGGCCGGCTCGAAGCGGCGCTGCGCGCCATGCCCGCGCTCGGTTTCGCCGGCTGCAATCTCACCATTCCGCACAAGGAGACAGCGATCCGGTTTCTCGATCGCGTGGACGACTCAGCGGCGCGAATCGGCGCCGTCAATTGCGTCGTCGTCGAAAAGAACGGCGAACTGACTGGCCGCAACTACGACGGCTATGGCTTCGTCGCCTCACTACGCGAGGCTGCGCCGAGCTGGCGCGCCGAGAGCACGCCTTGCGTCGTCATCGGTGCCGGCGGCGGCGCGCGCGCGATCGTCGACGGGCTGCTCGAAGCCGGCGCGAGAGAGATTCGTCTCTTCAACCGCACTGTGGCGCGGGCCGAAAGTCTCGCCGCGGATTTCGGGCCGCGCGTGTCGGCTTTGGCCTGGGTAGAACGCGAAGCCGGGCTCGCCGGAGCGGGACTCGTCGTCAACGCGACGAGTCAGGGAATGATCGGGCAACCGCCGCTCGATCTTTCGCTCGCCGAACTGCCGATATCGGCGCTCGTCGCCGATATCGTCTACGCGCCGCTGGAAACGCCTTTATTGGCGGCCGCGCGCGCTCATGGCGCAACGCCGGTCGACGGACTTGGCATGCTGTTGCATCAGGCGCGCCCGGCGTTCCGCGACTGGACCGGGGTGATGCCGGAAGCAACGCCGGCGCTGCGCGCGAAAATTGTCGCGACGCTGTAACGGAAAAGGAGCGTCGCAGTTCTCACCGCGACGCTGTTGATCGCGCGACCCGAGTGACGCTTACGCCGCGCGCGGGCCATATAGCGGCGCGATGGAGAGGCCGAACAGTCGTTGCGCGATGGTGAGCAATTCGTTCGAATGACGCAGCAGCGTATCGAACTGCTCGGTCACGAAACGCGACTGAAGATTCGTCACCTCGTCGATCGATTTGGCGTTGGCGAGTCGCTCAGCGAATTCGAGGACCGCAGTGGCGTTTTCGGCCCAAAGGTCGAAGGACTTCTGCGACCAGAGCGCTGGGTCAAACGCCTCGGGTCCCGCCGACTTTATCTCTACGGCGATCGCAATGGCCGTCGACGGAATCTTCTCGACCGTCGGCGTCTGGGCTTCAATGACGACCGGCGCTGGTTCCGCGCTGACAGATTCGCTGACGGTCGGAGCAGCGTCGGTTTCCGTCGCGCTCGAAGCCACACGTTTGGCGTCAGCATTTTTGGGTTTGGGGAAACTGTTCTGCGGATTGGCCATTCAACTTCTCCCCATTAGGATTTCGTGGTCGGACGCTGAAAGGTCGCGCCAAGCTCCTTGGTCTGCTCCTGGATCGCCTTGAGCTGGGCCTGCACGAATTCGGACTGAAGCTTAAAAACTTCCTGCGGGTCCCTGGCGTGCACGAGCTTCTGGGCAAGATCGAAGGCGGCGTTGACGTTTGCTTCGGCGAAAGACAGAGCCTTCACGCTCACGTCCTTGGCGTTCGGGAGCCCGAACGGAACTTCGCCCGAAGTGTCGAGCGCCTTCTGAGCGGCTCCGGCGAAACCCTCAAAAGCCTTGCGCGCCTGCTCGACGCTTTTCTCCGCGAAATCGCGGACCTCGGTGGGAATTTGATAGATCGATTCGACCATAGCGCACCTCCGTGCAGTGAAAATGGAGCAATCGCCACGCTAAACTAACTTATCACCGGCATCGTGGCCGGCCCCCCACGGCGAGCGGGCGAGTTCGATCATCCTGCCCGATTTTATGCTGCAATGCAACATTTTGTGCGACGCAGCAGCAAAGCGCCGGAATTTCCGATTTATAGAAATATATGGAAGACTGATTGCGATCATGGACCTAGCATTCGACCGCCATTAACGTGACTGCATTTCGTTAGCGTCGAGCCGGGAGACGGCAGGCAGGCGCGCGGCGAGCGAGACCGTCGGTCGCCGGCGGTAAGGCAAATGGGTGGTTCGCAAGAGGAGCTCGAACACAGCGCGCGGGCAGCCGCTCGCGTTGCCGCCGATGCTGTTTTTTCGGCTCTGGACGCCTGCGGCGCGCCGATCGTGGTCGCCAGCGGCGACCCTCTACGAGTTGATTTTTTGAACGATTCGGCCCGCGTCATGTTTGGCGAAGACGCAACGGCGCTTGGCCAGCGCCTGTTTCACGACGACGAGCCGGGCGCGCGCCGACTGGCCAAGCTCGTCGGCGAACTCTCTGGCGACCGCGGCCTGCGCCTTGAGCGATTGCGCTTTCGCTTCCCCCGCGCGGCGCAAACAATCACCTTTCTTTGCCGGAGCTTCGAGGCGGATGGCGGCGTCTCTTTCGTCGTCGCGGCGCTTGACCTTCGCGCTGATTCGCCTGCGGAAGACCTACGCCGCGTCCACGCCGCGTCCGGAGCGGAGGTAATCGACGAGGCGGCGACTCTTCGTCGCAGCCTCGCAGCGCGACACGGCGCTCATTCGCCGCGCTTTCTGTGGAAAACCGACGCGCAGGGCCGCTTCATCGACGTGACCCACGCGCTGGCCGACGTCGTCGGCGACGCCGCCGCCGACATCCTCGGCCGCTCGGTGCAGGAGACGTCGCGGGCCCTCGGGCTCGACCCGGCGTTTGCGCGCGCCGTCGCCTCGCGCCGCGCTTGGAGCGGCGTCGAGGTCGAGTGGCCGCTGGAAGGCGAAAGCGGACGTGTGCCGACGACCCTCGGCGGCCTGCAACTGACAGATACGGCGCGGCGGTTTCTCGGCTACCAGGGCTATGGCGTCCTGCATATCGACCGCGCGCGCGCCGCCGAGCCGCCAGCCGAGACTGCATCTGGTTCGCGTTCCGAAGGGCGCTTCCTTAATCCGTCAGCCGACAATGTCGTGACGCTGCGCGCCCCCTCCGCGGCGCGCGCCGCTTCCGATTCGCTGGAAACGCTCAGCTCGAGCGAGCGTCTGGCGTTCGATGAAATCGCGCGGACGCTTAGGCAAAGCAGCGTCGTTGCGCCCGACGCGGCCGCCGCGGAATCGACGCCGGAAGCGCCAGAGGCGCAGCCGCTGGCCACGTCACAGCGCAATCGCGAACTTCTCATGCCGGGCCGTGAGCAAAGCGCGTTGGCGCTCGCCCGGACGCTCGAAGAGAAGCTCGCACGGGCGAAATCCGAAAACGCGCTGCTTGGCGCGGCCTTCGATTCGTCGCACACGCCGCTTGCGATCGTAACCGCCGACGGGATGATCGTGAGGGCCAATGCGCGGTTCGCGGCCTGCCTCGGGGTCGGTGCGCGCGACAGCCGGAACCGCAGTCTGGCCTCCTTGCTCAGCCCCGCCGACGCCCGAATTCTGGCTCAGCGCCTGTCGCTCGTCCAATCTGACGAAAGCGCGCGACTGTCATTGTCACGGCCCCCGCCGGGCGGCGGCGCTCCGGTTGACCTCGCCCTGCGCCTCCTTCCGGTCGAAGGAAAGCCGACCATCGTCGTTTCTGTCGAGGCGCGCGAGGACGCCGCTTCAAACGACCGCGCGGTCGAAGCGGCGCGGATCGCCGCCGAAAGCGCCAATGCGGCGAAATCCGATTTTCTCACCCGCGTGTCGCATGAGATTCGCACGCCGCTCAACGCCATCATCGGCTTCGCCGAAGTGATGATGGAGGAGCGTCTCGGACCGCTCGGCTCTCCGCGTTACAAGGAATATTTGAAGGACATCCACGGCTCCGGCGCGCATGTCCTTTCGCTCGTCAACGATCTGCTGGATCTTTCCAAGATCGAAGCGGGCAAGATGGAGCTTTCTTTCGGACGCGTGGACGCCAATGCGATCATCGCGGAATGCGCGTCGATCATGCAGGCGCAGGCCAATCAGGCGCGCGTCGTCCTGCGGCTCGCGCTCGCGCCGAGCCTGCCGGCGCTACGCGCCGATCCGCGTTCCTTGAAGCAGATCCTTCTCAATCTGCTGTCGAACGCGGTGAAGTTCAACGAGCCCGGCGGGCAGGTCATCGTATCGAGCGCGCTGAATGACGCCGGCTGTGTCGTCATTCGCGTCAAGGACACCGGGATTGGCATGTCGGAGGAAGATGTCGCCACCGCCCTCGAACCGTTTCGGCAGGTGGACACGTCCCGCAAGTCGAGTGGAACGGGGCTTGGACTGCCGCTGACCAAGGCTCTGATCGAGGCCAATCACGCCTCTCTCACCGTGAAGAGCAGTCGTAACGAAGGCACGCTAATCGAAATCGCCTTCGCGCCGCCGCAAGTGGTCGCGGCGGAATAGGCTGGCTGCGCTGAGAAGGCTGAAGAGAGGTCGCCGCCGGGTCATTACGCGGCATTTTTGGGCGGGCTGGCCCATGCCGATCACTTGAACGATCTCAAAAGTGGAGCGCGCTCGATGCAAAATACTGGATTTTTACGATCTCGCAGCGCGCTCAAGAGCGACAAGAGCTGGAGCTTAACAGCTCAGTCCGCTGGCGCAAAAGCGCCCGCGCTTACGCGGGGCCGCTGCCCGCCAACGGACCGTATCCGACGTGAAACGTCGTGATTTCCTAAACTTACTTCATCCGCATGGCGACAAGAGCGCCGCCGACGACGATTGCGATCATGAGTCCCGGGATCAGATACTGCATATTTTCCTCCCACATTGCGCCAGCCAGTGGCTTTTTTTCCGGCTTCGCCGCGATACAGCTTCACCAAAGGGGACAGTCTTTGTCAAGCGCCGCCATGCCCTATTTGTGCGCGGGTTTACGGCGCTCGTGCGCTGCGCCGGCTCCGTCGAGCGCGCCACATTGCCGGCCTGACGCAGTTGCGCCAATCTTGCGGTCGGCATCGGTAGGCGACACTTATCCTCATGACCTCTACGCCCAGCAGCATCGATCTTAACGCCGACCTTGGGGAGGGTTTCGGCCACTGGCGCATGGGCGACGACGACGCCATGCTTGACATTGTCACGAGCGCCAATGTGGCCTGCGGCTTCCACGCCGGCGACCCCGACATCATGTCGAAGACATTTACGCGCGCCAAGGAAAAGGGCGTGGCTGTCGGCGCTCACGTCGCCTTTCCGGATCTTGCAGGGTTTGGCCGGCGCGCCCTGCCGATGAACGCGCGCGAGATCGAATGCGCCGTCGGCTATCAGCTCGGCGCTGCCCAGGCCCTCGCCAGTCTGAGCGGACATCGAGTGACTCATGTGAAGGCCCATGGCGCGCTCGCCAATATCGCCGAGCGTGACGCCGACGTGGCGAACGCGATCGCTCGCGCGGTTCGCGGCGTCGACCCGTCGCTCGCGCTGCTGGCGATCGCTTTGTCGGAGCAGACCTGCGCCGGCGCCCGCGCGGGCTTGCGCGTCGTCCATGAAATATTCGCCGACCGCGCCTATATGGACGACGGGCGCCTTCTGCCGCGATCGCAGCAAGGCGCGGTCATCGAGGATATTGAACGCGCCTGCGCCCGAACGCGCGACATGCTCGCGAACGGCGGTTTGAGGACCGTCAGCGGCAAGCTGTTGCCAACGCCGATCGATTCGATCTGCGTTCATGGCGACGCGCCGCTTGCCGTTGAAATGGCGCGGCGTTTGCGCGGATCGCTCGAACGCGACGGCTGGGCGTTGCGCGCCTTCGCAGGAACCTGACCGCAATGGATAAGACGGCGCCGCGCTTTCTCGATTGCGGCGAGGCGGCGCTGTCAGTCGAGTTCGGCGACAGCGTCGATCCCGCGATCAATGCGCGCGTGCTGACGCTTGACGCGCGTCTGCGCGCCGCGCCGCCGCAAGGCTTGCGCGAGACGACGCCGACCTATCGCGCGCTGCTGCTGCGCTATGAGCCGCTCGAAATTTCCCGAGACGCGCTGGTTGCGGCGATCGAAGGCCTGCTCGCGCCTGTCGACATCGAGGCGAAACTGTCGCAGCCCGCCGCGCGCTGGACGATTCCCTGCTGCTACGACCCTGCGTTCGCAGAGGATATCGACGAGGCGGCGGCGCTGCTCGGGCGCGCCGCGCCGTCGCTGGCGCAGCTGCACGCCGGCGCCGATTATCGCGCCTATATGTATGGTTTCGCGCCGGGCTGGTGCTATCTCGGCGGATTGCCGCAGGCCCTCGCAATCCCGAGGCGCGCCAGCCCGCGCGGCCCGACGCCGCAGGGCGCCGTTCTCATCGGCGGCGCGCTCGCCCTCATCGCGGCCAATCCCATGCCGACCGGCTGGTATGTGATCGGGCGAACGCCAGAGCGCATGTTCGCGCTGCGGCGCGATCCGCCTTTTCTCGTCGCGCCCGGCGACGCGGTGCGTTTCGAGCCGATCGACGCCGGGACTTTTCTGACGCTGGACGCGCGGGCATGCGCCGGCGAGACGGTGGCGCGCAAGGAAGCGCTGCAATGAGCGCACGGCTCATCGTCGACGCCGCCGGACCCGGCGTCACCGTTCAGGACGAGGGCCGCTTCGGGCTGTCGCGTTACGGCGTGACGCCGGCCGGGCCGATGGATCTGGGCGCCTATTTTGCCGCGACGCGCGCCGCCGGCGCCGACAACGCGATCGAAGTGTCGCTTGGCGGCGCGGCGTTTCGGGCGGAAGGCGCGACGCTCTGCGTCGCGGTCGCCGGGGGCGCATTCGACGTCCGTCTCGATGGCCGACCGCTGCCGTCGGCCTGTCTGCTTCTCCTCGCCCCAGAGTCGCGGCTCGTCCTGCGCGCCGGCGCCTGGGGGGCCTGGTGCTATGTCGCCGTCGGCGGGACGCTCGACCTCGCGCCCATCCTCGGCGCGCGCGCGACGCACGCCCGCTCGGGGCTGGGGCCAAAGCCGCTGGCCGCCGGCGACGCGCTGCCGTTCGCCGACGCCGCCCCGGCG
Source organism: Methylocystis sp. (assembly GCF_021731785.1). GTDB lineage: Bacteria > Pseudomonadota > Alphaproteobacteria > Rhizobiales > Beijerinckiaceae > Methylocystis. Next base: position 13,431 of record NZ_JAKFWS010000002.1, read on the forward strand.
CCTCTCGAGCCGCTGGCCTTGACGGCGCCTTGGCTCGCGTCGAGCGGCGCGTCGGTCCGCGTCCTTCTCGGGCCCCAGGCGGATTATTTCGCGCCTGAGGAGATCGAGCGTTTTCTGAATGCGCGGTGGCGCATCGGCGCGCGCAGCGATCGCATGGCCTACCGGTTAGAGGGGCCGGCGATCCGCCACCGGCGTGGGCATGACATCGTCTCCGATGGCGTCGCCATGGGCGCGATCCAGATTCCGGGCGACGGCGCCCCGCTGGCGCTCCTGGCCGACCGCCAGCCGACCGGCGGCTATCCGAAAATCGCAACGGTCATCGGCGCCGACCTCGGCCGGCTGGCGCAATTGCGGCCGGGCGAAGATTTATCGTTTCGCGCCGTGGATTGGGACGAGGCGGTCGCCGCCCGCCGCGACTATTTCGCGGCGATCGAAGCCGGCGCCGAACGCGCGCCGCTATGCGCCGAAATGACCGCCGAGTCGCTGCTCGCTGAAAATCTCGTCGGCGGCGTCGTCGACGCGAGAGACTGACTACTCCGCGGGCTCCTTGACCTCAGTAAGTAGAGCCACGGGCTCCGCCGGCATCGCCGAAGCGGCGACGGCCGCCTTTGCGGCCGCTTTCCGCTGCTTCCACCACTTGTAGAGCATCATCCACCAGGGGTCGCCGACATGCAGGTGATAACGCAGCGGCGTCTTGATGATGGCGAGCACCAAGCCGATCGAGAACAGGCACCAGACCGCCGGCCATTCGTTGATGTTGCCGGTCGTCAGGCTCGCCAGGAACGGCCCGGCGAGCCATGAGAACAGGATGAACCGCCAGCTGCCGTAGAGCGACGGAATATAAAAGGCCATCAGCGGATATTCGATGTAGCCGCGTCCGAGATAGGCGTTGTCCGCCATGGAATTGCCCATGCCGTTGGTCGGCAGCAACCAGGCGATGTGCCATTCGCCGCGCACCGTGCAGAGCACGTCGCCGCATAGCGGCCGTCCGGCTGCGCAATGACCCGCCCAGGCGAAGGGATAGAGTTGCAGCAGCATGGCGATGGCCGCGACGAAGCAACCGAAATAGGCCCAGGGCGCGATGATCCGGGCGCTGTCCTTGGGCATGAAATACAGCGCGACGGCGTTAATAAAGAACGGCTGGAAGGTTATGTGCAGATAACCAAACATGGTCATCAATTGATTTAGTGGCGAGTCGCATTGGTTTAAGACCGAATAGGCGACCGCCTGAAGCGATTCCATGCTGGCGAAATAGAGAAGGCAGACCCAGAGGGCGAGCGGTTCGGGGTTCTTCTTGAGCGCCGAATAAGCAGCGCCGGCGATCCCCGCCGCCGCCAACACCATTGACGCCTCTCCACTCCAACACATCTTCGCCGTTTCCCTGTCGTTGCGCCCCGCCCGGATACACCATTCAGGGGATATCACAAGCCCCGGGACGCGACAGGATTTTCCACAAAGGGTGGGCCAGAGAAGAACCGCGGCAGAGGCTAAGTCAAAACATCAAAGGCCCCCGAAAGGGCCTTTGAATTTTGAGTTCGCTCGACTTTGCGATCTAACTGAATCTCAGCTCCACAGGGCTTCCCAGGTCTTCATCCCAACGACGCCGTCGACGGCCAGCGGGTTTCCCTGCCAATCGGTGAAGTCCGTCTGGAACGCCCTGACGGCGACGTCCGTCAGCGGGCCGAAATCGCCGTCGATCGGGCCGGGATCGTATTTGGGATCAGCAAAGCCCTTCAGGATTTCCTGCAGCAATCGGACCGCGGAGCCTTTCGATCCCTTTTTAACGGTCGGCGGCGTCAGCCGGCTCCAAGTGGCGGGCCCGACGATGCCATCAATTTTCAGCGGAAAGGAAAAGGCGTTGAACATGCCCGCGGATCGATCGTGCTGGTAGCTGCGGACGGCGAAGTCGGTGACCGGACCGAATTTTCCGTCGTCATCGCCCGCGTTGAGATAATAGCGATGAATGAGCGCGGTCTGCGCCTTCGCCACTGCGGGACCTTGGGAACCCAGCTTGATGATGGGGTTGGCGGCGGCGCCCATCGCGAGGTCCGCCTGCGTATCACGTAATTTAACAGCAGCATCAGCCATCTTATTCATCCCTTAAATTGTTGAGCTTCCAAAGAAAACCGAAGTTCAAATCTCGCCGATCAAAACCTCGGCTCATAACTAACAGCATATATCTGCATAGGCGTCCTCATGCAGATAAAGCAGAAGCGTAGACTGGGAAGGAATATTCTCAAGCTTCACCTCAAGCGCTTATCTTCTAACCTTCTGAATCTTATCCATGTAGTTGGCATCCTTCAGCTAAGCGCCATTTCTGCTTTGCACGTCCGGCAGCGAAGATTATGTCTTTCGCGCCGGCGTTGTGCTTGGCGCGGGCCAATCGGGCGTCCCAAACATGCGCCGCGCAAGTTCGAATTTCGCGAATTCGAAGGCCGGCGCCACGGTGCAGCCGACCAGCGTCCAGGCGCCCAGGCTTTTCGCCGATTGCCATACACCCGCCGGGACGATGCACTGCGGACGCTCTCCCGCTGCGATGGCGGGTCCAAGTCGTTGAGGCGCGAGCGTAACGCCATCCTCGGAAAGCACGAGTTCAAGCGCCGCGCCGGCGTAATAGTGCCAAACCTCCGCGGCGTCGACGACGCGGTGCCAGGCGGACACTTCGCCCTCTGGGAGCAGGTAATAGATCGCGGTCGAGGCGCCTCGCGTTCCGTCGATTGTGCGGGGATCGCGAAAAGTCTGGCGATAGAAGCCGCCCTCGGGATGGGGCGCGAGATCGAGAAGCCGCACGATCTCGTCAGTTGTAAGCGCCTCCGTCATGCGGCGAAATTGTTCTTGCGCGCGCGCATCGCCGCGAAAACGGCGGAAGCGTCAGCGCCCTGCATGCCCATCGCTGCCGTTACGCCCGGATCTTCGGCTCGCAGAAACGGATTCGTGGCGTTCTCGAGCGCGATCGTCGTTGGCAGGGTGTATTTTCCTTGCTTGCGCAGATCGGCGACGGTTTGCGCCCGGGCGCGCAGCGCCGAATTGTCTGGATCGACGGTGAGCGCGAATTTTGCGTTGGCCTGGGTATATTCATGACCGCAATAGACCAGCGTTTCGCCCGGCAGACCGGCGAGCGTTTCGAGCGTGAGATGCATCATGTCCATGGTGCCTTCAAAAACCCGCCCGCAGCCGAGCGCGAACAAGGTGTCACCGACAAACAGGATTTCATCGTCGGCGAAATAATAGGCGATGTGTCCGAGCGTATGGCCGGGCGTTTCGAGGACGCGCGCGCGCGCCTGGCCGACGTCGACCACGTCGCCTTCGCTCACCGCGCGATCAAGCGGCGGCAGGCGATACGCGTCGTTAACGGCGCCGATGACCTTCATATGCGGAAAGCGCGCCTTCAGCGTCTGCGTTCCCTGCACGTGATCGGCGTGATGATGGGTGAGCAGCAAATGCGTCAGCGGCCAGCCGCGCCGCTCGGCCTCATTGGCGATCGCTTCGCCGTCGGGCGCGTCGACGCTGGCGGTCGCGCCGAACGCCGGCTCATGGACGAGCAGGCCGAAATTGTCGTTAAGGCAGATGAACTGCGCGACTTCCAATGCCATGGCGCGGCGTCTCCTTGCGCGTCTGTCTATCATAGCGCTTCGTCTAAAGAACGCGACAGCCGAAGGCGAGCGTCCGGCGCGCCTTGCGCCTCCGATCGATTGCGCCGATGATCCGGGGCATGCTCGACGTCGTCGATTTGCGCGCCTTTTACGACACGGCGCTGGGAGAAGTGGCGCGCCGCCTGGTGTCGCGGATCGTGCGCGCGCGCTGGCAGGACCATGCGGGGTTGCGCGTGCTCGGCCTTGGCTACGCCACGCCCTATCTCGACAGTTTTCGTGAAAAGGCGCAGCGCGTGCTCGCCTTCATGCCGGCCACGCAGGGCGTGGTTCACTGGCCGCTCGACGGGCGTTCCGCGTCGGCTCTGGTGGAGCCCTCGATGACGCCGCTTCCCGACGCCAGCATCGATCGCATTCTTATCGTGCATGCGCTCGAAACCGACGAGCACCCGCATGACCTGCTCGAAGAAGTCTGGCGCATCCTGGCGGCTGGCGGACGCGTGCTGATCGTCGCGCCAAGCCGAACCGGGCTATGGGCGCGCGTCGACACCACGCCCTTCGGACAAGGCCATCCCTATTCGCGCGGCCAGCTGCAGCAACTGCTGCAGGAAGCGCAGTTCCTGCCGCTCTATTGGGATGAGGCGCTTTATGTGCCGCCGTTCCAGCGCGCGTCGCTGCTGCGCTCGGCGCCGGCCTTTGAGCGCATCGCCGGCCGCTTCTCGCTGCCGGGCGGCGGCGTGCATATTGTCGAGGCGACGAAGCAGCTCTACCGCCCGATTACGCGCCGCGCGGTGCGCCGACTGCCGATCGAACTTGAGCCGGCGATGGAGCCCGCCGGCGCAGAAGCCGGGCTTGAGGGCATCTGAAACGCCGAAGCAACTGTCGATTCGACGCGAACGGCTCAGGTCAGCGCCGACGGAATTCGACCGCGACGCCGAACGACTGCGCCAGGAACAGTGCGCCATGGATCAGCCCGGTTTCGTCAATGCCATGGCCGAGCCGCGCCGAGAGATGCCATTGCGTCGGCACGCCAGAGTCCGCCAGAGCATTGGCGGACATGAGCAGCGCCTCCACGGGGATCATTTCGTCTTCTTCGCCGTGAGCCAAAAGGACGGCCGGCGGTTTCTCGTAGGCCAGCGGCGCTTCGTCCGCCTGCGCCGGCCCGAGCACATAGACGCCCGAATAGCCGAGAATCGCGCGCGGCGCGCGCTTGCGGCGCAGCCCCGTGTGCAGCGCCATCATCGTGCCCTGGCTGAATCCAACTAGCGCCAGCGCTTTGTCATCGAATCCGCGCCGGTCGAGTTCCGCGTCAAGAAACGCGTCGAGCATCGGACGCGCGGCGACGCAACCGCGCCAACGCTCTTCGGGATCGCGCATCGTGAGCGGAAACCATTGTCGTCCGGTCGGGGATGCGGCGCAGCGGTCGGGCGCATGCGGCGCGACGAAGTCGGCATCGGGAAGGAAGGCGCGCCATTGGCGGCCGATCTCGATGAGATCGGCGCCGTCGGCGCCGTAGCCGTGAAGAAAAACGACAAGTTGCTTTGGCTTGCCGGAACGCGCCTGCACCCTGGGACCATCAATCGCCGCCATGAACCTGCGCCCTTCCGTCGCACCTATGCGTCGGAAGGTTTATGCGTGAAGGGCGGCGCCGGCGCAACGGCGCCCTTGACTAGAGCGTTTTGACGAAGAACGAGACAATCTTGAAAGCGTAAATGCAAGCGGCGGCGAGCGTGCTGTGCTTGACCATGGTCATGGCGAGATAAATGTGATCAGGCCTCATAAAATCCTCATAGTCGCACGCAACCGCTGCGCGCCGGCGATCGCATCAGGAGCGACATTCAAACGAGACGGTTGGTTGCGAAGCGTCGCGCGCCTGCGTCTCCGACAGGCTCCCGCAAGAGGCGCGCCATGCGCGCTCGGTTCGAATGCGTCGGTTCGCCGCAGGCAAAACCGAAGGTATGTGGTCGAACCCTTCCCCGGCAGCTAGCGTTCGATAGGGAGGCCGGTCAAGCAGATCGCGCTGAAAATTACGGCTTCGCGACAATATGTCACCAGAAGCTGCAATACCCGCGAGCCGTCGGCGCAGGCGGCGAATTTACGAAAACGCATGAGCTGCAATGCTTAATGCGCCGTCGCCGAAGGCGACAAGAGGCACGCTATGGCCAAGTTTCTCATCTTCGCGGGAATCGTTCTGATCGGCCTCGGCATTTTGTGGATGGTCGGCGAGCGATTTGGCCTTGGACGTTTGCCGGGCGACATCGTTATCGAGCGCGGCAATTTTCGTTTCTATTTTCCGCTCGCGACGTCAATCATATTGAGCGTAATCATCAGCCTGCTGTTGTGGCTTTTCAACCGATAAGGCCTTTGACAATTTGACGCGGCCGTCTCCTAATGCCGCCGCGAAAGGAGGCCGCTGGTGCCCGAATTGTTCAAGCATCTGTCCGTCACGCAAATGGCCGCACTGTTTTGCCTGAGCGCTCTCGCTCTAACCTGGTCGGGCGTTTTTCTTTTCCAGCGGCTCATGCACTCGTGGATACATGGGCGTCGCAACGCCAATGAAATGATCGGACTGACGTTGGCGGCGTTTGCCGCGCTATACGGCATTCTGCTCGGATTGCTGGCGGTCGAGGCCTTTCAGCATTTCTCCGCCGTCAAGGATATCGTTTCCAAAGAGGCGGCGACGCTCGCGGCCCTAAATAGGGATTTTGGCGGCCTTCCGCAGCCGATCCGGGACGAGCTGCAGGACAAGCTGCGCGCCTATGCGCATGAGGCGATCGACGCCGTCCACCCGTCGCCCGACATTGCGCAGAATCCACATTCGCCGTCGCCGGGATTGGACGCGCTGTTCGCGCTTTTGATGAATTTTCAGCCCACGCTCAAGAGCGAGGAGATGATTCAGACGGAAACGTTCACGCGATTGAACATGCTCGTCGAGCATCGTCGCTATCTCATCTCCGCGGGCGAGGACGGCATTCCGAGCGCACTGTGGTGGGTGGTTTGTCTCGGCGGGGTTATATTGATTGGCCTGATGTGGCTCTTCGACATGGAGCTCCATGTCCATCTGATCCTCAGCAGCGCGATGGGGCTGTTTCTCGGCTCGGTGGTGTTTCTCATCGCAGCGCTCGACAATCCCTTCAACGGGGGGCTGACGGTCAGTTCGGGGCCGATCGAATCGGTGCTGAAAGTCATGGAGCGCTGATCGAACGCGCGTTTTGGCGCGCGCGGCGAAAGCGCGAAGCCGACTGCGCGGAAACCCGGCGCTTTGTCACTGTCGAAGCGGACGATCAGCTTGGAACTGCGGCGGCGAGCGCTTGTCTCTCGGCCAAGTCGCAACAGAGGTCTGGTGCGGGCGGCCGGAATCGAACCGGCACAGGCCTTGCGGCCCTACGGATTTTAAGTCCGTTGCGTCTACCAGTTTCGCCACGCCCGCAAACCGTTCGTATATAGGCGGCGCCGCGATCGGACGCCAAGCGGTTTATATGCGGCGCCTCGGCTTGCCGTCTGGCTTGGCGTCGGGCTTGCCGATCGGCGCCTGAAACGACAGTCCCGTGTCCCAGGGAAAGAAAATCCAAGTGTCCTGCGAGACTTCGGTGACGAAAGTGTCGACCATCGGCAGGCCCTGCGGCTTGGCGTAGACGGTGGCGAAATGCGCCTTGGGCAGCATGTCGCGCACCGTCTTCGCCGTCGCGCCGGTGTCGACGAGATCGTCGATGATAAGCACTTCGGCGCTGGGCCGCGCGAGAATCGTGTCGGTCAGCGGCTTGAGCACCTGCACCTCGCCGCGCTCCATCTCATCATGATAACTCGCGACACAGACCGTTTCGACGACCGTTATGCCAAGTTCGCGCGCCACGATCGCGGCGGGCACCAGACCGCCGCGCGTCACCGCCACGATCGCCGAAAATCCGCCGATGGCGGCGAGACGCCAGGCAAGCGCACGCGCGTCGCGATGAAATATGTCCCAGGAAACCGGAAAGACCTTCTCCGAACCATACATCTGCTTCGAGCCTCCGCCGTCTTGTCAGCGCGCAAGTTCTTTCGACAGCGATTCGATCATCGCCCGCGCAGCCTCTGTCGCGCACGACAGAAGCGCCGCGTCGCGGCTGCGCAGCACGATTTGATTTCTGATGCCGGCGCTGGTGAAGGCGGGATAGGAGCCGACGCTCACGCCTTCATGATGGCGCGCGATCGCCGCCAACCCCTCGGCGTAGGCCCCTTCGGGAACGCCATCAGCCTCGACCGTCTCGACAAGCACCGGCGGCCCCGCCGCGAGCAGCGGCCCGATCACGTCCATCATATTCTGCATGATCATCGGCACGCCGGCCATGACGATGACGTTGCCGATCCAGAATCCCGGCGCCTTGGAGATGGCGTTGAAAATCAGCTCCGCGCCTTTTGGAATCCGCGCCATCCGCCGGCGCGCAGCGTTGAGCTCGCCTTCCGAAAAGCGCTCCCTGAGCAGCGCAATGGCGCGCGGATCCTCGCCGATCTCCACGCCAAAGGCGTGGGCGACCGCGTCGGCGGTGATGTCGTCGTGGGTCGGCCCGATGCCGCCGGTTGTGAAGACATAGGTGTAGCGGGCGCGCAACGCATTCAGCGCCTCTGCGATCGCATCCATATCGTCGGGCACGATTCGCGCCTCCAGCAGATCGACGCCGATCTGCGCGAGATAATTGGCGATATAGCTTGTGTTCACGTCCTGCGTGCGGCCGGACAATATTTCATCGCCGATCACGAGAATCGCCGCGCTCGCCGGCCTGTCTCCCGCCGTTTCTTGCGCCATTACGGCCTCCCTGTCGCCGATTATGACCATGGCGAGGGGGAACGCTAGTCCTGCGCCGCTTGGCTATCGGCAAGGCCTCCGCCACCAGAACTGAAAAGGCCATAACCCCGCAACTGCAGCTCGCCCTGCGAGTCTTGCTTTGCGGCCTCAAACCATTACCTTGTCGAGCAAACCCTTCGCCTAGAAAAGCCGAGCCGCCACGTTACATGACCTTTATCGAATCCCATCTCGCGCCCGCCGCGCGCAAAAGCGGACAGATCAAGCTGCACAGGCCTGAGGATTTCGAGGGCATGCGCGCCGCGGGCAAGCTGACGGCGCAGGCTTTGGACATGCTGGTCGAGCACGTCAAGCCGGGCGTGACGACGCAGGCGCTCGACGATCTCGTATTCGACTTCGCCATGTCGCATGGCGCCTATCCGGCGCCGCTGGATTACCGCGGCTACCGAAAATCCATCTGCACCTCGATCAATCATGTCGTCTGCCACGGCGTGCCGGACGGCAAGCCGCTGCGCGAAGGCGACATCGTCAATATCGACGTGACCTTCATCCTCGATGGCTGGCATGGCGACGCCAGCCGCATGTTCGCCGTCGGCGAAATTCCGCGGCGGGCGCAGCGGCTGATCGACGTGACTTATGAGGCGCTGCAGCGCGGCGTTACGGCCGTGAAACCTGGCGCGACGACCGGCGACATTGGCGCCGCGATTCAGCAATATGCGGAAAGCGAGCGCTGTTCGGTCGTGCGCGATTTCTGCGGCCACGGATTGGGGCGCGTCTTCCACGACGAGCCGAATATTCTGCATTATGGCGCGAAGAGCGAAGGCGTCGAGTTGCGCCCGGGCATGTTCTTCACCATTGAGCCGATGATCAATCTCGGCCGTTCGCAGGTGAAAATATTGTCGGACGGCTGGACGGCCGTCACCCGCGACCGCTCGCTTTCCGCGCAGTTCGAACATTCGGTCGCCGTCACGGAAACGGGCGTCGAAGTTTTCACCAAATCGCCGGCGGGGCTCGACAATCCCTCAGCCGCGCACGCCGACGCATGAAGAAGGCGGCTGACGCCGCGTCAAGCGAAGGCTCGGGCCTACGCAATTCTGCGCCGCATTATCACGGTCACCGGCAGCGTCTGCGCGATCGTTTCATGGACGCGGGCGAAGCGGCGCTCGCCGATTACGAGATGCTGGAGCTGCTGTTGTTTCGCGCCATTGCCCGGCGCGACGTGAAGCCGCTCGCCAAGGCCTTGATCGCCCGCTTCGGCTCCTATGCCGAGACCGTTGCGGCGCGCCCGGAGCGGCTGCGCGAAGTCGAAGGGCTCAACGAAGCGGCGATCGTCGAAATCAAACTTGTCGAGGCTGCGGCGAAACGCCTGGCGCGCGGCGCCTTGCACAAGCGTCCCGTTCTTTCTTCCTTCATGGAGGTGCTCGACTATTGTCGAACGGCGATGGCGTTCGCCGAGCGGGAGGAGTTCCGCATCCTGTTCCTCGACAAGCGCAACGCGCTGATCGCCGACGAGGTCCAGGGCGTGGGCACCATCGACCATACGCCGGTCTATCCGCGCGAAATCGTCAGACGCGCGCTGGAGCTCGGTTCGAGCGCGCTGATCTTGGCGCATAATCATCCCTCCGGCGATCCGACGCCGTCAGCCGCGGACATACGCATGACCAAGGACATCGCCGCGATCGCGCAGCCCTTCGGCATTACCGTCCACGATCATCTCATCGTCGGCCGTCACGGCCATTCCAGCTTCAGAGGGCTGAAGCTCCTTTGACGCAAAGCGACGCCACGCTCATCAAGGTTGACGCCATGCGTTCGGGAACGGGCTGAGCGGTTGTCCTATTTCGTCACGCCGCTCATCATCGCCACCGCGCTGTTCATGGAGCAGCTCGACGGCACGGTGCTGGCGACGGCGCTGCCGGCGATGGCGGCCGATCTTCACGAA
>NZ_JAKFWS010000062.1 GCF_021731785.1 Methylocystis sp.
CCGCGTCAAAGTCTTCCCGCAGTCCAATCGCAGCCGCCATGGCGAACCCCCTGGAGTTCGCCAACTAGAATCAGACGAAAGCCGATTCGTGAAGACCCAATGAGTCTGCTTCAATGGGGATCGGTATGAGTCATCGCGCAACTGACGACCAACCTCTGGCGTTAGACCCCGCTCCGGACGCCAATTCTCTTTCGGCGTTAGCTGCTTCCTCTCCGCGTCATGCCCGCGCTTGTCGTCGGGCATCCACGCGGTGCCGCCGCGCGCCTATCTGAGCGTTTACGCATTTTCTCGGCGTGGATGGCCGGAACAAGCCCGGCCATGACGGCCGAGTGATCGCGCAACTGCGTGCAGCGCGATCTACGCCTCACTCGCTTGTTCCGTCGCCGCCGGTTTCCTCGAGTTCCGCCTCGATGAGGTCGCCGTGGCGCTCCGCCGGCGCGAGTTCGGATCGTGATTCCGCAATCTCGCGTATCGCCTCTCCAATCTCCGGATTACGCTTGGTCAGCGTCTGCAGATCATAGGCGTCGAGGATCAGGAGCTTCGTCGCCGCCGTCGCCCGCACGTCAGCGGTGCGCGACGTCTTTTGCAGCACAGCGATCTCGCCGAAAAACTGGCCTTCGCCGAGTCTGACGTTTTCCTGCGGCAATTCGACTTCGACTTCGCCCTCGGCGATGAAATACATGGAATGGGCGGGATCGCCCTTGCGCACGATCAACGCGCCCCGGGGGATGGCCTGGGCCCGCAGATAGCGCATGATCTCGGCGATACCGGAGGCGTCGAGGCCGCGAAACAGCGGCACGCTCGCGACCATCGTCCAGGTGACGACGAATTCGCGGCGATGGATTTCTTCGGCGAAGGCGGTGGCGAGAATGCCGACGGGCAGACCGAGCAGCAGGAATCCCGTGACCATGGCGAAGGAGGCGATGAGCTTGCCCGCGAGGGTCAGCGGAATCACTTCGCCATAGCCGACGGTCGTCACTGTTTCGATCGCCCACCACATGGCGTCAGGAATGGTGCCGAATTTCTCAGGCTGCGCCTCATGTTCGGCGATATGCATCGCGGTCGAATAGAAGAGCACCGCGCCGAACAGAATGATCAGCCAGGCGAGGAGCGCCTTGCGCTCGGCTTCGATCACCGCGAGCAACGTGCGGATGCCTGGAGAATAGCGCGCGAATTTGAAGAATCGCAGCAGGCGCAGCATCAAGAAGACGCGCAGATCCGCCGAAAAGTAGAAGGAGAAATAGAAAGGCAGGAAGGCGGCGAGGTCGATCAGCGCCCAGCCTGACTTGATGAAGCCGAGCCGCGCCGCCGTCGGCGAAACATTGGCATAGAACGCATGTTCGGGCGTGCACCATACGCGCAACACATATTCGAGCGTGAAGGCGGCGACCGCGACATATTCGATGACATTGAAGAGAGTCGCATATTCGTCGCCATATTCCGGCACGGATTCGAAAATCACCGAAACGACCGACAGCAGGACGAGACCGATCAGGACTCGATGGACGACGCGCGCGACGCGGTCATGAATGCCGCCGTCAAGCACGATATGGACGCGCCGTCGTAACAACGCCAGACCGCGCCGCCGGTCCGGCTCGCTCATGGCGCCGTCGCTTTTCCGCGCAGCGCGTCCTCCACGGAGGCGAGCGCCTGATCGATGGCGGCGGCGTTGGGGCCGCCCGCCTGTGCGAGATCCGGCCGGCCGCCGCCGCCCTTGCCGCCGAGCATGACGCTGGCGACGCGAACAAAGTCCACGGCGCTGTATTTTGCGGTGAGATCGTCGGTGACGCCGACGACAATGCCGGCCTTGCCGTCGGGCGAGGCGCTGGCGATGGCGACGACGCCCGAGCCGATCGCCTTCTTGGCGTCGTCGACCATCGACTTCAGGTCTTTCGCCTCGATGCCTTCGACCGCGCGCGCGAGCAGCTTGACGCCGCCGATGTCGCGCGGCTTGTCCGCTGCGCCGTCGCCAGCGACGCCGCCCATCGCCAGTTTGCGCTTGGCGTCGGCGAGTTCGCGCTCCAGCCGCTTGCGCTCGTCGAGAAGCGTCGCAAGCCGCGCCGGGGCGTCCTCGACAGGCGCGCGCATCAGCGCGGCCATGTCGCGCAGCGCGCGCGATTGGGAAACGAGCTGGCCGCGCGCGCCCTCGGCGGTGCGCGCCTCGATGCGGCGCACGCCGGACGCGACCGCGCCTTCCCCGACAATGGCGATAAGGCCGATGTCGCCGGTGCGCGAAACATGCGTGCCGCCGCAAAGTTCGACGGAGAAGGGATGCGCGGCGCCGGGACCTAGCGGCCCCATCGAAACGACGCGCACCTCGTCGCCGTATTTCTCGCCAAAAAGAGCGCGCGCGCCGGAGCGGATGGCGTCGTCCTGGCCCATCACGCGAGTCTCGACCGGCGCATTGTCCTGGACGATCTCGTTGGCGAGCGTTTCGACGCGCGCCAACTCCTCTTCGGTGAGCGGCTTGGGATGGGTGAAGTCGAAGCGCAGGCGATCCGGCGCGACAAGCGACCCCTTCTGCGCGACATGATCGCCGAGCACCTGGCGCAGCGCCTCATGCAGGATATGCGTGGCCGAATGGTTGGCGCGCGCCTGTCTGCGCCGTTCGTGATCGACGTCGAGTTCGAGCGCGAGGCCGGGCGCGATCTCGCCTTCTTCCACGACGCCCTCGTGAACGATGATATCGCCGAGTTTCTTGAGCGTGTTCTCGACGCGGAAGCGCACGCCGCGGGCGCGCATCGCGCCGACGTCGCCGACCTGTCCGCCCGACTCGCCGTAGAAGGGCGTCTGATTGAGGATCAGCGCGCCGCGCGCGCCTTGTTTGAGCGAGAAGGCCTCGGCGCCGTCATGAAGAATGGCGGTGACGACGCCCTCGCTTTTCTCGGTCTCGTAGCCGAGAAATTCCGTCGCGCCGAGACGTTCCTTGAGCGCAAACCACAACGCCTCGGTCGCGGTTTCGCCGGAGCCGGACCAGGCCTTGCGCGCTTCTTCGCGCTGGCGCTCCATCGCGGCGTTGAACACCTCCTTGTCGACGCCGATGCCGCGCGGTCGCAGCGCGTCCTCGGTGAGATCGAGCGGAAAGCCGTAGGTGTCGTAGAGCTTGAAGGCGGTTTCGCCGGACAGTTTCGCGCCGAGGCCGAGCCCGGCGGTTTCCTCGTCGAGGATGGCGAGGCCGCGCGCGAGCGTCGCGCGAAAGCGCGTCTCTTCAGAAAGCAGCGTATCGGCGATGAGCGCCTGGGCGCGCAGGAGCTCCGGATAGGCCGGGCTCATCTCGGCGACGAGCGCCGGCGCCAGCTTCCACATCAGCGGGTCTTTCGCGCCGAGTAGCTGCGCATGGCGCATGGCGCGGCGCATGATCCGGCGCAGCACATAGCCGCGGCCTTCGTTCGACGGCGTCACGCCGTCGGCGACGAGGAAGGCGGAGGCGCGAAGATGATCGGCGATGACGCGGTGGCTGGCGCCTTGCGGGCCGTCGGCCGGCGCGCCGGTGAAATCGGCGACGGCGCCGGTCAGCGCGCGAAACAGGTCGACGTCGAAGACCGAATGGACGCCCTGCAGCAGCGCGGCGATGCGCTCCAGCCCCATGCCGGTGTCGATCGACGGGCGCGGCAGCGGCGCGCGTTCGCCGGGCGCCACCTGCTCATATTGCATGAAGACGAGGTTCCAGAATTCCAGGAACCGGTCGCCGTCTTCGTCAGGACTGCCGGGCGGTCCGCCCGCGACGCCCTCGCCCTGGTCGTAGAAGATTTCCGAGCACGGCCCGCAGGGGCCGACGTCGCCCATGCTCCAGAAATTGTCCGACGTCGGAATGCGGATGATGCGATCGTCCGGGAAGCCGGCGATCTTCTTCCACAGATCATAGGCCTCGTCGTCGTCGTGATAGACGGTGACGAGCAGTTTTTCGCGCGGCAGGCCGAGTTCGCGGGTGACCAGAGTCCAGGCGAGTTCGATCGCGCCGTCCTTGAAATAGTCGCCGAAAGAGAAATTGCCGAGCATCTCGAAGAAGGTGAGATGGCGAGCGGTGTAGCCGACATTGTCGAGATCGTTGTGCTTGCCGCCGGCGCGCATGCATTTTTGCGCCGAGGCGGCGCGCGCATAGGCCCGCTTCTCGACGCCGGTGAAGACATTCTTGAATTGCACCATGCCGGCGTTGGTGAACATCAACGTCGGGTCGTTGTGCGGCACGAGCGAGGACGATGCGACCTTCTCGTGCCCATTGTGCGCGAAATAGTCGAGGAAGGCGGTTCGGATCTGGTTGACGCCACTCATGCGGTCACGGCTCGCGAATGCGCCCCTTTCGCCAAGCGGCTGCGCCGATGCGGGAGAGGCGTTTAAAACAATAACCTGGAGCGGCTTTTCGTTTCAACGAAACAGGCGACGGCCCGAGGTTGCGGCGAAGGCTGCGGCAGGCGGCGCCTTCGCGCGCTTGGTCATGCGCGATATGACAGTTCCGGGGGCAAACGGCAATGGCGAGGGGGCCGTCCGAAGCCCCTCACGCTGTTCTCAATCGCCCGCACGCAGGGCGCCTTAAGCCTCGGCGGCTTGAAAATATGCAGGGCGACGCGGCGGCCCTATGCCTCGCCGGCCTCGTCCTCATCCGTCGCTTCGAGAATGCGCTCGGCGATCAGCCCGGCGTTTTCGCGGATCGCCTGTTCGATGCGCTGCGCCGCCTCGGGATGCTGCTTCAGAAAAGTCTTGGCGTTCTCGCGGCCCTGGCCGAGCCGCTGGCTGTCGTAAGAGAACCAGGCGCCCGACTTCTCGACGACGCCGGCCTTGACGCCAAGGTCGATCAATTCGCCGAATTTGGAGACGCCCTCGCCATACATGATGTCGAACTCGACCTGTTTGAACGGCGGCGCCACCTTGTTCTTGACCACCTTGACGCGGGTCTGGTTGCCGATCGTCTCGTCGCGCTCCTTGATCGCGCCGATGCGGCGGATGTCGAGGCGCACCGAGGCGTAGAATTTCAGCGCATTGCCGCCGGTCGTCGTCTCGGGCGAGCCATACATCACGCCGATCTTCATGCGGATCTGATTGATGAAGATGACGAGCGTGTTGGAGCGAGCGATCGAGGCGGTGAGCTTGCGCAGCGCCTGGCTCATCAGCCGCGCTTGCAGGCCCGGCTGCACCTCGCCCATCTCGCCCTCGATTTCGGCGCGAGGAGTCAGAGCGGCCACCGAATCGACGACGAGCACGTCGACGGCGCCGGAGCGCACCAGCGTATCGGTGATCTCTAACGCCTGCTCGCCGGTGTCGGGCTGCGAAATCAGGAGATCTTCGAGATTGACGCCGAGCTTGCGGGCGTAGATGGGATCGAGCGCATGTTCGGCGTCGACGAAGGCGCAAACGCCGCCCATTTTCTGCGCCTCGGCGATGACATGCAGCGTCAGGGTGGTCTTGCCCGAGGACTCCGGCCCGTAGATTTCAACCACCCGGCCGCGCGGCAGGCCGCCGACGCCCAGCGCAATGTCGAGCCCGAGCGAGCCGGTCGAAATCGTCTCGATCTCGACGGCCTTCTGGTTCTTGCCGAGCCGCATGATCGAGCCTTTGCCGAACGCGCGCTCGATCTGCGACAGAGCGGCGTCGAGCGCCTTGGTCTTGTCCACGGAAGTCCCTTCCACGACGCGGAGGTTGGCTTGGCTCACGGCTGAAAAATCCTTCTGACACGGTTAGCTGGGCGCAGGCAATGCGGCTGCGAGGGCGGCGCGGTCCAAAGGGCGACGATGGCGACGAGGGCGAACGCCGGCCTGACCCTGACCTCCAGTGTACATGATTTGTTCTTTTTGCCAAGTTCTTTTTTTTGTTCGGGGAGACGCTCGGAGCAAGTCACTCCGCGTTCCGCCGCCTCTTCTTTTTGATCGGCTTATTTTCCGGCGCCGCCGTCGACGCCAGCTGGTCCAAATTTGCGCGTCGGCTGTCGAACCACTCCAAGTCGCGCTTCCACTGCGCCGAATCAGGATGGTCCTTTAGCAGAATTGCAATGATCGCGCGTCCCGCGTTCAGCGCATCGCGGGCCTGCGTCTTGGCTCCCGATTTTTCGTAAACAGTCGCCAGCTTGGCGTAGGACACCGACAGATCGCGCTGCCATTCGGCGTTGCCTGGATCGGCTTTGGCGAGGCGCTCGGCTATCGCTAGATCGGCGGCATAGGATTGCAGCGCGGCTTTGAGATCGCCCTGCGCGACCTGCACATCGCCGATCTTATTGTAGTTTACCGACAGATCGCGCTGCCATTCGGCGTTGCCGGGATCGGCTTTGGCCAAACGCTCGGTGATGGCGCGGCCGTCAGAATAGGATTGCAGCGCGGCTTTGAGGTCGCCCTGCGCGACCTGCACATCGCCGATCTTATTGTAGGACACCGACAAATCGCGCTGCCACCCTGCGTTGCCTGGATCGGCTTTGGCGAGGCGCTCTCGGATGGCGCGGCTGTCGGCATAGGATTGCAGCGCGGCTTTGAGATCGCCCTGCGCGACCTGCACATCGCCGATTCTTTCGTAGCTCACCGACAAATCGCGCTGCCATTGGGCGTTGCCGGGATCGGCTTTGGCGAGGCGCTCTCGGATGGCGCGGCCGTCGGCATAGGATTGCAGCGCGGCTTTGAGATCGCCCTGCGCGACCTGCACATCGCCGATCCTTTCATAGGACACCGACAGATCGCGCTCATCATTGACTCGCCGCGCGGCGCCTTCCGCCCCTTGAAACGCCTTCATGGCTTGGTTCAACGACCCCGTCGTCACCCAGATGTCGCCGAGATCAATCCAGCTCCAGACACGATCTGGGTCGATTTTTAGCAGGCGTTCCAGCGTGGCTTTTGCGGTTGGATAGTCGTAGCTCAGCCGGGCGACTGCGGCCTTCTCCTCCAACAAGGCGACGAGGCGCTTGTTGCGCTCCTCTTCCTCTTCGGCGATTTTCCTGTCGAGGATGCTCTGTGCGGCGGCGGTGTCGAGGCCGGCCAGTTTGGCGCGGGAGGCGGCGATCGCCTTGTCGATGTCCGCGCCGTCTCCGGTCTTTTCGATTTTTTGACTGGCCCGGGCCAGAATCGCCTTGATCGCCTCGTCGGCCTTCTCGCGCATCTGATCCGGCGTGAGGTTCAACATGCCGAGATTTTCGAAGATTGGCGCGAGAACCTGCGGCGGCACGCCCTTCTCGCGGGCGATCTCAATGCGCAATTTGTCGATCGCCGTCAGTTCCTCCTTATGATGCGTTTCGGTGGCGATCTTGCCTTCCTCGATCTTATTTTCGATTGCCTGTTGATCGATTAGAGGCGGCGGCGGGATCAGCGCCTGCACGCCCTTGTAACCGATGAGCGCCACAAGCCCGATCGCGGCGATTCTGACGAGCCTGGGAACGAGATTGGGTGACTGCTCGGATCGAACCGGAGTTAAAGGCAATAATTCGAGAGAACCGGCTTCCGCGACCAAAGCCGGGATGGCGGCGATGAAGTCCCTCGTTCGCGCATAAAGCAGCGCCGACCGATCGGCGGGCTTGACGATCGAAACATGATCGGCGTCGATTGGAATGGGCGGGCAGCCCCGGATCGGCGCTGGCTTCGTCGACGATCCTGCCGGCGTTTGTGTCTTGGGTCTCGTAAAAGATGCGGTGAAGGAGAACATCCTGGCGACGTTGAGCGAGTCCGCGATAGGCGACATTGATGCTGCGCAAGGTCGGGTCATTGGCGACGAGGGCGCGGGCGATGGTCGAGGGCCAGGCTAGGAAGCGCAGATGATCCAGGAGATTCGCGTGGCGAGAGCCAGTATGGGGCGTTGCCGCGAAGACGATCCGGTTCACGCGCTGCAAGATATCCGCGCATTCGGGCCTCGTCTCTTTCTGACGCTCCAGATCGAGCATGACCTGTTTGACGATCAGACCGCCGAGGCTGTGGCAGATGAAAACGATTGACCCGGTTTTCACTCCCGGTTCGCTGAGGAGACATTCCAGAATGTTGACCGCTCGATCTTGCAACGGCATCGAGGTGCCGAGCCAATTCGTCGGCGGGGCTTCGTAGGCGAGCGTAAAGATACGGATACCTGGAACATCGGTCGCCAGCCAAATCGGCCAGAACGTATCGTCATCAGGTTTCCGACGCCAAGTGTCGTAAGCATGGCCGCCCAAGCCGTGTACGAAAATCACGTTGGCGCGGGGCGAAACGCCCCAGCCGGCAATTTTTATCAAACGGGACAATCGAGCCCCCGGACGCAGTTCTGAGCAATTGACGAAAAAGCTTAGTCAATTCCGTGAACTTGTCCATCGTGTTCATCCTTCGGGCAGGGCTCCGATCCAGGTTAGCGAAGCGTCATCTCTCCGCTTCATGGCCGCGCTTGTCGCGGCCATCCACGCGACGACACGCTGCAAATGTGAAAACATGAGCCGGACATGCCGTCTCCACGCGATGCGTTTCGCGATTGTCCGGCGTGGATGCCCGGCAAAAGGCCGGGCATGACGGCTGAAAGTGAGCTGAAATTAACCCGAGTTCGAAGCCCTGATCCTTCGGCGCGTTGCTTACATTGCACTTGCTGGTCCCCAAGCGGGTATCAACACGACGATCGAGAAGCGGAATATTCTAGCAAGCTGTCGGAAACGTGCATGAACGGGACGCCCGCCGAATCCCATGTCTTGGATCAATCCCTCCCCCCCTTCCGCGAGCGGGCGCCGTGGTTTGGCGGCGATCTGCAGACTTTGCGCAATATCATCATCGGCGGACCGCCGGAGCTTCCCGGCGGCGAGCGGCTGCTGCTCGCCATGCCCGACGGCGACCGTCTCGCAGCAAGGCTCGATCGGCCGGGCGCGGAGACGAACGCGCCGCTGATCGTGCTGGCGCATGGCCTCGCCGGCTCCGAGTCCAGCCTCCACGGCGTCGCGACGGCGCGCTATCTCGTCGGCGAGGGCTGGCCGGCGCTGCGTCTCAATCTGCGCGGCGCAGCGCCGTCGCGTCCGACCTCGGGCGGGCGCTACCACGCCGGCAAGACCGATGACCTCGCCGCTGCGCTGCGCGCCCTTCCCGCCGAGCTTTTGCGCCACGGAATCGTGCTCATCGGCAATTCGCTCGGCGGCAATCTCGTGCTGAAATTCATCGGCGAGGGCGGTCACGGCCTGCCCGTTCGCGCCGCAATCGCCGTGTCGACGCCGATCGATCTTGCCGCCACTTGCGCGCGGATGATGGCGCCGCGCAATTTCGCCTATCATCGCTACATGCTCAATGAGATGAAACGCGAGGCGCTGGCACCGAGCGCAGCGCTCACCAGCGCGGAGCGCGCGGCGATCGCCGGCGCCCGCAGCGTCTATGAATTCGACGACCGCTTCGTCGCGCCGCATTTCGGCTATCGCGACGCGCAGGATTATTATGAGGCGAACGCCGCCAAGAATTTCCTCGCCGGCGCCTCCCTGCCGACGCTGATCCTGCAGGCGCTCGACGATCCCTGGATTCCGGCGGCGTGCTATACGGCGATCGACTGGTCGACTCTGCCGGCGATTCAACCGGTGTTGACGCAAGGCGGCGGGCACATGGGCTTCCATGGCGCGGACAGCCTGACGCCATGGCATGATCGGGTGACGGCGCGTTGGCTGGCGCGGCAAGGTCTTGGCCCCAAAGGCCGGTTCGATACGGAGTAGGGGACGCGAATGGACGC
Source organism: Methylocystis sp. (assembly GCF_021731785.1). Lineage (GTDB taxonomy): Bacteria > Pseudomonadota > Alphaproteobacteria > Rhizobiales > Beijerinckiaceae > Methylocystis. Next base: position 9,628 of record NZ_JAKFWS010000062.1, read on the forward strand.
GCGCCAGACGATGGTGTTCGGCGACAACGCCGACGATTATCGCGCCTTTCGCCCGCAATACCCGGACGCGCTGTTCGCCTGGCTGGCGGGCGCCGCCAAGCGGAATCGCCTCGCCTGGGATTGCGGCGCGGGCAGCGGGCAGGCGGCGCTTGGCCTGTCGCGCCACTTCTCTAGAGTGCTCGCGACGGATGAGGATTCGCGTCAGCTCGCGCGCGCGCCGAAAGCCGCCAATATCGACTATCGTCTAGCGCGGGCGGAAGACGATCTCGGCCTGCGCGCGGAGGTCGATCTCATCGCCTGCGCCTGTTCGATCCACTGGTTCGACTTGCCGAAATTTTACCAAAACGCGCGGCGCGCGCTGCGACCCGACGGGATCATCGCGGCATGGACCTATGACTGGCCGTGGACGCAGATCACGCCGATCGATCTGATTTTGCGGCGGCTCAAGGAGGATATTCTCGGTCCCTTCTGGGGCGAGAATGCTGCGCTCTATTTCAATCGCTACGAGACGCTGGAGTTTCCGTTTGAGGAGATCGATTGTCCGCCGTTTCATACGCCGATTGCGCATTCGAAAAGCGATCTCGTGAGGTTTCTCAGCACCTGGTCGGCGGTCGAGAAATATCGGCTGCGCCATGGCAGCGATCCCCTGGCGCTGATCGATCAGGCGCTTGAGAAAGCGTGGCGCACGCACCCGCCGAATCTGCCCCTAACCGCGCCTCTCTACATGCGCTGCGGCGTCAACGCGCCGTAAACTTAAGAATAGGCGAGATTCTGAGCGCGCTGTTCTACATGTCGCCCGCAACTTTCCCTAAATTCGCCCTTTTCATAACGACGATGAGGGGTCGTCGCGTTGAGCCGATGCCATGTTTCTCCTTAAGGGGATCGTTCAGCAAAGGATTGCAACATGCTCGAAGCGGGCAGAGTTTACAAAGTCACGACGCTGGTGAATAGCGAAGGCGCCTGGGACGAAGAGAGCGATCTGTGGATCGTGACCGCGGTCGAAGGCACCTGCGCCAAGCTCAGCAACGACTGCTGCGAGAACAGGATCGTCGATACGGCGTCCTGGAATTTCGTCAAAGCCGAAGCGGTCGAATAGGCTTCGACGGGCCGTTCGACGGCGTCGGAGGTTTCGCCGCTGACGCGGCGTGGCGCGCGCCGGGAAGCGTGGCGAGCGCCGTCATTTGCATTTGATCAGCCGGGCGTCCTTGGTTTGGCCATCCGCCGCACGGAGGCCGAAGTCTTTGTCGCCGTCGCCTTGCGCGCGGCAAGCAACGGTCGATACTGTTGTCAGCTGCGAAAGAGTAGCCGTCGAAGTTCTGCGCGCGCGTATTCCGAGTGGCGTCGTAATCGATTTCCGACTCCATGGTCATGTGGCGGCGGGCGCCGATTTGATGACATTCGAGTTTATCGCCGTCGCCGTCACACGATTGATTTCTTCTCTCCCGTGCGTCGCAGTGGCTCGGCGGCCCCAGCCGCGCTATGAAGGAGCGAGTCGGCGCTAGCGCCGCGCGCATCGGGAGGCGGGGATGTATAAAAAGATTCTGGTGGCGGTCGATATCAGCGAGGCTGACGTCACGCAGCCTGCGCTCGAGGCGGCGGTGGCGCTCGCAAAAGTGGAGCCGAACGCGCAACTTCGGCTCATCAATGTTCAGCCGCTGGTTCCGGTGGCCTTCATCGACTACATCCCCCCGAATTTCGACGAGGAAATGCGCCAGGCGACCGAAAAGGACCTCGCGGTCCTGCGCGGCAAGATCGCCTATCCGGCGGAGCGCGTGTCCTCGATCGTGCGCTTTGGCGCCGTCTATCCCGAAGTGCTCGCCGAAGCGGAGGAATGGGGCGCGGACCTTATCGTGATCGGTTCGCATCGACCGACGATGGCGACCTATCTCTTGGGCTCCAACGCCAAGACCATCGTGCGCCACGCCAAATGCTCGGTGCTTGTGGTGCGCCAATAGGGCGCGGCGACATGGGCTGCGGCAGGGGCTAGATTCGCTCATGCTCCGATTCGCGCTTCTGGCGGCTGCGTCTTGTCTCGTTCTCGTCGCCGGCGTCGCGTCAGCGAAGCCGACTGTCGATGCGCAATTGTTGAAGCGCGGGCGAGCGATCGCGCAGCAAAATTGCGGCCGCTGCCACGCGGTCGGCGCCAAGGGCGAGAGCGCCAATCCCAAGTCGCCGCCGTTTCGGCTTCTCGCGCGCAAATATCCGCTGAGCAATCTCGAAGAGGCGCTCGCCGAGGGCATCGTCGTCGGCCATGAGGGCATGGAGATGCCGCAATTCCGGCTCAGCGCCGCGCAGATCGAAGCGCTGCTCGCCTATCTCAACGCCATCCAGAAGTAGCGCCGCGCCGCGCCGCCGCGTCGATATGGCGCGATGGTCGGTATGCCGCTCGAAAACCTTTCGCCGGGCGTCCAAGCGAGATCGCGTCAGGCTGAAGGCGCGCGACTGGCGCGGAGCCGTTCGCCTCGCCGGCTTGGCGAATAGGCGCAAGGGAGCTTTGGCGACAAAGTCATTTGCGTTCGGCGTGGCCATGCGCGACGTTTATGCGACCCATACAACATGCTTGGTCGCCGCATAAACCTTGTAGGCAAGCGATGAAAGACCTGGACAGGAAGCAACACCCGGCGGTGCGTCGAATGCTGGATCTGATGGATCCGATCGGCTACCTGTTCACCGAAGTCTTTCACCTTCTCGGACTGTTCGCCATTGGCGCCGCGACGGTTTGGGCGGCGACGAAGGCGTTTCTCGAAATGGCGACGAAGGGTCACGCGACGATCGAAGATCTGTTGCTGCTCTTCATCTATCTCGAAATCGGCTCGATGGTCGGCATCTATTTTCGCACCAACCACATGCCGGTGCGCTTTCTCCTCTATGTCGGCATCACCGCGCTCACCCGCCACATGATCGGCTATGTGCAGGCGGAGTCCATCCCGGACGTCGGCATTTTGATTCTCGCGGGCGCGACGCTCGTTCTTGCGCTCGCGGTGCTCACGATCCGCTACGCCTCGGCGCGATTTCCCTCCAAAGCGTCGGACGGGATGGACGGCTGAGCCAGTGCGCCGGAAGAGGCTCCGGCGCCGCGCGCGCTCGCCGAAAGCGCGAGAGACCCGGCGTCAATTTTTGACCTTGGAGAGCGCGTCGCGGCAGTCCGGCGAGACTTCATCCTTATGCGCTTGAAAACAGGCGAGGATACGCCCGCCTCCCGGCATCACGCCGCTGCACAGCTTCGCATAGTCCGCCTTGCATTTTTCCTTCACCTCGTCGGAAATCTGATTTCCCGGCAGGGCCTGCGCCGGCGAGATGGCAAAGCAACAGACGATCGGCAACAGGCTCAAGAAACGGCGCATGTGGATTTCCTGGGTTGGGGTTCGGCGCGACGGCGATCGCCCGAGCGCCCGATTGTGACCCGCCCGCCGCGATCGAGGCAAGAGGGCGGAAATCCCCGCAGGCGCTTGCGCGCCGCTCGCCCGTGGCGTCTGGCGCTTTGCGGGAGGGGCCGCTCTGGTCTAAGAGAAAAGCGGCAAAATTGTTGAGGAAAAAATGTCCGCGATCCCCGATTTCACGCAGATTCCCTTCGCGCCGGTCGCGCCTAAGCAGGAGGCGAAGCCCCGCCGCTGGCTGACGCCCGAAGGGATCGAGGTGAAGAACGCCTATGGGCCGGCGGATATCGAGGGACTTCCCTTCGTCGACGGCTTTCCTGGCGCCGCGCCTTATGTGCGCGGTCCCTATCCGACCATGTATGTCGCCCAGCCCTGGACGATCCGCCAATATGCCGGCTTCTCCACGGCCGAGGATTCGAACGCGTTCTACCGCCGCAACCTCGCCGCCGGCCAGAAGGGCCTCTCGGTCGCCTTCGATCTTGCGACCCATCGGGGCTATGATTCCGACCATCCGCGCGTCTCGGGCGATGTCGGCATGGCGGGCGTCGCGATCGACTCGATCTACGACATGCGCACGCTGTTCGACGGCATTCCGCTCGATCAGATGTCGGTGTCGATGACCATGAACGGCGCGGTGCTACCGGTTCTGGCGCTCTTTATCGTGGCGGCGGAAGAGCAGGGCGTGCCAGCCGAAAAGCTCATCGGCACGATCCAGAACGACATCTTAAAAGAATTCATGGTGCGCAACACCTATATCTATCCGCCAGAGCCGTCGATGCGCATCGTGTCGGATATTTTCGCCTATGCCTCTAAGCATATGCCGAAGTTCAACTCGATCTCGATTTCCGGCTATCACATGCAGGAGGCCGGCGCTTCGGCCGATCTCGAATTGGGCTACACGCTCGCCGACGGCGTCGAATATGTGCGCGCCGGCGTCGCCGCCGGCCTCGACATCGACGCCTTCGCGCCGCGCCTCTCCTTTTTCTTCGCCATCGGCATGAATTTCTTCATGGAAGTGGCGAAGCTGCGCGCCGCGCGACTTTTGTGGGCGCAGCTGATGAAGGATCTCGGGGCCAAGTCCGAGAAGAGCATGACCCTGCGCACCCACTGCCAAACCTCCGGCTGGTCGCTGACCGCGCAGGACGTCTATGTCAACGCCATCCGCACCTGCGTCGAGGCGATGGCGGCGACCCAGGGCCATACGCAGTCGTTGCACACCAATGCGCTCGACGAAGCGCTTGCGCTGCCGACAGACTTTTCGGCGCGTATCGCCCGCAATACGCAGATCGTGCTGCAGCAGGAGAGCGGCACCACGCGCATCATCGATCCCTGGGGCGGTTCCTATTATGTCGAGCGCCTGACCGCGGAACTCGCCAAGGGGGCCTGGAAGCATATCGAAGAGATCGAGTCGCTCGGCGGCATGGCCAAGGCGATCGCCGCAGGCGTGCCCAAGCAGCGCATCGAGGAGGCGGCCGCGAAGACGCAAGCGCGCATCGACAGCGGAACGCAAATCGTCGTCGGCGTGAACAAATATCGGCCCGAGAACGACGCCAAGCCCAATGTGCTCAAGGTCGACAACGCCGCCGTGCGCGCGGCGCAGCTTGAGAAGCTCGCGCGCCTTCGGGCAGAGCGCGACGAGGCGAAAACGCAAGGCGCGCTCGACGCGCTGACGCAAGGCGCCACGTCGGGCGCCAATCTTCTCGATCTCGCGGTCAAGGCGGCGCGGGCGAAGGCGAGCGTCGGCGAAATCTCTTTCGCGCTGGAAAAGGTATTCACCCGCCATAAGCCGAAGGCCAATGTCATCTCCGGCGTCTATGCGAAGGAAGCCGGCAAGGACAGCCAGCAGGTCGGCCGCATCGTCGGCATGACGCGCGACTTCGAGGACAACACCGGCCGCAAGCCGCGCATCCTCGTCGCCAAGATGGGTCAGGACGGCCATGATCGCGGCCAGAAGGTCATCGCTTCGGCCTTCGCCGACATGGGCTTCGACGTCGTGATCGGCGATCTCTTCGCGACGCCGGACGAGGTGGCGCAGAAGGCGAAGGAGGCGGACGTGCATATCGTCGGCGTTTCGACGATGACCGCGGGTCATCTCACGCTGACCCCGGAACTGCGCGATGCGCTGAAGCGCGCCGGCCGCGGCGACATCATGATGGTCGTCGGCGGCGTCATTCCGCCGGATGATTTCCAGGCTTTGTACGATTCCGGTGCGGCCGCGATCTTCCCGCCCGGCACCAATATTCCGGTGGCGGCCGAGCAGTTGCTGCACGAGCTCAACATCCGGCTGGGCTTCGCGCAGCGGGAAGTGGCGAAAGTTGGCTGACTGCGTCACGCAGAACCTGCCGCTCGTCTACGCCGAGCGACTTCCGTGAAGGCAATGCAGGACGATCCAACGCATATCTACAATTGGCTTAGGATCGACTCTCGCCTCACGACGTCCGGCCAGCCAAGCGAAAGCGAGCTTGCGGAAATCGCCGCGCTCGGCGTGCGCTATGTGATCAATCTCGGTCTCTACAGCCATGAGAAGGCATTGCCCGACGAAGCCGCGACGGTCGGCGCGCTTGGCATGACCTATCTCCATTTCCCGATCGACTTTCAGCAGCCGACCGATGCCGATTACCAAGCGTTTTGCGCCGCGATGACGGATACCTGCGACGCTGCGACTCATGTCCATTGCATCGCGAATTATCGGGTTTCGGCCCTCCTCTACCGCTATCGTCGCGACCAGCTCGGCGTCGATGAGGCGATGGCGCGCGCTGATCTTGAACGTATTTGGACCCCGAACGATGTCTGGACCACGCTGATCGAAGCGCGTCGATGACGCCGATTGAAAACGCGCTACCTACTTGCGAGCAAGGGAGTCTGGCGATGGACGAAGACGCATTCAACATGGCGGTGCGGAAGTTTCTCAAGGAGGTTGGCGTCACTTCGCAGCGCGAGATCGAGCGCATCGTGCGCGAGCACAAGGTCGATGGCGGCCGATTGAAGCTGCGCATGGCGCTGACGGCGGAAGGCACGCCGCTCAATCACGTCGTCGAGAGCGAGATCGACGTCGGCTGAGCCGGGCGGATTGTCAGGATTCAGCGAATGCAGCCAGCACTCGGCGATCTCCGCAACGAACGCGCGCATCCGCCGCTTTTTCGTTTCGAGCTCCGTATAACGGGCTCGCGCGGCGTCAGATTATCCTCAAATCGACACAGGGCTAGCGCGAGATTCGTCTGCGCATGGGCGAAGGAGCCGCCGCTCTTGCGGATCGGCGGCGGCAAGCCGTAGAGAAGGGTCTTCATGCCCAGCTAAAACGATGCCTGTTAGTTTTAGAAGGACTAGTCATAATGATTGAGCCACAATTTCCGCGTGAGGCGTGCGTAAATCTTGCCTCTCTAGAAGATTTTCGCCGATGGCTTGGCGAAAATGCCTGGGCGATCGATCCCGATTATATATCTTCGTGCGCCGTTGATATCGCGAGAACTGGATTCATCGACCCGCTATTTGGCTATATGCCGCCTCAGAAGATCGACACCACGAGCGTGAACTACCGCGAAGGGCTCGTCGCCGGCGAGTTGAATTCGCGACTGCGGGGGGTTTGTCTTGTGCTTGCCGATGAGATCCTTGCCAGAGGCCCCGGAATGCGAGTCTACGCGCCGGAATGGGTTTCCTCTTTCGCCTCCAAAATCCGAAACGTCGTTGATTATCACGGCAGCGAATATTTGCCGACGCCGGCCGATCAGGCAACCTATTCGGATATCCGCCATGAAGACGTCATGGCGCTGAGCTTCGAAGACGAGAGTTTCGACGCCTATATCACCAATGAAGTGCTTGAGCATGTGCCGAGCGTCGAAGCGACGTTGCGCGAGGCGCATCGAATCCTGAAGCCGGGAGGCGTCCTGTTCGGCACGTTTCCGATGGCCTATGTCTCGGAGACATCCCTCGTTAAGGCCGAACTTCGTGACGGCGAGATCGTTCATTTGACCGAGCCGGAATATCACGGCAATCCGATTGATCCGGCGAGCGGCAGCTTGGTTTTTTCGATACCCGGCTGGGACATTGTCGAACAAGCGCGATCGGCGGGATTCGCCGACGTCAATATCAGGCTGATTTCGTCGCGCCGGCAGGCGATTCTGGGCGCCGAAATCGCCGGCGCGTTGGTGTTTGTCGCAAAGCGCTGACGGTCAGGCCCGAACACAAAAACCTTGCCGAGAACGCCCGACAGATATTCACGCGTTACGACCTTGAGCGGAAAGCCGGACATTCCTGGCAAGGCGTCGACCGGAGTCAGCGTGAATGACAGGTCTTATGGCGAGAGAGACGGGACTTGAACCCGCGACCTCCGGCGTGACAGGCCGGCGCTCTAACCAACTGAGCTACTCCCCCGCGAGCGCGCGCGGACGCGAGAGGCGCCAGATAGCGCAGGCGCATCTTGAGGTCAAGGAAGTTCGCCCGTAAGGCGCCCCGGCGCGCTCTAGTTTAGCTCCGGGGCGCCGCCAATATGGACGCCAAGGGGGCACCGCCGCGATGGTGAGCTTTGCTTCGCTAGCTCGCTTCCCTGCGCTCCCTTCCCTTTCCTTCGCGCCTGCATTAAGCCTCGCGCCACATAGGGAGACGGATATTGGACGACGACATGCGCAGGCGGCGCATCCGGGTGCGCGCCTGGCGCCGAGGCATGCGCGAAATGGACATTCTGATGGGGCGCTTCGTGGACGCGCGCATCGAGGCGCTTCCAGCGGAAGCGCTCGATGAACTCGAGAAGCTGCTCGATCTGCCCGACGATGCGGTGTTCCGCTGGCTGTCGGGCGCTGAACCGGCGCCGCCCGAGCGCGACACGCCTCTTCTGCGGCAGATCATCGCCTTTCACACCCACGACGGGCCGATCCATTGAGCGCGGTCGCGACCAAGCAAAAAAAAGCGGCGGCGGGGCTTGAGGCGGCGCGCGCCGGCCTCGTCAAAGGTGAGAGGCTGATTTTCGCCCACGCGCCGGAAGGCTTCGACGCCTTCCTCGGCGCCGATCTCGCGCGCGCCCTGGCGCGCGAGGCGGAGGGACATGCGGCCGTCTTCGTGCATGTGGCGCGCGACGCCGCGCGCTCCGCGGCCTTTCGCGCCGCCTTGCGCTTCGCCAATCCCGACGTCGAAATCCTCGACATTCCGGGATGGGACTGCCAGCCCTACGACCGCGTATCGCCGCACGCCGGCGTCGTCGCGCGGCGCATGACCGGCCTTTCGCGGCTGACGCGGGCCAAATCCTCGTTCGAACGCCCGCGCGTCGTCACGACCACCGTCGACTGTCTGTTGCAACGCGTCCCGCCGCACAAACTGGTCGCGGCCGAAAGCTTCGCCGCCGCGCCAGGCAATGTGGTAAAGCTCGACGAGTTGGCGCTCTGGCTCGAGGCGAACGGCTATCTACGCGCGAGCACGGTGCGCGAGACTGGCGAATATGCGCAGCGCGGCGGCATCGTCGATCTTTTCCCGCCGGGACTGCCGGCGCCGATCCGTCTCGATTTCTTCGGCGACACGCTCGAATCGATCCGCGCGTTCGATCCCGACACGCAACGCGCCACTGGGCAGCTCCGCGCGCTGGATCTCACGCCGATGAGCGAATTGCGCCTCACAAGCGAGACGATGCGCCGTTTCCGCCAGTCCTACGCCGCGCGATTTGGCGGTCAGACGCGGGGCGACGCGCTTTATGAGGCGGTGAGCGAGGGCCGGCGATTCCACGGCATGGAGCACTGGCTGCCGCTGTTTTATGAGCGGATGGATACGCTCTTCGACTATCTCGGGGACGCGCCGATCCTGCTCGATCCGCTCGTCGACGACGCGGCGACGGAACGCGTCAAGCAGATCGAAGATTACTATGACGCGCGCAAATATGCGCATGATCTCGATCCAGCCGCTTCGAACTACAAGCCGCTGGAGCCGCGCGAACTCTATTTGTCGATAGAGGAGTGGCGAGGGGCGATCGAGGGCCGCGCCGCAGCGCAGTTCTCGCCCTTCGCCGCGCCTGAGGGCGAACGGGCCATCGACTGCGGCGCGCGGCCCGGACGCGACTTCGCGCCGGAGCGCAACACGCCCGACGTTAATGTGTTCCAAGCGGCGGCGGACCATGTCGAGGCGCTGCGCGATGCGGGCAGGAGAGTCGTCGTCGCCGGCTGGTCGGAGGGATCCTGCGAGCGGCTCGGCCATGTGCTCGCGGAACACGGCTTGCCGGATCTGCCGCGCGTCGCGTCGCTGCCGCAGGCGTTGTCCCACACTGTCGCCGTCGCCGTTCTCGGGATCGAACGCGGCTTCGAGACCGACGCCTATGCGGTGATCGGCGAGCAGGACATTCTCGGCGATCGATTCGTGCGGCGGCGGCGCGCGCGCAAGCCGAACGAAAATCTCCTCGGCGAAGTCGCCGCGCTTTCCGCAGGCGATCTTGTCGTGCATGTCGATCACGGCATCGGCCGTTTCATCGGACTTGAGACGATCGCCGCGGCCGGCGCGCCGCACGACTGTCTCGAACTTCACTACGCCGGCGGCGACAAGCTTTATTTGCCGGTCGAGAATATCGAGCTGTTGACGCGTTACGGCGGCGAGGACGCCGAAGCGCAGCTTGATCGCCTCGGCGGCGCCGGCTGGCAGTCGCGCAAGTCGCGGATGAAGAATCGCATCCGCGAAATGGCGAAAGGGCTCATTGAGATTGCGGCGCAGCGGCAATTGCGCGAGGCGCCGAAGCTCGTTGCGCCGGAAGGACTCTACGACGAATTTTGCGCGCGCTTTCCCTATGACGAAACCGAGGATCAGCTCGCCGCCATCGATGCGACGCTCGATGATCTCGCCGCCGGCCGCCCGATGGATCGACTCGTTTGCGGCGACGTCGGTTTTGGCAAAACCGAGGTCGCCCTGCGCGCCGCCTTCTGCGCGGCGATCAACGGCAAGCAGGTCGCCGTCGTCGCGCCGACCACCTTGCTGGCGCGTCAGCATTACAAGACGTTCAGCGAGCGCTTTGCCGGGCTGCCGGTGCGCATCGGACGGCTGTCGCGCATGGTCGGCGCCGCCGAAACGCGCGAGACGAAGAAAGACCTCGCCGACGGCCGCATCGAGATTTTGATCGGAACCCACGCCGTCCTCGGCAAGACCGTCAGCTTCAAGGATCTCGGACTCGTCATCATCGACGAGGAGCAGCATTTCGGCGTCGGCCATAAGGAGCGCTTAAAGGAGCTGCGCGCCGAGGTGCATGTTCTGACGCTCTCGGCGACGCCAATACCGCGCACGCTGCAACTCGCCATGACGGGCGTGCGTGAGCTTTCGATCATCGCCACGCCGCCGATCGACCGGCTTGCGGTGCGCAGTTTTATTTCGCCCTTCGATTCGCTCATCGTGCGCGAAGCGCTGTTGCGCGAGCGCTATCGCGGCGGCCAGGCCTTCTTCGTCTGTCCGCGTATCGAGGACCTCCAAGAGGCTGCGGCCTTCTTGCGCGAGAATGTTCCAGAATCGAAGTTCGTCATCGCCCATGGGCAGATGAGCGCCAGTGAACTCGAAGACAAGATGTCGGCCTTCTATGACGGCAAGTTCGATATTCTGCTGTCGACGACGATCGTCGAGTCGGGCCTCGATATTCCGCGCGCCAATACGCTGATTGTCTGGCGCGCCGATATGTTCGGCCTCGCCCAGCTCTATCAGCTGCGCGGCCGCGTCGGGCGCGCCAAATTGCGCGCTTACGCGCTGTTCACGACGCCCGCCAACCGCACGATCACGCCCCAGGCGCAGAAACGTCTCGAAGTGCTGCAGTCGCTCGATACGCTTGGCGCCGGATTCCAGCTCGCGAGTCACGATCTCGACATTCGCGGCGCAGGCAATCTGCTGGGCGAGGAGCAGTCAGGCCATATCAAGGAGGTCGGCTACGAGCTTTATCAGCAGATGCTCGCCGACGCGATCACGCTGCTGAAAGCGGGCGTCGAGGAGCCGCAGGAGGAAGCCTGGTCGCCGACGATCGCCATCGGCGCGCCTGTGACGATACCGGAAGACTATGTCGCTGACCTCACCCTGCGCCTGCAGCTTTATCGCCGCCTGTCGACGCTCGAAACGGATCAGGACATTGAGGCTTTCGCCGCCGAGATGATTGACCGTTTCGGCCCGATTCCGCCGGAGGTAGAGCAGCTCTTGGAGATCGTCGCGATCAAGGCGCTCTGCCGGCGCGCCCATGTCGAGAAGATCGACGCCGGCCCGAAGGGCGTCATCGTTGCGTTCCGCGAAGACAAATTCGCCAATCCCGCCGGGCTCGTGCGCTATGTCGCCGAACACGGGACGAGCGCCAAGGTGCGCCCCGACATGCGCATCGTTTTCATTCGCGAATTCGACAGCATGAAACAGCGCCTCGCCGGCGCGCGCCGCATTCTTCGCACGCTGGTCGAAATCGCGGAGAAGAAGGCCGCTTGACGTCGCCGCGCTTCCTTGGCGGCGCGCATTCTTTCGCGGATGGGAAACAAGTCTGCGGCAAAACGGCGCGACGATCACTGTAGAAAATACGACACGAAAAAATAGCATTGTAGGCGCGCGACGTCCGCGCGCCTCACGCCGCCCTTTTTTTCTCGCCGCCCTCGCTTCTGCGGCGACCCTGACTGGTCACGCGTTTGCCGGCGAGCAAAATCGAGCGCCGATTGGAACCCGCCTCAGGTCGTCGGGCAGCCCGGCTACAAGGAAGAGGCGGCCAAGCCGCGCGGAGGCCGCGGCGCCGCGGCCAGTCGGCCAGGATCCCTATGCGGCGCGCAATCCGAACGTGTCGGCGCAGCAACGGTAAGAACAGATCGGGCGTTCTTCGCGGCGCGCCGCAGCGCCAAAGAGATCGCATCGATCAATTGGCCATACAGATAAACTTGCGAGCGGCGGGCCTGCGTCCACCGCTTTTTGCGCTGCATGATTTGTGATGGCGATCGCGTGACGATTCGCCCATCGCCGAGCGGCCTAATCTGTGACAAAGTTGCAGACGTCTAAAGGCGCCTAATGGTCAGTTAGGCGCGCCACTTGTGCGAAGCTCCATAAAGATTCGTCGCGCCTGCGGCGGCAGGAGCGATCGCGACAAATATCGCCAGGGAGGGCGCCATGACGACGCGAAAATACGCCTCGCGCGGAAAATTGCTTACGGCGAGCGCCGCCGCTTTGCTTCTTGCCGCCGGACTCTCCGTGGCGAAGGCGCAACAAAGCGGCGCCGAACATAGCGGGATGGACCACAGTAAAATGGATCACGGCGGCGCCGGCGCGCCGGCGCAATGGGCGGACCCCGGCAAGGCTGAATCCGGCGCGGCCGAAGAACATAAGGTAGAAGCTGGTAAGGCCGACGAAGGCCATGCAGCCCATCACGGCGGCATGGGCGAGATGAAGAGCATGTCGGGCATGAACCATGGCGACGGCAAGAGCGGCGGCGGCATGGGGGGGATGATGGGCGGCATGTCGGGCATGAGCCATGGCGGAGGCAAGGGCGGCGACGGCATGAGCGGCATGTCGCATGGCGGCGGGATGATGAGCCAAATGGTCTGCGGCTTCGCCGAACATGTCGACGGGCGCCTCGCCTATCTCAAGGCGGAGTTGAAACTTACCGAGTCGCAAACGGGGGCGTGGAACGCCTTCGCTGACGCGTGGCGCGCCACGGCCCAAAAGGCCAAGCAAAAATGCGACGCCGCCGATATGCGCGCGGACAATTCCAAACCGGCGGTGTTGAATAAGCTCTCGATGATGGAGAACCATATGGCCGACCATCTCGAGGTCGTGCGCGCGCAGAAGGCCACGATCGAGTCGTTGTTCACGAATTTGAGCGACGAGCAGAAGAAGACCGCCAATGAGACGCTGACCGGGATCATGAAGGTCGGCAAGTCGATGGGCGACATGATGGGCGGCGGCATGGGCATGGGCGGCGGCATGATGGGCGGCATGTCGGGCATGAGCCATGACGGAGGCCAGAGCGGCGGCATGGGCGGCGGCATGGGCGGCATGGGCGGCATGGGCGGCATGCAGCATTGACGCGCACGATCATTCCTGGCGGGCCCAAGGCCCGCCGGGAATGCGTTTAAATGTGTAACTTTTGAGATTGAGATTTTGCGGACAGGGCGCGCGAAGCCGCGCTATTCCACCGAGAACTCGCGCATCATGCCGGCATCCTCATGTTCGAGGTTATGGCAATGATACATGAAGCGGCCCTTGAAGTCGCCGAAGCGCTTGGCGATCCGCAGACGCTCGCCTGGAGCGATAAGCACAGTATCCTTTAAGCCGCTATCAATGAGGCCGTCGCGGATCGAAGCGTAGGCGTCATCGTCGCCCTCAAAAATGCGCTCGATAATCTGGAACTGCTGGCCGTGCAGATGGATGGGATGGGCCATCGACATCATGCCCATCATCCCCATCCCCATCCCCATGCCCATGCCTCTGCCGCCCATTCCCATTCGGCCCCGCATCATGCCGCCGCCCATCATCTCCATCTGGCCCATGCCCATGCCCGTGCCGCCTTGCTCATGGAAAATGTCGATGAGCTGCGTCGTGTCG
>NZ_JAKFWS010000154.1 GCF_021731785.1 Methylocystis sp.
AACGCATCACAATCGAGAATCGACGCTTGCAACATCAAATGACCGCCGCTTAAACTCAATCGTCAGGTGAGCCGCATCCTCCACTAAATTGCAGCCCTGCCTGTCTCAAATCATTCGACGACGGACACCCTCGACGACCGGCGCGCCTTCCTTGTCACCCTCATCGCAGGACGGTCCGCCGATCGAGCAGACCACCGCCGGACCGGTTCGGGGCTATCAGGCGCTTACGACGCGCGCCACGCGATTCCAAACCCCCATCCAAGAATTGCCGATGTCGGTGCAGGTGATTCCTCGCAAGCTGATCGACGATCAGCAGGTCATTTCGCAAGCTGAGGTCTTTCGCAACGTTTCCGGTCTACAGCCGGTAAGTCCGTTGTTCCCCGGCGGAATCGGCCCCAGCCTGCGGGGTATGCGGGCCGAGCGCTATATCGATGGACTGCCGAATTACTATGATCTGGGCGTGCGCGACCTGCTTGTCAATGTCGAGCGCATTGAAGTGATCAAAGGCCCCGCGAGCATTCTCTTCCAGGGCGGACAAAGCCCGGTCGGCGGCGTCGTCAACATCGTCTCAAGGCTCCCGACGCCGGATCGCTTCGCCGAAGCGGGCGTGCGCGGGGGCGGCTACAGCGATGTGAGCCCCTATATCGACGTCAATCAGCCGCTGACCGAGAACAAGAGCGTCCTGTTCCGTCTCACGGCGCAATATGAGACGACGCGTTCGAACATCGATGTCGTGCATCGACGTAGCTATACGATCAACCCGACCATCAAGATCGCGCCGACCGATTCCACCTCGCTGATCGTGCAGGGAATTATTACGCGGCGGGATCAGCCGGACTATGCAGGGCTTCCGGCCGTGGGGACGATCGATCGGACCTTCTATGCCGTCCGCCCAACGGCCTTCTTGTCGACGCCCGGCCTGCCCAGCACCGGCACCTCTTCGTCCGGCGTAACGCTGCGCTTCGATCACAAGTTCGACGAAACGTTCTCCACTTTCACAAGCGCGCGCTTTTCTTCGTCGGGCATTTACGAGCCGTCGCAGATACCCTTCGGCAACACGCCGATATATTCCGATCCGTTTGGGTTTGCCTCCGCGTTTGGCCTTCCTTACGGCGGTCCGAGTCAGTTCTACGTGGCGAACACAATCCTCAAACAGCAGGTGAAAGAGGTGTCGGTCACGTCGAACGTCATGGCCAAATTCGACGCAGGGCCGACGAAAAACAAGTTGCTGCTTGGCGGCGATTTCAACAGGGTATGGGATCAGGGATATCTTTCGGCCGCGAACGCTACGCCGCCGGATCAGACCATCGCGCCATTTCTCGGCCCCTTCGCGTCCTTCTATCCGACGCTTATCGACTTTCGGGCGCCCTTCTTCCCCCCTTATGTGTATCCCCTGCCGGGCCAGGACGCCTATACGATCTTCAGCCGTCTCAACAACGCCTATCAAAACGCAGGCGTGACCGTGCAGTTGCAGTCGACGATTCTCGAGCGCCTGCATATTCTCGCCGCAGGGCGCGTCGCTTTCATCGACATCAATTCAGAAGAGGCGGCTCTTGTCCCGCCCACGAGATTCAGTTCAAGCCAAACCGCATTCCTGCCGCGCGTCGGCGCGCTCTTCGACGTGACCGACTGGCTCTCAGTCTATGGCAGCTATGCGCAAGGCCTGCGTCCGGTGACCTTCTTCAATGGCGCTGGCGGCGTCGCGCCAAAGCCCGAGGGCTCGGAGCAGTGGGAGGCTGGCATTAAGCTCAACGGCCCGATGGGTCTTTCCGGCACGCTCGATTATTTCGATCTCAAACGCACTGGCGTGCCGGTGACTCCTGCGGGAAGCCTGACCCAGCGACAGTCCGGCGAATGGCGTTCTACCGGTTTTGAGGCGGATCTCATTTGGCAGCCGACGGCGGAGCTGTCCATTCTCGCAAGCTATGCGCATATCGACGCAAGAGTGTCGCGCGACGAAAACCCGAGACTGGTGAACGCCACGCTCAATCTTGCGCCGCGCGATTCCGGTCGCCTGTGGGGGCATTATGCCTTTGACGGCGCGCTTCTCGACGGCGCGCTCAGAGGGTGGTCGGTTGGCGCGGGACTTTACGCCGCATCGGGGACCGTGATCGAGATCGGCCAGCCCCAACCCTGGGCGCTGATCGGGCGACCCTGGAGCACCAGCGGCTACATCACATTCGACGCCACGCTTGCTTACAAGCATGAGAATTTCACTTTCGCGATCAACGGCAAGAATCTCGGCGATCAGCAGTATTTTGTTCAATATCCCTATCTTTCTGGAAGAGTTGCGCCGGGAGAGGGACGCACGATCTTCGTGTCGCTCTCCGCGCGGATGTAGGAGTGACAATGAGTCAGATTGATCGCCGTCAGTTCGGCGATGGCGTTGCGGCTTTTGCCATGCTGTTCGCGAGCGGCGCTTCGGCTGCGCCGAGCTCGTCGTCGGACAACGCCAGGGCCCCGCATAAGATGTCGGACATGCCTGCGCATTGGCGCGGCACGGAGAAAGTCGCCTTTCTGATTTATCCCGGCTTCACCGCGCTCGACATGGTTGGACCGCAGTACATGTTCGCCAATCTGATGGGCGCGACGATACAGATCGTCGGCAAGTCGCGCGATCCCATCCGTAGCGACACAGGCATTGTCTGCACGCCGTCGGTAAACTTCGAGGACGCCGCGTCGAACCTCGACATTTTGTGTGTTCCTGGGGGGTCGACCGGAACGCTCGCCGCGATGCGCGACGAAGAGACCCTCGCCTATATTCGCGCAGCCGGACATAGCGCGCGCTACGTTACGTCGGTCTGCACCGGTTCCATGCTGCTCGGGTCCGCGGGCCTGCTCGACGGCTATCGCGCCACGTCTCATTGGGTCACGAAGCCGCTGTTGCCCGTTTTCGGCGCGACGCCGGCCGAGGGACGATTCGTGCGGGATCGAAACCGGATCACCGCGGAAGGGGTCACCGCCGGTTTGGATTTTGCTCTCGCGCTCGTCGCCGAGCTGCGGGATCGCAAGTATGCCGAGGGCGTTCAGCTGCTGGCGCAATATGCGCCGGCGCCGCCTTTCAACGCCGGCGAACCTGGAACGGCGCCCGAGGCAGTCACGACAATGATCGACAATATGTTTGCCGGTCTCAAAGAGGACATGCGCGCCGCTGCCGCAGCAGCCTATGCAAGATCAAAAGGGCTCTGATGGGAGCCACGCATGACGAAGCCTTTGCGCGTTGGGCGCGGCGGCGCATGCGATGCGGCGCATGATGAATGTGCGCTATTAGAATCCCGCGCGGATGATGAGCTTCACGTCGCCGTCGCAAACGGCTTGGCCGATGAGGCCATGGGATCCATCCGAGCCGGCCGGAACATGCCCATTCCAAACGCAACCTTTTTTTCCGTCGCTGCGGTCAGAGAGTTCGATCGTATAGACGGAGTTTTTCACGGCGCCGGAAATTTTGTAGGTCAGCGCCTTGCCATTATCTAACTGAAGGTTGGCGGCTCCCGATATTCCATTTTGCGCGTCGACGTTCACCGTCCACGTTCCTTGAGCGCCTTTGACGCCGGACATTCCTTCCTCGGTGATGTTCCAGTTCTGACTTTCGGCGAAGGCTGGGCCAATTAACGCGGCGAGGGCGGCAGACGCCGACAAAATGAGCTTGGACATGCGTTCCTCCCTTAGGCGAATAGTTGATGTTACTGCCGACGACCTCACTATTCAAAGTTCTTCTGCAACGGAGTAATTGTGCGGTCGTCCCGTGCGGGGATGTAAAGATAAGGGTTCGCGAATTTGTTGCATCGCGATGATCGTTCCCGAATCATCGTCTTGGCGGGACGACCCCGGATGTTCTCTGGCGTATCGGGGGGGCGTCGGCGTCGGCGGCTGCAGCTTCGATCGTTCGAACAGGATCAAGTCTGTGGAGTCGCATTCGACGAGCTTTGTTCCTTCCGACGCTCGAAAGTCCGTGCGCACATCAGCTCGACCGCGCGCACGCGTCACAGCTTGTATTTTTGCCCATATACGCTAAATATTGAATATCGAGTTTTCGGCCGAATGATCTTGCTTTCGCTCCCTTGGCGCGTCGGCTCCTGACTTCCTCTCCAGAACTTCGATCCAAGAGCGCCGCGCAATTCGCGCGGCGCAGAACCCTGTTCTTGAAAGGACATGTCATGCAGACCGGTACCGTGAAATGGTTCAACGCCCAAAAGGGCTTCGGCTTCATCCAGCCGGAGAATGGCGGCCCGGACGTTTTCGTCCACATCAGCGCGGTTGAACGCGCAGGGCTGCTTGGGCTCGCGGAAGGCCAAAAGCTCAGCTACGAAATCGCTATCGACAGGCGTAGCGGAAAGTCTTCGGCGGACCAGTTGCAGGTCGCGGCCTAACCATCATTGTCGCCCCTGGCGGTCCAATCCGTCAGGGGCGAATCATGTTGCCTTGCACAAGCGCTTCGAGCATCAGGGCAAGGAAACACAGCCGGGCGGTAGCGCGAAGCCCAGACATATGAGGGGCGAGATATGGCCAAAGGCCAACGGCGCAGCAATCGCGAAGCGAAAAAGCCAAAGAAAGACAAAGCTCCTGATGCGGGTTCGCCGGCCGCCAAGGGTTCGTCTTGGCTGACCGTCGAGAAGCTTCAGACCCGCGAAGCCGAAGCGAAGCGGCGACGGTGATGAGCGCGCCGCAGGGCATAGAGCGCTACGCATTCAGGACCGCCGAATCGAGGAGCGCGTCCAGTGACCAATGACAACGAAACGAGCCGACGCTTTCGGCGTCCGCCGCAACGGCTTACCGCCGCTCCATTACATAAATTTCCCATCGGCGGCCGTGTGATCCAAAAGTCTGGCGCGCCGACCGACGCGGATTCGTTCCACGTCACGCGTCATCTCCCCGACGCCGGCGCGGGACTGCAGTATCGGATGAAGAGAGATCGCGACGGGCAGGAAAGAGTCGCCGTGGAATCCGCGCTCGAACTCGTCGCGGGAGACGATTTGATCCAATAGCTCTGGAGGCGGACGATGGACGCGAAGGACTATAGAACCGAAGCCGTCCTCTTTTTTTCCAAGGCGGCAAATTCGAAATACAAGTCGCTCATGTTCAGGCGTTTCACGCGGGCCTCGGAGGCCATTCGCTACGCGGTGGAGGAACTTGCGCCGAAAGCGCTGGCAAGTTGCTCCTTGGAAGTGGATGAGCAGCATTTTTTCGGGCGCGAGATTCGACCTCTTTACGACAGCGCCGATTATCCCTTGCGCCGCCGGCACATTAAACCACCCGCCCATCGCGCCTGAGAGCTGCGGATGCGCTTGATGATTCCCCCCCGCCAAGCTCGGGACGTTTGGCTGAGGCGCAGATCGCGCTTTATTCGGGCGCTATGCAAATAATGTGATCCCAACAGTTTGAGGCGCGCTCGACGTGACAGCTCGGCCTTTTTTCTCGCGAGCCGCGCTCTATGGCCGCCGCATCAGCGGGGCGCGCTTTTGGCGAGCCGCGTCCTATCTGTTCCTGCAAGCGCAATCGGCCGACTGGCCTGAGCGCAAGCGAGGATCGGAAGATGGCCAAGACACAGAAATTGGCGAACACATCTGCCAGGACCTCTGACCCCGTCCATGGCGCGACTCCACTCGCCTTCAGCGGAATCGGCGCGGCGCTCGCCGCTGGTTTGGGCGTCGCGGTCGCTGGCCTTTCCCTCGGATTCGTCTGCGCCGTCGCCGGCGCCATCGGCGGGGCGATCCTTGGCGCGTGGTTAGACCGCCGCTGAGACGACAGGCTCTTGCGGGGAGAGGAATCGGCGAGGCCGCTCCGCCTAGAGAACTCAAGCGTTGTCTTCAGTAGGCGCGAGAAGGCTTCGCTCCCATCGGCGTTGGCGCGGGGCGCATTGACGCCAAACTGCGCCGCGTGCGGAGGCGCACATACGCTCAGGCCTCGAACCAATAATGTCCGTTCATCAAATGACAGGAGGACGTGATGTTGAAGTTCAACAGCAAGATCATCGGAGCGATCATCGGCTCGGTCATCTTCTTCGGCGTGGGCATCGGACTCGCGCATGCGCATACCGCGCCCCAGCAGACCGGCGCCGTTGTCTATGTTGACGAACCCTGAGGTCTCGATCGCCGGTGGCAAGCGACCTGCATTCCACTTTGGGTCGGCCTTTAAGCCGTCCACCGACGAAACAGCAGGTGATCCAGGGATATTGCGCCGGGCCCGCGTGCGAGCAGCACGACGAGAAGCGCCGCCCAATAGGCATGGACCGTCCACCAGGCGTCAGGATAGACGAAAATCTGGATGACGATGGTCATGGTCAGAAGGCCCAACGCCGACAAGCGCGTCAGAAGCCCGATGACGAGCAGCAGCGGCAGGACGAATTCGACGGCGCTCGCCGCATAGGCGGCGACGGTCGGTGAAATCAACGGCAGCTTATATTCATCGGCAAACAACGCGAAGGTCGAGTCGCGGATCGCCGTCGGGATCTGGAAGGATAGATCGACGCCGAAAATCTCGCCGCCGACGGTTGGTCCTTCGATCTTCGTTTGGCCGGAGACGAAGAAAGGATGCGCGGCGACGATCCGCAGAAACAGCGCGATCAGAGAATAGGGGATCTCGTCCAGCCAGCGCGCAGTCGTTCTTATGATATCCATAACGCCTCAAGCTCCACTATGATCGAGCGGGCCGCGCCGCGACGCGTTTTGTCGTTCAGGCGTGACGCTGATCGAGAGAAAAACCTTCGCCACCAAAAGCGCCTGCAAGCAGCCCGTCAGGTCGAACTCCGCCACCAGGCGGGTCGCCGCATCCATGGCGGTCCCGAAAGTTCTCCCGTCCTCAAGCGCACGCACGAACGCCGATCCGCCGATGGGAAGCGCCGCGACGTTAACCGCCAGTTGAGGCCGGACGACGAGCGCTTCCTCGCCGTGATCCAATTCCAGCGGCGACAAATCTTCATCCGACATATGCCGTCGCCAGATCGAAACGATCGGATATTTCGACGTGATGACATGCGCCGAGGGATGCAAGACGGCCGTTGCGTCCGCCAATCGATCGGGAGGAAGGGCGCGAATGGCGTCCATCGGCAGCGGCGCGGCATCTTCGGCGTGGTAGGCTTGGCCGACGGCATATTCGAGCCACGCGACATCGGCCAGATAAGGAAGCTCGCGCGCCGGCTCGAACTTCGAGACGAATGTCGCGAACCCGTCCCCATATTCGAAGAGCATCGGCGTGCGCGGAAGGAATTCGCGCACGTAGCAGCGCGCCATGGCGCGGAAAAACTCATCGCCGACCAGTTGCCGGCAAATCGGAAAGCGCTCCGCTAACGCATCGACCAGTCCGACGCACACATTGTTGCGATAGACCGCGAAACGTCGCTCCGGCGGAAAACCGTGGCGCGCGTCAATCCCGTTCGGCGCCGGCAGCTCGGGGTCGAGAAGCGCGCGGACAAACGCCCCTTGATCGAAGTCAGCCGACATCGTCATGAAGCGCCTCCGATTCGGCTCTGTCTTCACTGGCGAGTGGTCGTTTTTTGAGGAACCGCTCGGCGCGCGCGGCTTGCGCCGACAGCAGCGGCCAGGGCGGAATCTCATTGTCCCATTCGATCAGGGTCGCCACCGGTCCGCGTCGCGCCAACGCGCGGTCGTAGAGACGCCAAACCTCTTTCTGGATAGGCGCGCAATGGGCGTCGATGAGCAGAGGATCGCCGATCTCGTCGGAATCCTCGGCGTATCCGGCGAGATGAATCTCTTCGACATAGAGCATCGGGAAGGCGTCGATATAATCCTCGGCCGAAAAGCCGAGATTCGTTGCGCTGACATAGGCGTTGGTCACGTCGAGAAGCAGTCGGCATCCCGCGCGGCGCACAATCTCGCGCAAGAATTCGATCTCGGAATAGTCCGAGGATCGGAACCGCAGATAGGCCGCGGGATTTTCGAGCAGGATCGGCCGGCCGAGCGCCGCTTGAATTTCATCCACATGCGCGGCGACATGCGCCAATGTCGCAGCGTTATAGGGCAAAGGCAGCAAATCATTCAGGAAGCGCGCGCCCTGCGTCGACCAGGCGAGATGTTCCGAGAAGGCGGCCGGTTCGTAGCGCTCGACAACAGACTTCACCCGGCGAAGGTGATCGCGGTCGAGGCGCCCGGCGCCGCCGATCGATAGGCCGACGCCATGGATCGACAGAGGAAAGTCCCGACGCAACCGCGTCAGCTGCGCGTGCGGCGGCCCGCCGGCGCCCATGTAATTTTCGGCGTGGATTTCGAAGAAGCCGATACCGGGCGCCGAGGCTTCGATGTCGGAAAAATGCGCGCTCTTGAATCCCAACCCCGCGCGAGCCGGCAGCGAGGACGCCACACGCGCGCGGTTTGGCTCGGGGGCGGAACGCGTTTCCATGCGGTTTTAGTTGGCGATCGGCTCGAGGCTGCCTTTGCCCTTGGGCGTCACGATCGAGGTGCATGTGCCCTTGGGGACATATTTCCACGCGCTGCCTTGATAATCCATCTTTGACGATCCTGCGCAGCTTGTTCCGGGACCCGCCGCGCAATCATTCTTGCCCTTCAAGGAGACGCCAAAGCACTTCTCCTGCTCGGCTTTTGCGGCTTTCGCCGTTTCGGCCAGAGAGCAGGCGGCGGCAAACGCGCCGGCGATAGCGAAGGCGGCGCAAAGCTTTTTGTCCGACATTTGTGATCTCCCTCTGCTTCCCTCGATTCATCCATTAACCAGGCAATCGGCTGAAGACTGGCGTTCCCCTGCGCTGACCAAAACGATCGCGCGCCTCTCGATGGCCATTCGTCGCGACGGCGCAAAAGGTTACAACCCAAACGGCCGGCGAGGCGAGTCAGCGAGATGGCGCGCCGGCGCTTGATCGACTAAAACTGCGCGATGGGACCTCGGCGCGACGGCGCAGAATCGGAAGCGGCGGACCGGTCCACGCAGATTCGCAGCGGGCAGAGGCGGATTGAGCGATACGTTGAACGATCGGGAGTCTCGTTGGCGCGCGCTGATGGCGTCGTCGCAGGATGGCGATCAGGCGGCGTATGGCGAGCTCCTGTCCGATCTCTTTCCTTTTTTGCGCCGTTTCGTCCTGCGACGATGGCCGAATGCGTATGACACCGAGGATGTCGTTCAGGAGATCCTGGTCTCCATTCACACCGTGCGCCAGACTTATGATCGCCGTCGACCCTTTACGCCCTGGCTCATGACCATCGCCGCGCGACGCGTCGCCGACGCCGCGCGAAGCCGCTACGCGCGCGCCAACGAAACCACGGTCGACGTTTTGCCTGAAACCTTTCATGGCGACGGCGCGAAATCCGAACAGGAGGCGAGGGACGATCAAGATGCCCTTCGCAGAGCTATGGCGATTTTGCCGGATGGCCAGCGGCAGGCGATCGAGTTGATCAAGATTCAAGGTCTTTCCCTCAACGAAGCGTCTCGGGTCACGGGAAAGAGCGTCGGTTCGCTGAAAGTCGGAATTCACAGAGCCGTCAAAGCGATGCGTCAGGCGCTGGAGCGGAATGGCTAGCGAATGTTGAATGACGCCCTGATCAGGACCCTGACCCAAAATTGCGCGCCGATACGCCCGCTCTCGCATCCCGCGAAACGCGCGCTCGTTTGGTTTGCGGTTTCGCTTTGCTATGTGGCGGCCGTCGTGGCGTTCATGGGGCTCAGGCCTGACTTTCTCTCCAAGGTCGCCGACCCGCAGTTTGCGACTGAAGTCGTCGCCGCCTTTCTGACAAGCATCGTCGCTGCGGCAGGCGCTTTCAGCGCCGGCTGTCCGGCGCGACCGGTCTGGGAGCGGTTCGCCGCCGGATTTTTCCTGTCTGTCTGGGCGGGCGCTCTCGCCATCGGATGCTGGAGGGACGTCGACGCCTATGGCGTGTCCGGTCTCCTAGCGCATTCGGACATTTACTGCCTCCCGACGATCCTCGCCATCAGCATACCGGCGGCGCTTTTGATCCTTTCGATGGTCAAGCGCGGCGCGCCCACCGCGCCATTCGTGACGATTGGTCTTGCGGCGCTCGCGTCGACAGCGCTCGCGGCGGCGGCCTTGCGTCTGTCCTTCAGACAGGACGCGGCGGTGTCGGTCTGCATCTGGCAGTTCGGCTCCGTCGTCCTGCTGACGGGAATCGCATCGCTTTTCGGCCGGGTTGTCCTGCACTGGACCATGCGCGACGAGTTGATTGCCTCTTTTCTGGCGCATCGCCGCTGAAGTGGGATCGGCGCGGAACGGTGGAAGAAAACTCATCCGTCCGCGCCGCTTGCTCACATCTCGACGACCTTGCCGCCCTTCGCCTCGCAAGCCTTTGCCGATTTTTCTGGCAACCACCCTTGTCCCTTGCAGGTGTTCATCCCCTTGCAGGCGTTGTTTGCGGTCTTGCAGAGGCTCGTCCCCTTGCATGAATTGATTCCGCCGCAATGGACGGATTTGCTCATTTTTTTGGCGAGCGCGGGCGCCGTCGCGGCGCCGCTAAGAACTAGGGCGATCGCGGCGGCGGCCACAGAGGCGCCCGAAACGATTTTGGCGTTCATTTCCATCTCCTTGCAAATCACGCTCGCAGGACGAGCGCTCCAGGCTCCATAGGGAACCTGCCGACGCTATTCGTCGCCGCAACGAATAAGGTTACCGCGGCGCGCGCTTGAGGGCGGGCGACAGCGATGGGCCGGCTGCGAGGATTCCGAAACTTCAGCCGTATGTAGTATAAACCACTTATCGATCGGCGATTCCGCATGATGAATCTGAGGCGTGGGGAGGGAGAGTTACAGGCATATACTTTGCTGACATCATTCGTTGAAGTCTGAGTTCGGCTTAAATGGCTGTGCAATAAAAACTGGAGACGCCGTGTATCCTCCGCTTCGCGGCTTTTTGCATCGCTGCCACGAGCAGTTCGCCGTCGACGATTCAGGCGCCCTCGCCGATTACATCCCGGAATTGACGAGGGCCAACCCGGACCATTTCGGCGTCAGCCTCGCAACAATCGACGGACATGTCTACGAAGTTGGCGACAGCGCGGCGCCCTTTACCATCCAGTCGATCTCCAAGGCGTTCGTATTCGCGCTCGCGCTGGAAACGCTTGGCCACGAGCGCGTCGAATCGGTTATCGGGGTCGAGCCCAGCGGGGAAGCCTTCAATTCGATCCGGCTGACGGGCGACAACAAGCCCTTCAACCCGATGGTCAATGCTGGCGCGATCGCCTGTTCCGGCTTGATCCGTCAACATGTCGGCGATGCCGCATTTGATCTCATTCATCGAGCGCTGGGCCGCTTCGCTGGACGCGAACTCGACGTCGATGAGGCGGTGTTCGCCTCGGAGCGGGCGACAGGCGACAGGAATCGCGCGATCGCGTGGTTGCTCCGCAATTATTCGGTGCTCGGGGACGACGTCGACGCGGTTCTCGATGTCTATTTTCGTCAATGCTCCGTCCTCGTCACCGCGCGAGACCTCGCCGTCATGGCCGCGACCTTGGCCAATAGCGGCCGCAATCCGCACACCGGCGAGCAGATCGTTTCTCCCTATGTCGTGGCGCGCACGCTTTCGGTGATGACGAGCTCCGGCATGTATGATTATGCCGGCGAGTGGATCTATCGGGTGGGAATTCCCGCCAAGAGCGGGGTCGGCGGCGGAATTATCGCCGCCCTGCCGGCGCAATTGGGGCTCGGTACCTTCTCGCCCCGGCTCGACAGTCATGGCAACAGCGTCCGCGGGCTAAAGGTCTGCGAGGCGCTGTCGGCGCATTTCGGATTGCATGTGCTCAATCGCAGCGAAGATGTGCGCACCTGCATCATCAGCGATTACAACGTCGCGGGCGTTTCCTCGCGCCGCAACCGACAGGATTTCGAACTGAAGATTTTGCAAGAGCGCGCGAGCGACATTCGGGTTATCGAACTCGTCGGCGCGCTCTCGTTCGCCGCGATGGACTATGTTTCGCGACGGCTTGCCGACGCGGCGGCGCCGGCCGATCTGCTGATTTTAGACTTCCGACGCGTTCCGAGCGCGACGACAGCCGCCGCCCGACTCCTGGCGGAGGCGTTCGCTGGACTTGCCGCTCGCGGCGCAACGATCGTCGTCGCGGGCTTCGAAAAAAGTTCGCTGCTCTGGCAGGCGATATATGCGGAAGACGTCGCTCTGCCGAAGCTGCATCATTTTTCGGTGCTCGACGATGCGATCGAGTGGGCCGAAGACCAGGTGATCTATCGCTATGGCGGCTTCGAAGGCCTCGCCAAGACCACCCACCTCAGCGAGCAAGCGCTGCTTGCGGGGCTGACGTCCGGCGAACTGGAGCGCATTGCGGAGATGGGTTTGGCTCGTTCGTTCAAGACGGGAGAGCGGATCATCGCCGCCGGCGATCCGGCGGGCTCGCTGTTCTTTCTGCAAAGCGGCATGGTCAGCGTAAAACTGCCCAGCGGCGCGCGTCTCGCGTCGATCTCGCCGGGCATGGCGTTCGGCGAGATGGCGCTCATCGAACGCGCGCGCAGCGCAGACGTTTGGGCGGACACGGCGGTGCAGTGTCTCGAATTGCCGCTGAGCGCCTATGCCACGTTCCGCAAGAGCCATCCTGAATGTGGAGAACTCGTCATGCGAAATCTTGCGTCGCTATTGGCGAAGCGTTTGATGCTCGCAAACGCCAAAGTCGACCTGCTCAGCGCATACTGAATTTTGGCGGCTCGTCTCTCGCTCGCGATGGAGGCGAGCTCGGCAAACTATGCCGGGTTCTTAGGCGCCATGCTTGGAGCAGTGGCCGCCTGGAGGAGCATCCCGCTCGTCTCCTCAGACGAAAAAACCCTGGTGAGGCGATTGCGGCTCAAATGACCTGCGGCGACGTCCGCGATTTCTATCGCCGCAGCAGTGGCTTCGTCGGGCGCTTCGAACAGCGCAAAACCGTCATATTCGGCACCCGGCGTGTAGTATAGTCCGATGAGGTTGCCGCCGAAGTGCTTGAGCAGCGCTTCTGACGCCGCCGCGCGGTCCTGCGGGGCCTTAACGAATATGGCCCATGCCGCAGGGGAATAGGCAAATTGCGCCAGGAACAAGGGCATTTTCATCCTCCATCCGCAAGCTGCAGTCTGCGCGTTTTGGCGAAGCTTGGCAATGCCGGCCAGTCGAGTTGCGAGTTGCGTTCCGGCGATGCAGCCCTTACTTCCTGCTCACGTTACGCGCCGGTCAAGAATGTTTGGCTTATGCGAGGGTCGAAACCGGAGGTGAGATGACGCTGTTTGCTTTTGTGGCGGCGCGCGGCGGCGATGGTCACGGGAGAGTTGCAGGCGCACTGCTTAAGATATTCCTGGCGCTGCTGCTTTTCGCTCCATCCTCAGGCGCGCGCGCAGACGGCCCGACGCCCGAAGTTGTCGTTTCTCGCCCTCTCGCCAGGACGATTCCGCGCTGGGACGAATATACGGGTCGTTTCGAGCCGCTAAAGCAGGTCGAAGTCCGCGCGCGCGTTTCAGGCGCTCTGGAAAAGATCAATTTCACCGACGGACAGTTCGTCAAAGCCGGCGAAGTCCTGTTCGTCATCGATCAGCGGCCTTTTCAGATCGCGGTCGACAGCGCGCGCGCGGAACTCATCCGGGCGCAGGCGCAGGCTGCAATGTCTGCTCGTGACTACGGGCGCGCGCAGGAAATGACGCAAGGCCGGACCATTACCGTGCGCGACGTCGATCAGCGAAAAGCGAGCAGTGAGATCGCCAAGGCGCAAGTCCTGAGCGCCGAAGCCGCGCTCCGAAACGCCGAGCTTAATCTTGAATGGACCCAGGTTCGCGCCCCGATCTCGGGGCGCGTATCGGACCGTCGCGTCGACCCAGGAAATCTCGTTCAGGGCGGACAGGCGGGAGCGACCCTGCTGACGACAATCGTGACGCTCGAACCGATTCATTTCGTTTTCGACGCCTCGGAGGCCGACTATATTCGCTACGCGCGCGCGGCGGAAGGGCGCAAGGGAATGTCGGGCCAGTTGAAAAACTCCGTTTCCGTGCGGCTTGCCGATGAGACGGAATGGACGCGCAGCGGCGTCATGGACTTCCTCGACAATCAGATCAATCGGCGCTCCGGCACGATCCGCGGCCGGGCCATCTTCGACAATAAGGACCACTTCCTCACGCCCGGCACATTTGGACGCCTGCGCCTGTTCGGCGGCGATGTTTCGGCGCTGCTCATTCCCGACGCAGCCGTCGTCTCCGATCAAACCAGCAAGACCGTGCTGGCGGTGTCTGACGACAACAAGGTCGTCGCCAGATCGGTGACTCTCGGCCCCATTCACAGGGGACTGCGCGTTATCCAGTCCGGTCTCGACGCAAAGGATCGGATCGTGATCGGCGGTCTCGCGAACCCGATGGTTCGGCCTGGAGCGACCGTGCAGCCCAAGGAGGGCGAGATCAAGGAAGCGCCCGGCGCGGTCAGTGACCGTTAGTCTTTAAAGACCAGGAACGCTATGCGCATCTCGCATTTCTTCATCGAGCGGCCGATCTTTGCGGCGGTGCTGTCCGTGCTTCTGACGCTTGCGGGGGCGATCGCGCAAGGCGCGCTCCCCGTTTCCGAATATCCGGAAATCGCGCCGCCGACAGTCAATATCAGCGCGACCTATCCCGGCGCCTCGGCGGATGTGATCGCCGAGACCGTGGCCTCCCCAATCGAACAAGAGGTCAACGGCGTCGACGACATGCTCTACATCACGTCGCAATCGACGGGCGACGGACGCTTGTCGATCGACGTCGTGTTCAAGCCGGGCGTCAATATCGATCTTGCTCAGGTGCTGGTTCAGAACCGCGTTGCAATCGCCAATCCTCGCCTGCCGGAGGAGGTGACGCGCTTCGGCGTCGTCGTGAAGAAAGCCTCGCCGGATTTGATGATGGTCGTGCATCTGCTGTCGCCGGACGGCTCGCGCGACCAGCAATATATATCAAATTACGCGACGCTTTACGTGAAGGACGCCATCGCCAGGATAGAGGGCGTCGGCGACGCGCGCCTATTCGGGGCAAGAGATTATTCGATGCGCGTCTGGCTCGATCCGGCGAAAGTCGAGGCGCGCGATCTGACCGCGGGCGACGTTATCGCCGCTCTGCGCGCGGCCAACTTGCAAGTCGCGGCGGGCGCCGTCAATCAGCCGCCGGCCGCCTCGGCGGGCGCCTTCCAGCTTTCGGTGCAGACTCTCGGACGGCTCAGCACCCCGGAGCAATTCGGCGACATCGTCATCCGCGCTGACGCCGACGGCGAGATTCATCTGCGCGACGTCGCGCGGATCGAGTTCGGCGCCCAGGACTACACGCTCAACGCCTATCTGAACCACGACGTGGCTACTGCGCTCGGTATTTTTCAGCGTCCGGGCTCGAACGCCTTGCACACCGCTGAAGCGGTCAAGCAGGAGATGGAGCGGCTCAAGAAGAGTTTTCCTGCCGGCGTCGACTACGCGGTCGTCTATAACCCCACCGAATTCATCCAGCAGTCGGTGGACGAGGTCGTCCATACGCTGCTCGAGGCGATCGTCCTCGTCGTCCTGGTCGTCATCCTTTTCCTGCAAACGTGGCGCGCGGCGATCATTCCGGTTGCGGCGATCCCGGTTTCGCTGATTGGCAGCTTTGCGGTGATGAAGGCCGCGGGGCTGAGCTTTAACACGCTGTCGCTGTTCGGTCTTGTGCTCGCCATCGGCATTGTCGTCGACGACGCGATCGTCGTCGTGGAGAATGTCGAGCGC
This sequence comes from Methylocystis sp., assembly GCF_021731785.1. GTDB lineage: Bacteria > Pseudomonadota > Alphaproteobacteria > Rhizobiales > Beijerinckiaceae > Methylocystis. The sequence goes on from NZ_JAKFWS010000154.1 coordinate 15,645, forward strand.
TATCTCGCGCAAGGGCTGTCGCCAAAGGAAGCCGCCCACAAGACCATGGACGAGGTCGGCGGCGCGCTAATCGCCATTGCGCTGGTGCTCTGCGGCGTCTTCATCCCGACCGCGTTCATCAGCGGCCTGCAGGGCGCCTTCTACAAGCAGTTCGCAATCACGATCGCGAGCGCCACGATCATCTCGGCCTTCGTTTCGTTGACCCTTTCGCCGGCGCTCGCGTCGCTCTTGCTCAAGCCGCATGGCGTGGACGACGGCTCCAGCCATCGTCTGAGCTGGGCGCATGCGCCGCTGCGCCGCTTCTTCGACGCTTTTAACGCCGCGTTCGACAGGGTGTCGACAGCATATGGTGCGGCGACAGGCCGGCTCGTCCGGCTTGGCGTCGTCATGCTCGCAATCTATGCGATCCTTATCTTTTTCGCTTTCGATCTGTTGCGGCGCACGCCGACCGGCCTCATTCCGCAACTCGACCGCGGCTATGTGATCGCCGCCTTCCAATTGCCGCCGGGCGCGACGCTCGATCGCACCGACAAAGTCATGCGCACGGCGACCGACGTCATCTTGAAACGCGCGGGCGTCCAGGACGCCGTGGTTTTCACCGGCTTCGACGGCGCGACTTTCACCAATGCGCCAAACACCGGCGTGATCTTCGTCACGCTGGAGTCCTTCGACGAGCGGGCAAAAAAGGGCCTTTCGGCCTCGCAGATTCAAGCCGATCTTTACGCAGAGCTCGCGAAGCTGACCGACGCCTTCGCTTTCGTGCTGCTGCCGGCGTCGGTTCCAGGCATCGGCACTGGCGGGGGCCTGAAGGGCTATGTGCAGGATCGCGCCGGGCGCGGCCTTCCGGCGCTCGAAGGCGCGACCTGGACGCTTGCCGGCGCCGCTGGGCAGTCGGGTGAATTCACCCAGGCGTTTACGCTGTTCAACACGCGCACGCCGCAGATCTTCGCCGACGTCGACCGCACCAAAGCCGAGCTCATCGGCGTCCCGATCTGGCGGGTCTTCGAAACGCTCTCGATCTATCTTGGCTCGACCTTCGTCAACGACTTCAACATGCTTGGACGCACTTACCGCGTCATGGCGCAAGCCGACGATCCCTATCGCATGACGCTTCGCGACATCGCCAATCTCAAGACTCGCAGCGCCTCTGGCGCGATGGCGCCGATCGGCGCCGTCGCGACGTTCCGCGACACGACGGGCGCGTTCCGCGTGCCGCGCTACAATCTCTATCCGGCGGCGGAAGTGCAGCTCAATCTCGCTCACGGCGTTTCGTCTGGCCAGGGCATCGCCGCGGTCGAGAAGCTTGCGGCCGAGAAGCTGCCGCAGGGATTCGGCTTCGAATGGACCGAGATCGCCCTGCAGGAAAAGCTTGCCGGCCACACCGCCGCGCTCGCCTTTGGCCTTGCGGTGATTTTCGTGTTTCTTCTGCTCGCCGCGCTTTACGAGAGCCTGCTGCTGCCGGTTTCGGTGATCCTCATCGTGCCGATGTGCATTCTCGCGGCGATGCTCGGCGTGGTCTCGCGGGGGCTCGATCGCAACATATTGGTCGAGATCGGGCTCGTCGTGCTGATCGGATTGGCGGCGAAGAACGCCATTCTCATCGTCGAGTTCGCCAAACAGGCGGAAGACGCGGGCCAATCCAAATTCGAGGCTGCCGTCACAGCCGCCCGCACGCGTCTGCGGCCGATTCTGATGACGTCGCTCGCGTTCATCCTCGGCGTGCTGCCGCTCGCGGTCGCTGAGGGCGCCGGCGCCGAGATGCGTCAGTCAATCGGCACCGCCGTGTTCTTCGGCATGCTTGGCGTCACTGTGTTCGGCCTGATCTTCACGCCGACCTTCTATGTGGTCGTGCGCATTTTCGCGCGATATTTCCAGCCGGCGCGCGCCGGCGATTCCACGCCGGCGGCAGCGACGCCAGGCAGGAGTCTCGCGGAGGACATAGGCATTCACGAAGCGAAGAAGATCGACGTCGGCAAGGCCAAGAGATGGCTCGACGAATTTCGGCGCAGGCTGCAGTGATTCAAGCGCGGCTCGGAAGGCCGCGCTTGATGCGTGCTTACTGGAAATGTTCGGGGCGCAGCTTGGTGGTATTGGCCGGGGCGAATTCGCGACGGCAGGCGGGGCTTAGCCGCGCCATATTCTGCTGCAGACAGGATTCGATTTCGTCGATGTCAGGAATGTCGGAGCTGCAAAATCTGAGGGCGTCGCCCATGCAGTCGGAGCGCTCCTGCGCCGTGCCCTGAGCCGCGGCCGGGGATGCGGCGAGCGCCAAGAGAAGCGAAAACGGAATGAGTTTACGCATGCTGTTCCTTTCACACCTATCGTTCTGAGTATTCGCAACACTGAGCGTAGAATCGTTCCCTAAGAAAAGCAAAGCGGTTCAACTAAGCTTCTCTTGATAGCGCGAGGCCTTGCTCGGCAAGCGCGGCGCGCGTGAGTCGCAACAATTCATCGAGCGAAGGATTGGACAGGGCGTCGCCGGACGGCTCGAAGCGCACGACGGGATCGCGGGTGCAGAGCCGCAGGCAGTCGCGCGTCGCGATCGAGAGTCTTGCGGAAGCCAATTCTTCCGAAAAGTCGCGCGCAAAAAAATTCTCAATAGAAGCGAGCAGCACGCGGCCTTTGCCCGCGGCGTCGCAGCGCGGACCGACGCAGACGAGGAGACGAACGGGCGGAGGATTCACGGAGCGCATCAGTAGATCGGATGTTTCGCGCAGAGCGCCGCTGTGTCTTCGCGGACGGCGTCGATCAATGCGTCATCGTCAGGACTTTTCAGCACCCGGTTGATCCATCCGGCAATCGTCTCGAACTCCGAAACGCCGAATCCGCGCGTCGTGCCGGCGTTGCTCGAAAGGCGCAGGCCCGACGGCGCCTCAGGCGGTCTCGGATCGAAGGGAATCATATTCTTGTTGACGGCGAGGCCGGCGCGCTCCAGCGCCTTGGCGGCGACATCGCCAGTGAGGCCGCGCACGGCGAGATCGACGAGCATCAGTCCCGTATCCGTGCCGCCCGTGACGATGCGCAGGCCTGCGTCTGCGAGCGCGCGCGCCAACGCGCGCGCATTGTCGATCACGGCGTGATTATAGGCGGTAAACTCCGGTCGCAGCGCCTCACCGAGGCAGGCCGCCTTGCCGGCGACGCCATGCAACAGGACGGAGCCCTGCACGCCGGGAAAAATGCCGGCGTTGATGCGATTGCTTAGACCTTCGTCGTTCCACAGAACCAGTCCGCCGCGCGCGCCGCGCAGCGATTTATAGGTCGTCGTCGTGACGACATGCGCATGGGGCAGGGGATCGGGATAAAGCCCGGTCGCGACGAGGCCGGCGACATGCGCCATGTCGACGAGAAGATAGGCGCCGACTTCGTCGGCGATGGCGCGCATCGAAGCGAAATCGATCGCGCGCGGATAGGCGGAGCCGCCGGCGATAATCATGCGCGGGCGTTCGCGGCGCGCAAGATCGCGTATTTCGTCGAGGTCGATCAATTCCGTTTCGCGCGAGACGCCATAGGCGACGATTTTGTAATCGCGCCCCGTCAGAGTCGCCTTATGGCCATGGCTGATATGGCCGCCGGCCGCGACATTCATCGACAGGATCGTCTCGCCGAGCTTCAACAGGCCGAGAAAGACGGCGGCGTTGGCGTTGGAGCCGGAATGCGGCTGGGCATTGGCGAAGCGGCAGTTGAAGACCTTTTTCGCGCGCTCGACGGCGAGCGCCTCGATCGCGTCGGCGAATTGCGCGCCGCCATAATAGCGCGCATAGGGCAGGCCCTCGACGGTCTTGTTGGTAAGGATCGAGCCCTGCGCTTCGAGCACGAGCCGCGAGACGATGTTTTCTGAAGCGATGAGTTCGACGCCGTCTTGTTGACGTCGCAACTCGCCGGCGATGGCCGAAGCGAGTTCGGGGTCGGAGGAGAGGCCGGCGGAGAAGTAGGCGCTATGGAACCAATGCATCGTCCGCCGCTCAAGTTAGAAACTATTTGAACGCCCCAGTGTGAACGCTTTTTCTGCTGGGCTAAGGACGGTGTGGTGCAACCAGAGTTCAAATGGTTCGATATGTTCCAATTCAGCAGCAATTGATTGTGTCAGCGAGACTAGTCGGTCGGCGCAATTTCCATAAATCAAAAATATTGCTCTCTGATATCCTGCTTCCCGCACGAAACGGGAGAGCGTAGTAATATCCTTTTTAATACCGTCGGGATCAGCTTGCGAAGATTTCACTTCAATTACAGCATGATTGTGCGCCATGCTGCCAGCGCGATGCACTAATAAATCGGGTTTCTGCGCGCGCGACCATCGCAAGATCGGATGAGCTGACTTATCGACTTCGCCATTCAATCTGAATTGACAATCGCTGGGCCATCGCATGCGCATCTGATGATAGAGTTCGTAAGTGTACACACGTTCGCGATAAACGGGTGGACCGCCATCTATGGGAAGAAGGAAATAGTCGCTTTCTATCGATTGGGTGGCCTCAATGAGAATTTCGTTAAGTTCCTCCATCGGAGTCACACATCCAAATTCGCGACGTTCAGCGCGTTCTCCTGAATGAATTCGCGGCGTGGCTCAACGACATCGCCCATCAGCTTGACGAAAATATCGTCGGCTTCCGCCGTCTCCTTCACCTTCACCTGCAACAGCGAGCGCGCGTCGCGGTCGAGCGTCGTCTCCCAGAGCTGTTCGGCGTTCATCTCGCCAAGGCCCTTGTAGCGCTGAATGGTGAGGCCCTTGCGGCCGATGGCGTTCATCGCGTCGTAAAGCGCGAGCGGTCCCGAGAGCGGCGCTTCATCGCCGCGTCTGAGCAACGTGGCGGGCCCGGCGAAAACGTCGCGCAGGCTTTCGGCGCGCTCATGGAGCTTGCGCGCTTCGCTGGAATTCAGAAGCGAGGCGTCGAGCGTTACGGCATGCGTCACGCCGCGCAGCGTGCGCTTGAAGACATATTCGAGACTTTGGCCGCCGTCGCGAACCTCGCCCGACCAGCCACGCTCGGTCTCTTCTGAAATCGCGTCGAGTCGGGCTACGATTTCGTCGGCGAAGCGCTTCGCCGCCGCTTCGTCGGTCTGCGGCGTCAGATCGCCGGCCATCGCCGCCTGTTCGACGACGGCGCGGTCGTAGCGCGAATGCAGGCTGAGCATCACATTGCGGAAGGCGCGCGCGTCTTCGAGAACTTTGTGCAGGTCGGCTCCGGCGCGATCCTCCGAGCCGGCGCGCAGCACCGCGCCATCGAGCAGGCTTTCGATCAGATAGTCCTCAAGCGCGCGCTCGTCCTTCAGATATTGCGTCGACTTGCCGCGCGTCACTTTATAGAGCGGCGCCTGGGCGATGAAGATATGCCCGCGCTCGATCAGCTCCGGCATCTGCCGGTAGAAGAAGGTCAGAATCAGCGTGCGGATATGGGCACCGTCGACGTCGGCGTCGGTCATGATGATGATTTTGTGATAGCGCAGCTTGTCAGCGTTGAACTCGTCGCGGCCGACGCCGGTGCCGAGCGCGGTGATCAGCGTGCCGATCTGCTCCGACGACAGCATCTTGTCGAAACGCGCGCGCTCGACGTTGAGGATTTTGCCGCGCAACGGCAACACTGCCTGATACTCGCGATTGCGGCCTTGTTTGGCCGTGCCGCCGGCCGAATCGCCCTCGACGATGAAGAGTTCGGATTTGGACGGATCGCGCTCCTGGCAGTCGGCGAGCTTGCCGGGAAGATTGGCGACGTCGAGCGCGCCCTTGCGCCGCGTCAGCTCGCGCGCCTTGCGCGCCGCCTCGCGCGCCGCCGCCGCCTCACACACCTTCGAAACGACGTTCTTGGCTTCCGCCGGATGCTCTTCGAGCCATTGCCCGAGCAATTCGTTGACCACGTTCTCGACGGCCGGACGCACTTCCGAGGAGACGAGCTTGTCCTTCGTCTGCGAGGAGAATTTCGGGTCCGGCACTTTCACCGATAGCACGCAAGTTAAGCCCTCACGGCAGTCGTCGCCGGTGAGATCGACTTTCTCGCGCTTGGCGAGGCCCGAGGATTCGGCATAACCGGTGATCTGGCGCGTCAGCGCCCCACGGAATCCGGCGAGATGCGTGCCGCCGTCGCGCTGCGGAATGTTGTTGGTGAAGGCCAGCACATTCTCGTGATAGCTGTCGTTCCACCACAGCGCGACTTCGACGCTGATGTGGTCGCGCTGACCATGGATAAGGATTGGCGCCGGGACGAGCGGCGTCTTGGCGCGGTCTAACCAGCGCACGAAAGCCTCAAGCCCACCTTCGTAAAAAAGCTCTTCGCGCTTGACCTCGGCGTGACGCGCGTCGGTCAAAAGGATGCGCACGCCTGAATTCAGAAAGGCGAGTTCACGCAGACGATGCTCAATCGTCGCAAAGTCGAACTCGGTCATCGTGAAGGTCGCGGGGGAGGGCAGGAAGGTGACTTCGGTGCCGCGCTTGGGCGCACCGTCCACGATCGGCGCGTCGCCGACAACGGCGAGCGGTGCGACTACGTCGCCATTTGCGAACTCTACGTAATGTTCCTTGCCGCCGCGCCAGACCCGCAGCTTCAGCCATACGGAGAGCGCGTTGACGACGGAGACGCCGACGCCATGCAGGCCGCCGGAGACCTTGTAGGAGTTCTGGTCGAACTTACCGCCGGCGTGCAGTTGCGTCATGATGACTTCGGCCGCCGACACGCCTTCCTCGTGATGAATGTCGGTGGGGACGCCGCGGCCATTGTCGGAGACGGTGCAGGAGCCGTCCGCATTGAGCGTCACGGAGACGGCGGTCGCATGGCCCGCGAGCGCCTCGTCGATGGCGTTGTCGACGACCTCATAGACCATATGGTGAAGGCCGGTGCCGTCATCGGTGTCGCCGATATACATGCCGGGGCGCTTGCGCACCGCGTCGAGGCCGCGCAGCACCCTGATGGACCCTGCGCCATATTCCGCAGCGTCGTTCTGACTGTCTTTTTCGGTCATTTTGCCTGTTCGTAAGGGGCCGACGAGGCCGATGATTCGCGGGCGTTGATTTTAGCCCGGAACCGGCTCGAAATGCACGGATATAACTACGTTTTCAGGCTTTGCCCACAATGGGCCGGGCCTTGGCCCGGATTGAGCGCCATGGAGGCGTCGTTGCGCGAGCGACGCGTCTTATACCAACCTGCCGTGAGTCTGACTCACCTCGGATTCCCGAATCGGCAAATGTCTGATTCTTATTGGCGAACCGAGGGAGGTTCGTCATGGCGGCAGCGGTGCGATTGCGTGAAGATTTCGATG
>NZ_JAKFWS010000066.1 GCF_021731785.1 Methylocystis sp.
GTCGCGCCAGCATTGCGGGCCTGCTTGCGCAGGTTTTGCAGCTGGGCCACGGTCAGGCCGGAGTAGTGAGCGACGACGACGACGCCAGTCTTCGAAAAGACTTCGCGCAACGCCGCGACCGCTTCCTTTTTCTCCGCTCTGTCCACGGTTGCTCTCTCTAACTGGCGGGAAAATCCCGCCGGCTGCGACATGCCGCTTGCTTGAGGCGAGCGGCGCCGTAGATCCTGTCCCCGTCACGGCGTAACGCCGCGGCGGTTGAAGGGGCGCGAACCAAATTCGAAGGACGCTTGCGGGGCGAGCCGTCGGCGGCCTTTAAAATTCCGGTTTCCCCGTCTATGCAGGCCGCCTTCAAGACGACGGATCGCTCCGTCATCATCGGGCCGATTGAGCCGCTGCAGGGCTTAAAACCCCTTGCGCGCGCCGGCAGTCTCGGACAGGACATGGCCGGACGGGACACGAGGGGAAACCCCGGGTCCGCCGGCCTATCCACCGCCTTTTCCTAAGTCCTTGACGCGACTTGGGTTGAGGCGGAAGTCAAATCTGAAAACGGGGCCGCAGGTCGATTGGCCAGCCCCGGAGGGCCTTATTTAAGGGGGCCTGAGCCGTTTGCCAAGGGGAAAAACGGTGTTTTTTCGCCCAATTCACCGGCATGCCGGATCATCGCCGTCCAGGCGTGAACTCCATCCGCATACGGCCGCCGCGACCCTGGGAAACTTGGGCGCGGCCGAATCGCGACTGCGTGCGCGAGGCGCTTCCACCGGACCCGCCATGGCCGCCTTCGCTGGCGACGCCGGGGTAGCTCGCGCCATGCTGACCGCGCGTCGGGCCAAAATAGGCGAGGCAGCGGTTGTAGGCGTCGGCGTCCTGGATTTTCTCGCAGTCCGCGATCGAGCCCGGCGCGGCGAGGCTTGGGATAGCGAGGACGCTTAGCAACGCGGTGACCAGCAGGGCGTCATAGCGAGGCGCAGAGCGACGAAGCAATCCGGCGGCTGCCTCATGATTCTGGATTGCTTCGCTTCTCTTGCGACAACGGCTCGTTCTGCACTGACGGTTGATCATCCTCTCAGCGTCGCGCCGCATTTCTTTTCCGCCTCCGCCACGATTTTCTGGGCCACCGCGTCGATCTCCGAGTCGGTCAGCGTTTTTTCCCGCGGCTGCAGCGTGACGGCGAGGCCGATCGATTTTTTGCCCTCGGGGACGCCCTTGCCCTCATAGACGTCGAAGACGGCGACGTCGGCGATCAGCGCCCGGTCGGCGCCCTGCGCGGCTTTCACCAGATCGCCGGCGGGGCTGGCGCGATCGACGATGAAGGCGAAATCGCGCGAAACCGGCTGGAGATCGGAAATATCGAGCCTCGGCTTGATCTTTGTCGGCTTCGCCTTTGGGGCGGGGAGTGCGTCGAGAATGATCTCGAAAGCCGCGACCGATCCGTCGACGTCCATGGTTTTCAGCGCGCGCGGATGCAATTCGCCGAAATGGCCGACGATCGTCTTTGGCCCGAATTGCAGGGTCGCCGAGCGGCCGGGATGAAACCATGGCGGGCCGCCGGATACGATCTGCAAGCCGCCGGTCGCGACGCCGAGCGAGTCGAGCAGCGCCATGACGTCGCTCCTGGCGTCGAAGGCGCCCGCTTCACGCGCTGGCGCCGACCAGTGGCGCCCCGCGCCGGCGAGTCCGCGCCTGACGCCCGCCGCGGCGATTCGTTGGCCGGTCTCCGTGGCGTCGAGGAATATCTGGCCGACCTCGAACAGGTTCTGATCGCCAACCCCGCGCGCGGCGTTGCGGCCCGCCGCAGCCACGAGTCCGGGCAACAGGCTCGGCCGCATGTCGGAAAGTTCGGAAGCAATGGGATTGGCGAGCGCCAGCGCCGGCTTGCCGCCGCCGAACGCTTCCGCTTGCTCCTTGGAGACGAAGGACCAGGTCACCGCCTCGACGAGGCCCTGGCTGGCGAGCGCGCGTCGGGCGTTGCGGGCGCGTTTCTGCATCATCGTCAGCACGGGTGGCGCGACACCTTCGGCGCGTGGCAGCGGCGTCGAGGGCACATTGTCGACGCCGATCATGCGCACGACTTCCTCGACGATATCGGCCTTGCCCTCGATGTCGGGACGCCAACTCGGCGCGGCGATATGGGCGATGTCGGCGCCGCCGCTCTCGACGCTGAAGCCAAGGCGCTCGAGAATCAACGCCGCGTCTTTGCGCGGCACGTCGAGACCGGTGAGCCGCTTGGTTTCGCTCCAAGGAAAATTGATCGCCCGCGAGAGCCGCGGCAGTTCGCCGGCGAGCGTGAGTTCCGACGGCTCGCCGCCACAGAATTCGCGCACGAGCTGCGTCGCGAGTTCGATGCCCGGAAGTGCGAAGGCAGGATCGACGCCGCGTTCGAAGCGATAGCGCGCGTCGGTGACGATGCCGAGCTTGCGGCCAGTGTGGGCGATATTCATCGGGTCCCACAGCGCCGTCTCGATCAGCACGTCGGTGGTCGATTCATCGCAGCCCGACGCCTCGCCGCCCATGACGCCCGCAAGCGATTCAGGGCCGTTGTCGTCGCAGATGACGACCATGCTCTCGTCGAGTTCATAGGTCCGTCCGTCGAGAGCAAGCAGCGTCTCGCCCATCTTGGTGCGGCGAACGACGAGATCGCCCTTCACCTTTTTCGCGTCGAAGACATGCAGCGGGCGCGCGCGGTCGAAGGTGAGGAAGTTGGTGATGTCGACAAGCGCATTGATCGGGCGAAGACCGATTTCGCGTAATCGCGCCTGCAGCCAATGGGGGCTTGGCCCGTTATTGACGCCGCGCACGAGCCGCAGGCCGAAGAAGGGCGCGAGATGCTGGTCCTCTTGCGCGAAATCCAGCGTCACGCGAACGGGGCAGGCGAACTTGCCCTCGACCGGCGGAATGTCCTTGCTCTTGAGAACGCCAAGGCCGGCCGCGGCCAGATCGCGCGCGATGCCATAGACGCCGGCGGCGTCGGGGCGATTGGGCGTCAGATTGATTTCGATGATCGGATCATCGAGCCCGGCCCATTGCGCATAGACGGCGCCGACCGGCGCGTCCTCGGGCAGATCGATGATTCCTTCATGATCATTGGAAAGTTCGAGTTCGGCCGAAGAGCACAGCATGCCGAGCGACTCGACGCCGCGGATCACGCCTTTGCCGAGCGTGATCTTCTTGCCGGGGATGTATGTTCCCGGCGCCGAAAAGACGCTCTTCATGCCGGTGCGGGCGTTGGGCGCGCCGCAGACCACCTGCACCGGCGCGCCGCTGCCGGTATCAACCATGCAAACGCGCAAGCGATCGGCGTTGGGATGCGGCTTCGCTTCGATCACTTTCGCGATGGTGAAGTCTTTAAGCTGCGCGGCGGGATCATGCACATATTCGACTTCGAGGCCGATGCGCGTCAGCGTTTCGACGATCTCGCTGAGCGAGGCCGACGTATCGAGATGTTCCTTGAGCCAGGAGAGGGTGAGTTTCATTTGTTAAGAACTTTGATGTGGCGGCAAACAGGGTCCAACAGGGCGTCATGCCCGCGCTTGTCGCGGGCATCCACGCCATACGGCTGACGGGGGATGAAAGAGAGCGGCGCCATCTGCGTTTCGTGTCTCTATTACTGTTGGGCGTCACGTGGATGGCCGGGACAAGCCCGGCCATGACGCGGAGGGATTGTCGTTAGCCGCTCAACCCGCCCGCAAGCGTCGGGAAGTCGAGCGGCCTGAATCCATAATGCGCGAGCCAGCGCGTATCGGCGTCGAAGAAAGCGCGCAGATCCGACATGCCGTATTTGAGCATCGCCAGCCGGTCGACGCCGACACCGAAGGCGAAGCCCTGATAGCGGTCGGGATCGATGCCGCAGTTGTTGAGCACGTTGGGATGCACCATGCCGCAGCCCAGAATCTCCATCCAGTCGTCGCCTTCGCCGAAACGGATTTCGCCGCCCTGGCGTCGGCACTGGACGTCGACCTCCATCGACGGTTCGGTGAAGGGGAAGAAGGAGGGCCGAAAACGCAGCCTGACGCCCTTCACTTCGAAGAAGCTCTTCAGAAATTCTTCGAGCGTCCATTTGAGATGCCCAAGATGCGTCGTCTCGTCGATGACGAGACCTTCGATCTGATGGAACATCGGCGTATGGGTCTGGTCGAAGTCGCAGCGATAGACCCGGCCAGGGCAGATCACGCGGATCGGCGGCTTCTTGCTGAGCATGGTGCGCACCTGCACCGGGCTCGTATGGGTGCGCAGCAGCCGTTTCTCGCCGCCTTCGGTGGCGAGAAAGAAAGTGTCCTGCATTTCCCGCGCGGGGTGGCCTTCCGGGAAGTTGAGCTTGGTGAAATTATAGTCGTCGCTTTCGATGTCCGGCCCTTCGGCGACGGCGAAGCCCATGTCGGCGAAGATGATCGATAATTCGTCCGTCACCTGCGAAATCGGATGAATGCGCCCGCGCTCCAGCGGGCTCGTCGCGGCGGGCAGCGTCACATCGAGCGTTTCGGCCTTGAGCCGCGTCTCCAAGGCGGCTTCCGAAAGCGCTTCGCGACGGGCGGCGATCGCTTCAGCCGCCTTGTCTTTCAGCGCGTTGATCTTCGCGCCCTCGGTCTTGCGGTCCTCGGGCGACATTTTGCCGAGCGTCGCGAGCAGCGCGGAAATCGCGCCCTTCTTGCCGAGCGCGGCAAGGCGCGCGGCTTCGAGCGCCGCCTCGTCGGCGGCTTCATCGATCTGGCGCAGCGTATCTTCTTCGAGTTTGGCGATGTCGGTCATATTAGCTTCTAAGGTGGACGTTTCCGCGTCCTTCGAGACGCCCGCTCCGCGGGCTCCTCAGGATGAGGATACGTAAAGCGCGCCGCTTCCGCCCTCATGCTGAGGAGGCTCCGCGGGAGCCGTCTCGAAGCATGCAGGCGAAGATCAGCCGCCCTTTTTGGAAATCTTGTCGGGCGGCGGCGGTTCTGCCACGCGGGGGGCCTTCTGTCGAGAACGCTAGATCACGCTGCATTTGGGCGGAATCGCCCAAATGCAGATAACGTGATCGTTTTCATAGTTCAGAGCGCGCTTTGCGCGAAAAACCGGGTCCCACTTTTTCGCAGCGCGCTCTACGGTGCGGCGCGCGGCCGATGGGTGAAAATCTGCGCCAGCGCCGAAGAGACGACGCGGGAGCCGATGTCGTCGGCGCGGCTCGTCAGCACGATCGGCACGCGCGCGCCGAGCACCAGCCCCGCCGTATCGGCGCCGCCGAGGAAGACGAGCTGCTTGGCCAAAATATTGCCGGCCTCGAGATCGGGCGCGACGAGAATATCGGCATCGCCCGCAACCTCGGACTCGATATGCTTGGCGTCGGCCGCATCGCGCGAAATGGCGTTGTCGAAGGCCAAAGGCCCGTCAAGCGCAGCGCCGGCGATCTGACCCCGGTCGGCCATCTTGCAGAGCGCCGCCGCTTCGATTGTCGAAGGAATTTTTCCTTCGACGGTCTCCACCGCCGAAAGCAGCGCCACCTTGGGTCGCTCGATGCCGATCGCATGCGCAAGGTCGACCGCGTTGCGAACGATGTCGCGCTTGATGTCGAGCGTCGGCGCGATGTTGATCGCCGCGTCGGTGACGAGCAGCAACTTATGATAGTACGGCGCATCGATCACAAAGACATGGCTGATCCGGCGATCCGTGCGCAGGCCGGCGCCCTCACGCACGACCGCGGTCATTACCTCGTCCGTATGCAGCGCGCCCTTCATCAGCGCCTGCAGACGGCCGCGGCGCACGAGCTCCACCGCCTGATCGGCGGCGGCGTGGCTGTGCGGCGCGTCGACGAGCTCGACGCCTTCGAGCGAGACGCCGCTCTCACGCGCGGCGGCTTCGATCTTTGCGCGCGGTCCGATGAACGTCGGGACGATCAGCCCTCTGTCGCGCGCGGCGATCGCGCCTTCGACCGAGCGCGCGTCGCAAGGATGGATGACGCCCATGCGAATGGGCGGCAGCGCCTGCGCCCGGCGCACCAGCGCGTCAAGCAAGGCGCCGCGCGTGCGCGCTTGCGCCACCATGGACCAGGGCGGGCGCGACGTCGCCGTCGGTTCACACCCAGCGCTCTGGCCCATATGTGCCTCCTTGGCTCAAACCGGCGGATCGCGGGCGATGCGATCGACGAAGAATTTTGTCGCGCGCGCCCAGGATTGATCATTGTCGCCGCGAAAATCGAATCCCTGACGATAGATCAGTTCGCCCGTCGAGACGCGCGCGATCGAAACGCCCATGCTGAGAATAAGCGTGCTGACCTTATTGACGACGCCGGTGAGAACGATGTCGGCGCCGGCCTTGCCGGCAAGCGACAACTCGCAGCCGTTGCAGGTGCGAATGTAGGTCTGTTTCAGGATCGCGTCGAGATCGGACGCGATTAAAGCCCGGTCAACGACGTCATAGATGCGCCGTGCGCCGAGTCCCGTGGAGATGTCGTCGCGCGCGCGCGCCAGTCTTTTTGCATGTTCGGCGCTTTGGTCGACAGGCTCGTTGGACGTGTCGATCAACTCGAAATCGAGAACGAGCAGTCGTCTGCGCGGCTCTTCCGCCAGCGCCGACGCGGCTTGGGGCGGCACGAGGGGTAGGAGCAGGGCGAGTCCGAGCAGTTCGCGGCGGCCGATCATCGCGCCCTGGCTCCATATTTATGGAGGTGCGCGCCATGAGCGGAGAGCCAGGCTTCGGCATGATCCGTGTCAGCGCAAAGCTGCCGCGTCAGCTTCCAAAATCGTGGCGAATGGTCGAGATGCACGAGATGCGCAACCTCGTGGGCGGCGAGATAGTCGAGAACGAAGGGCGGCGCCATGATCAGCCGCCATGAAAAATTGAGCGAGCCGGACGCGGAGCACGATCCCCATCGGCTGATCGGATCGCGAAGTCCGACGCCGCGCGGCGGCAGGCGCAGGGCGGCGGTATGGCGGGCGACCGCTTGTTCAAGATCGCAGCGCGCCTCCCGCTTGAAATGATCCTGAACGCGCCGATGCACATGCGCCGTCTGACCGGCGACGCAAAGCGCGAAGGGAACCTCGGAGTCGTCTCTTGGCTCGATCCAGGTGACGCCGCGGCGTTCCGGATGGTGCGAGATCATATGATCGACGCCACGCAGCGGGGCGACCGCGCCATGCGCGAAGGGAATGGTTTCGGGCAGCCTGTTGAGACGCGCTGCGATCCAGGCGGCGTGACGCTGAGCGAAATCGCGAGCGTCTCGCAATGACGCCCGCTGCGGCATGGTCAACACCGCGTCGCGCGCGGCGAAGCGCACGCGCAAGGTAAATCGACGCGCATTCCGCGACCGGCGCAGAGCGACGAGAATTGGTTCGCCCGCATGAACTAATGTGAGAATCGACGCGCCGCTCGGCGCCGGTCCTTCGCGCAGGAGTCGCAGCATGACTGACATGCTAGCGCAAAGCCCGTGTGAGTCGCGAGTTAGAAAATCGCGGCCAACGAAAATATTTCTCTTGCGTGGCGTCCGTTCACGCTCTCCGCTCGTCGACCGCGAGCGCTATAGATAGCGCTGAAGCTCGCGCGCGGCTTCGGCCGGCCGACGCGCCACGTTGAACGGCGCGACAAAGCGGCCGTTCTTGTCCATCAGATATACGACGGTAGTGTGGTCGACGGAATAATCTTCGTCGCTCCCTCCCGCGCGCTTCGAGAAGATGCGGTATTCGCGCAGCACGGGATCGATTGACGCGCGCGGCCCTGAGACACCGATGATGCGCGGATCGAAATTGGAGAGATAGTCTTTGAGCGTCTCGGGCGTATCTCGCTCGGGATCGACGGTGACGAACAGCGCGCCGACTTTCGCGTCCGGCCCCATCGCCCGCAGGATCTCCGACAGTTCAAAAAGCGTCGTGTGACAAATGTCGGGACAATGCGTATAGCCGAAGAAGACCAGGAAGGGACGTCCGAGGAAGTCCTGTTCGGTCACCTGTTGCCCGGTATGGGCGGTAAGCTGAAACGGACCGCCGATAACTTCCGTCGAGGTCGTCGGCTTGCCGCTGGTGAAATAAACGAAGGTGACGAAGATCGCCGCGAAAACGGCGCCGACGCCGATCAGCAGCGGCTTTGAGATGCCTGGTCCGCTCGTCGACTGCCCGCCTTTTGCGCCGCGCTTCAATCCCTTTGCGCCACCCTTCGATCCATTGGCCATCGTGCGTTTCCTGCGATTGTTGTCTTGGGCGGCGCGTCGCCGCCTCGGCTCCGCCAGAGGCGCCGCGCATGGGTCAGTCCGCGAAAACTATACGGGGGTCGTTGCACAAGTCCACGTCGCCTGAATCTTTCGCGTCATCGAACGCCCAGCGCGCCTCAAAAAGACAACTCTTGGCGCCGGTGATCGAGAACTGCGCGCGGTCGCCTGCGGCGAGCGGCTTGTCAATCTTGCCGACGATGGTTTCAGAAGTCTTGTCTTTTGCCATCATGACGACCTCGAAGCTTTTCAGCGGCACGAGACGCCGGTTCTCCAAATTGACGGCTTGCGCCAGCTTCGCCGGCGCCGGTCGCGGTTTTGTCGCGCCGTCCGCCTGCACGACGCCGACGGCGGCGATGACTCCGATCATCGCCAAGCGTTGCTTCATTGGACTTCTCCCGGGCGGGGAACTTATCCCGCCGATTGGCGTTCGCCAAGCGCTGCCGAAACCTGAGCAGGTCAGAACCGTTCAAAACATGCGCGCGCCGCCCCGATGGTGTAGCTTGCCCCATTCCGATTCCTAATTGCGAAAGCGCGTCAACGATGAGCGACACTCCAGCTGCGGTTCCCGGCAAGATACGCGTCGGCGCAAGCGTAAAGGAGGGGAAACCGCGCGATTACCGCTACCTTACGCTGGCGCTGGGCAATCGTCATGGCTTGGTCGCTGGGGCGACCGGCGGCGGCAAGACGGTCTCTTTGCAGCTTCTCGCCGAGGGGTTCTCCAACGCCGGCGCCTCGGTCTTTCTCTCCGACGTCAAAGGCGATCTCGCCGGATTGTCGCAGCCGGGCGACGGCAAGCCGGCCTTCGTCGCGCGCGCCAAGGAAATCGGCGTTCCCTATGAACCCGACCGCTTCCCTGTCGTCTTCTGGGATGTTCTCGGCGAGCAGGGACACCCGGTTCGGGCCTCGATTTCCGAGATGGGGCCGCTGCTGCTGTCGCGTCTGCTCGATCTCAACGACACGCAAGAGGGCGTTCTCAATATCGTTTTCAAGGCGGCCGACGAGCAAGGCCTGCTGCTGCTTGATCTGAAGGATCTGCGCGCGATGCTCGCGCATGTCGCCGAGAACGCCGCGACATACAAGACGAAATACGGAAACGTCGCATCTGCGAGCATCGGCGCCATTCAGCGGCAGCTTCTGGTGCTGGAATCGCAGGGCGGCGACAAATTCTTCGGCGAGCCGGCGCTCGACATTATGGATTTCCTGCGCGTCGATCGCGACGGACGCGGCGTGATCAATATTGTCGCCGCCGACAAATTGATGCGTGCGCCGCGGCTTTACGCGACCTTTCTTCTCTGGATGCTTTCCGAACTGTTCGAAGCCCTGCCGGAAGTCGGCGATCTCGACAAGCCGAAGCTCGTCTTCTTTTTCGACGAGGCGCATCTCCTCTTCAACGATGCGCCGAAGGCGCTGCTTTCCGCGATCGAGCAGGTCGTGCGGCTCATCCGCTCCAAAGGCGTCGGCGTCTATTTCGTCACCCAAAATCCGCTTGACGTGCCGGATTCGGTTCTCGGTCAGCTCGGCAACCGCATTCAACATGTGCTGCGCGCCTTTACGCCGCGCGATCAAAAGGCGGTGCGCGCCGCCGCGGAGACGTTTCGCGACAATCGCAGCCTTGAGGAAGCCGAGGCGATCATGCAGCTCGGCGTCGGCGAGGCGCTGGTGTCGATGCTCGACGCCAAGGGAACGCCCGAGGTCGTCGAACGAACGCTGATCGCGCCGCCGTCGGCGCGCGTGGGGCCGATATCCGCCGAGGAACGCAACGCGATCATGGCCGCAAGCGCCTTCGCCGGAAAATACGACAGCATGGTCGACCGCGACTCGGCCTTCGAAATGTTGGAGGCTCGCGCCGCCAAAGGCGAACCGGCGAGCGGCGCGCCGGGGGGCGGCCTGCTCGGGACGCTCGGCGGCATATTGGGCGGGATCTTCGGCAAGGGCGACAGGAAGCGCATGTCGCCGGCGGAACTCGCGGCGCGCGCCGCGATTCAGTCGGCGGCGCGATCCGCCGGCACCCAGATCGCGCGCCAGATTCTGCGCGGCGTGCTCGGCGGGATGTCGAAATGAAGTCGGCGCATTGCGGTGATGGCGGCGCGGATTGATCTGCTCAAAACGCGTCGGTGATGACATCGGCGCAACTGGATCAGGAAGCGAACGTCATGAAGCTCCACTACTACCCAGAGACGGATAGTCTTTATATCGAGTTTAAGTCTTCGCCCGGAACAGAGACTCGCGAAATCATATACGGCGTTAATGTCGATCTCGATGAAGCGGGCGATGTCGTCGGTTTCGACATCGACCACGCCTCAAAGAAACTCGATTTAACGACGCTCGAAACGATTTCCTTGCCTCTGCGCGCCGCGAAGGGCGCCTGAGCGTCTCTTTTAACCGCCGTTCACATTGCAGAAACTTAATCCGCGCTTTAGCGTCCCTTCACGCAATCGTCATTTTCCAGCCCCTAGCGGGCGCCCTATAATGTCTCCCTGTCGCGGCCGGCGTTTCGTGGCCGCGCTTTGCGGACTCGCCGCACTCGGGAGTTCGTCAGGAGGGACTTATGGCGAATGCCTTGCCCATCGTTTCAGAAGACGGCCTCTCGCGCTATCTATCTGAAATCAGGCGGTTTCCAATGTTGGAGCCGCAGCAGGAATATATGCTCGCCAAGCGCTGGCGCGAGCACGAGGACCCAAAGGCCGCGCAAGAGCTGATCACGTCGCATCTGCGGCTGGTGGCCAAGATCGCCATGGGCTATCGCGGCTACGGCCTGCCGATCGGCGAGATCGTCTCGGAAGGCAATGTCGGCCTGATGCAGGCGGTCAAGCGCTTCGAGCCCGACCGCGGCTTCCGCCTTGCGACCTACGCGATGTGGTGGATTCGCGCCTCGATTCAAGAATACATTCTGCGCTCATGGTCGCTCGTCAAAATGGGCACGACGGCGAGCCAGAAGAAGCTGTTCTTCAATCTTCGCAAAGCGAAGAGCCGCATCTCCGCCTTCGAGGAAGGCGACCTCAAGCCTGAGAACGTCGACAAGATCGCGCATCGGCTTGGCGTGTCGCGCCAGGACGTCATCGACATGAACCGCCGCATGGCCGGCGACGCTTCGCTGAATACGCCGCTGCGCGAGGAGGGCGAAGGCGAATGGCAGGATTGGCTCGTCGACGATAGCGTCGATCAGGAACATCTGCTGGTCGCCCAGGAAGAGAGCAATAATCGCCTCAAAGCGCTGCGCGGCGCGCTCGACGTGCTCAACCCGCGCGAGCGCCGCATTTTCGAGGCGCGGCGACTTTCCGACGACCCGGTCACGCTCGAAACGCTGTCCGAGGAATTCGGCGTTTCGCGCGAGCGCGTACGCCAGATCGAGGTGCGCGCCTTCGAGAAGGTGCAGGCGGCCGTTCGCGACGGCGTCGCGCGCATCGAATCGGCGGCGGCTCCGGCGGCGATGTAGGCGGCTCCGAAATTAGCTTTTGTATGTGCGTACATAAAATGCGGCGCCAAAAGGCGCCGTTTCGCGGCTCCAAGCGCGGCGCGCCGCGTCTTTTCAACGCTGCCGTTCGCTCCATAATATTCCCCGAGGATTGGGAAGCGCACGAGCAGCGACATGGCCCATTGGCTCATTGCCGGCGCAAGCCGCGGCATCGGACTGGAGGCTGCGCGCCAGCTCTCGGCGCGAGGGGAGCGCGTGACAGCAAGCGCGCGCAGCGCGTCGGGATTGTCGGCGCTCAAAACCGCGGCGCCTGGGGCGGCGACCCTGCAGTTCGACGTTCGCGACGAAACGGCTATACGCGCCGCCGCCGCGCAAGTCTCCGATCCGATCGACGTGCTGATCGCCAACGCCGGCGCCTATGGGCCGCAGCGGCAATCTTCTCTCGACATGGATTTCGAGGGCGCGCTCGATCTTCTCTCGGTCAATACATTCGGCCCGTTGCGCGTCGTCCAGGCTTTTCTGCCGCTGGTGAAACGCAGCGAGCGCCCCCGCATCGTGATGATGTCGAGCAGATTGGGTTCAATGTCGCTCGACGGAACATCCAATGTCGCCTACCGCGTTTCAAAAGCGGGGCTGAACAAGATCGTGCAATGTCTCGCGACCGATCTTGAAGGCGAGGGAGTCGTGGTCGTCGCGATGCATCCGGGCTGGGTGCGCACCGAAATGGGCGGACCGAACGCCACGCTCGACGTGCGCGACAGCGTGGCGGGAATCATTCAAGTCGCCGAGTCGCTGACACCGGCGGATACGCGCAGCTACAGGGATTATCGCGGCGAGGATATTCCGTGGTGAAACAGGCAGGTCGCTGACTTCGAGCCCGAAGCGAGACCCTTGTCAGCTGGTCGATGCAGCGGCGAAAACCGCCAATTGGGCGTCGAAAGCACGCTTGTAGGCGGGTCGCGCTTCGCCACGGGCGACATAGGCGGAGAGGTTCGGATATTGGTCCAATAGACCAGCTCCTTTCAACCTGAGCAGCACCGTCACCATCAGAAGGTCGCCGGCGCTGAACTCGCCGTCGAGCCAGTCGGCATCGCCAACGCGACCGGAAAGTTCGCCCAGCCGTTTACGGATGCGTTCCTCGACCACATGCAGGCGCTGCTCGTACCAGGGCTCGTCGCGCTCCAGAAGCCTGGCGATCGTAAGATCAAAGATTGGCGGCTCCATCGTGCTGAGCGCTGCAAACATCCATGTGATCGCGCGCGCCCGAGCATTCGCATCGTCTGGCAGCAGGCCAGCATGGCGCTCCGCGATGTGCAATACGATCGCCCCCGACTCGAATAGGACGAGATCGCCTTCTTCATAGGTTGGAATCTGCCCGAAGGGATGAAGCGCGAGATGCGCGGATTCCTTCATCGCTTTGAACGAAAGAAGACGAACGTCGTAAGCCCGCCCCACTTCTTCGAGCGCCCAGCGAACCCGCATGTCACGCGCCAGACCCTTGCCGCCATCGGGCGACCGTTCAAAGGCGGTAATGGTGGGCGTCATTGGAGGGTTCGCCGCATAGGTCAATGAGTCCTCCTAGGATCTTTCTGCCGAAGCGATACCTCGGCGCGCGCAGCGGCAAGCGCCTCCCGCGCCTGCGTCTCAAGCCTTTCCGCCGTCTCTCTCTCCAACGCTCTTCGCGGGGTCGGCACATCGATCGTTGCGACGACATGGGCCGGCTGCGTCGACAATAGAAACAGACGATCGCCGAGTGCGATCGCTTCGCGCAGATCGTGAGTCACGATCAGTGTCGTGATGCGCCGCTCGTCGATGAGTCTGGCGATCATCTCGCGCAGGTCCTTGGCAAGCGCCGCGTCGAGCGACACGAGCGGCTCGTCGAGCAGCAGCAGGTCCGGCTTGACGGCGAGCGCGCGCGCAAGGGCGACGCGGCGGGCGAGCCCCAGCGACAGCTCGCGCGGGAAATGTGTCGCATGCTCGGCGAGCCCGAGTTCGTCGAGGAGCGCGGCGATCTCTTCTGCGCGCGCATGCGGCGCGGCGATGCGGATATTGTCGATGACGGTTCGCCACGGCAGCAGTCGCGGCTCCTGAAAGACCATGCCGAGCCGGCCATGTTCGGGGAGCGCGATCGCGCCGACATAATCCGTGTCGAGCCCGCAGATGAGCCGCAGCAGCGTGGTCTTGCCGCAGCCGGAAGGGCCGACCACGGCGCCCGCCTGTCCCGCGGGCAGCGTCAGTCGCAAGTCCTCAAGCGCGCGCAGCGGCCGTCCGCTCGCCGAATGATAATCCTTAGACGCGATCGAGACGTCGAGAGACGCCGCGCCGCCAGCGCGAGACGTGTCGTTCAAGAGGCTGCACCAGAAAAGTTTCAACGCCGAGCATCAGCGCGACGAAGGGAAGCGCATAAGCGAGCAGAAGTTTCATGTCGAAGAGCTGGAAAGCCAAGTTGATCTCGAAGCCGACGCCGTTCGAGCGCCCAAGCAGTTCGACGACAAGCACGACCTTCCAGACCAGCGACAGTCCCGACCGCGTCGCCGCCGCAAGATAGGGCGCAAGCTGCGGCAGGACGAGATGCTTCGCGCGTGCGGCGCGCGAAAAGCGGAAGACATGCGCCATGTCTTCCAGATGCGGATCGAGCGCGCGCGCGCCCTCGCGCACAACGACGATCGCGTTCGGCAGCTTGTTGAGCGCGACGGCGCCGATTGCCGCGACTTCGGTAAGACCGGCCCAGACATAGGCCAGCACGATGACGACCAGCGCCGGAAGATTGAGCAGCGCGACGAGCCAAGGATCGAGCAAGCGGTCCACAAGCCGGTTGCGGCCCATGACATAGCCGATTGCAGCGCCGAAACTCATGGCGAGCGCAAAGGCGGCGACGACGCGCGCGAGGGTGACAGCGAGATTGAAGAACAGCGCCCCGGAGACCGCTTCCTCATAAATTTTCTCGAAGACGGCCGCGGGTCCCGGAAGGCGATGCGGATCGGACAGCCACGCGCCGATCTGCCAAAGGAGAAGCAGCGCCGCAAGCGAGACCAGACGGATCAATGCGGCTTGCCTTCGGCGCCCTTGTAGAAGGTTCCGGGATCGAGCGTTTTGCCGGGGCCGACGAGCTTTTCGCCGCCAAGCGCGGCGAGCGCGCCATAGAGCGTGCGGGCGTCGGTCTCTTCCTCGGCGATCGAGCGTTTCGGCGCGCCGGCGACAAAGCGCTTGCGGTAGATGTCGACAGTCTTGGCGTCCTTGCCGCCGAGGCGCTGCGCGATGACTGCGCCCCAAGCCCTGTCCGATGTCGCAATCAGCTCCTTGGCTTTCTTCGTCATCAAGAAGAACCGCGCCAGCGCGTCCTTGTTCTTCGCTGCGAAGTCTTCGTCGAAGACATAGCCGGTGACGACGACGTCGCCTTTGGCGCCGAGCGCCTTCTCGACTTCGGTCAGTTCGATGATGCGGGTGAAGCCTTGCGCTTCGAGATCGGCGGCGAAATTCCAGAATTCGAGCGCCGCGTCAATCTCGCCTTGCAGCGCCTTTTCGGCGATGAGCGGCGGCGCGCCGTAAAGCACCGTCGCGGTCTTGTCGAGATCGACGCCGTTCTTTAGCGCATAGGCCTTGAGCATCAGCCAGCTCTTGTCGAGCGGCCCGCCAGCGACGCCCAGCGTCTTGCCGGCGAGGTCCTTGACGCTGTTGATCGCGGGGTTCTTGGTCATCACCGCGCCGATCGCCGTAGAACTCGGGTAGAAGGTCAGCTTCTGGCCTTGCGCGCGCTGGCGCGCGACCCACAGCCAATCGGAAATGATGAGGTCGACGCCGCCGCCCTGAATGGCGATCTTGCCGGCGTCGGTCGAGGCGAGTTCGGTCGCGTCAATGTCGAGCTTCGCTTTCTTGTCGAGGCCGAAGGCCTTTATCACGGCAAGCTCCCAGCCGAGCGTGCCGGTCTTCTGCAGCGCGATGCGCAGTTTTTCGGCCTGCGCCGGCGCGATGATGAGGAAGAAGCCGGCGAAGCCCGCGGCGAGAGCGACGAAGAAGCCTTGCATGTTTTCCTTTTGATTTTGCCTAGATGTCTTACCGCAGGATCAAAACGGCGTCGATGCGGTCCCCGAGTCTCACCCTCCCGGAGAGTCGCGCCAAAGGCGCGGGGCCGGTGGGGCGGTTAGGTGCTCCGTTGAAACCGGCGCCCGGCCGCGTTACACAGGAAGGGCGCGGGCGTAGTTCAGGGGTAGAACGTCAGCTTCCCAAGCTGAATGTCGTGGGTTCGATTCCCATCGCCCGCTCCAATCTCCAGCGCGACACGGGGCGTCCGTTTCGGGCGTCCGACTCGGGGCGTCTGACCGTTGGCCGCCGCTGTTGAGCATCGTCTCCAAAAATGCGAAGCCGAGGGCGACTGATTGCGCTCGACAGAAAGTGACTATGCCCAACGCCGCCGCCCATGCTCGCGCGCCCGCCGCGCCGCTCAGCGCCCACAGATCCGGCCCGCTCACGGGCCGTTTGCGCCCGCCGGGCGATAAATCCGTCTCGCATCGCGCGCTGATCTTCGGCCTGCTCGCGATCGGCGAGACCAAGATCGAAGGGCTGCTTGAGGGCGAGGATGTGTTGCGCACGGCGCAGGCTTCCCGCCAGCTCGGCGCGAAGATCGTGCGCCATGCCGACGGAAACTGGAGCGTCTGGGGCTCTGGGCTCGGTTCGCTCCTGCAGCCCGTCGAGACGCTCGATTTCGGCAACGCCGGCACCGGCTCGCGGCTGATGATGGGCGTCGTCGCCGGACATCCGATCGTCGCGCGTTTCGACGGCGACGCCTCGCTGCGCAAACGGCCGATGAAGCGCATTCTCGATCCTCTGACGCTTCAGGGCGCGCAGGTTCTGGAAGAGGCGGAAGGCGGGCGCTTGCCGCTGGTGCTGCAAGGTTCGAGCGAGCCGTTGCCGGTCGAATATAAGACGCCCGTCGCCTCCGCCCAGATCAAATCCGCGGTGCTGCTGTGCGGACTGAATTCGCCCGGCCAGACGACGGTGATCGAAGCCGAAGCGTCGCGCGATCACACCGAGAAAATGCTGGCGCATTTCGGCGCGACGGTGGTGAGCGAGCCTTACGGCGCGCATGGCCGCAAGATTACGCTTGAAGGACGCCCAGAACTCATGGCGCGCGAGGTGCGGGTTCCGGCGGATCCGTCGTCGGCCGCATTCCCGCTCGTCGCGGCGCTGATCACGCCGGGTTCCGACATCGTCATTGAGGGCGTGATGACCAATCCGCTGCGCAGCGGCTTGCTGACCACGTTACAGGAAATGGGCGCCGACATTGCGCTTGAGAACAGGCGCGAGGAGGGCGGCGAAGACGTCGCCGACATTCGCGCGCGCTTCTCTCATCTCGCGGGCGTCGATGTGCCGGCCGCGCGCGCGCCTTCAATGATCGACGAATATCCGATCCTCGCCGTCGCGGCCTCTTTCGCCAAGGGCGAGACGCGGATGCGCGGGCTCTCCGAATTGCGGGTGAAGGAATCGGATCGGCTGGAGGCGGTCGCCGCCGGGCTCAAAGCCAATGGCGTCGATTGCGAAATCATCGGCGACGATCTCATCGTGCGCGGCGGCAGGGTCGCCGGCGGCGGCATGGTCGAGACGCATCTCGATCACCGCATCGCCATGAGCTTTCTCGTGATGGGGCTTGCTTCCGAAAGCAAGGTCGTCATCGATGACGAGGCGATGATCGCGACGAGTTTCCCCTCGTTCCGCGTGCTGATGGAGCGGCTGGGGGCGCGCTTCTCGTGAGCCTCGTCATCGCCATCGACGGCCCCGCGGCGTCGGGGAAGGGAACGCTCGCGCGCCGGCTCGCGGCGCACTACAGACTGCCGCATCTCGACACCGGTCTGCTCTATCGCGCCGTCGCCAGCGCGCTCCTCGACGAGGGCCTGCCGCTCGACGATGTGGCGGCGGCGGTCGCGTCGGCGCGCGGATTGTCGCTCACCGATTTTGACGAGTCGCGGCTGCGCGCGCGCGACATGGGCGAGGCGGCCTCCGTTGTCGCCGCCATGCCGGCGGTGCGCGCCGCGCTGATCGACATGCAACGCGGCTTTGCGGCGCGGCCCGAAGGCGCGGTGCTCGACGGGCGCGACATCGGCACGGTGATCTGTCCCGACGCGAGGGTGAAGATTTTCGTCACCGCCGCGCCGGAGACTCGCGCCACACGCCGCGCGCTGGAACTTGCGGGGCGGGGGGAAGAAGCTGATTACGCCGCCATTCTCGAAGACGTGAAGAAGCGCGACGCGCGCGACAGCGCCCGTAACGCCGCGCCGCTGAGGCCGGCCGACGACGCCGTGACGCTCGATACGACCGAACTCGACATTGAAGAAGCCTTTACGGCGGCGCGGGGAATCGTGGAAAAGGCGCGCCGCTGAAGTTTGTGTCATTGCGAGCGATGCGACGCAGTCCAGGCATTGGTGGCGGCTGGGTTGCGTCGCCGCTGCACGCCGCGCAATGACGGCGGGAGTGACAATGGATAGCCACCGCGTCTTCCGCTTCGCGCCGTCGCCGAATGGCCATCTGCACCTCGGCCACGCCTATTCGGCGCTCCTCAATTTCGATCTCGCGCGCCGATGCGGCGGGCGGTTTCTGCTGCGCATCGAGGATATCGATACTGGCCGCGCGCGGAATGAGTTCGAAGCGGCGATCTTTGAAGATCTCGCCTGGCTCGGGCTTGAATGGGAGGCGCCCGTGCGGCGCCAGTCCGAACATTTTGACGATTACGCCCGGGCGCTCGAATGGCTCGACGCCATGGGGCTGCTTTATGCCTGCGATTGCCGCCGCTCCGACATCGCCCGCGCCGCCGATGCGAAACCGAATTGGCCGCATGACCCCGATGGCGCGCCGCTTTACCCTGGAACCTGCCGCGAGAAGCCGCGACGCGCGGCGCGCGAGGTCCTCATGCAGCGCGGCGTCGCGTTGCGGTTCGATATGCGTAAGGCGGCCGCTCTGGCGGGGCAGGGGCTGTCGTGGCGCGAATTTGACGCCGGCGACATTGTCGCCGATCCGGCGGCATGGGGCGACGTGGTCCTTGCCCGCAAAGATACGCCAGCGAGCTACCATATCGCCGTCGTCGTCGACGATGCGCTGCAGGGCGTGACCGATGTCGTGCGCGGCAAGGATCTGTTCGAGGCGACAAGCCTGCATCGCCTGCTGCAACGTCTGCTCGAGCTCCCGGCGCCGGACTATCGCCACCATGATCTCGTGCTGGACGAGAAGGGCGAGAAGCTGTCGAAAAGCCTAGCTTCGACGGCGCTGCGCGCACTGCGCGCGCAAGGCTGGACGCCGGCCGACGTGCGCCGGCGGGTAGGCCTATCGAATGGAAATTTCGAGGCGTTCGGCGACCTCTTGTAATCGCTTGTCCCGAGTCCATAGCGATGCCGGGGTGGCGAGCAGGGCGCTCGCGAGAAGATGCGCGTCGACGTAACCGATGCCCGCGCCGAATAGCGACTGCCGGTCGATCAATTCCATGACCTCGTCATTGTCGGCGAGCGGCGCCCTCGGAAGGCCGCGTAAAAGCGACAGCGCCATATTGCGGTTGATGAAATTGCCGAGCGCGAGCTCGCCGATGACGAAAGCATGGGTCAAAACCCGCGCGTTATTCAGCAACGCCGCGAGCCGAAAATCCGGCTGGCGGAAATGGTCGATCCATATCGAACTGTCGACGAGAATCACTTCGGAGCCGAACGCCGTCTCGGTATGTCCTTGAGTTGCGGCTCCGTGCCGCCAAGAAGCGCCAGGCGTCGTGCGCTTTCGCGTTCGATGAGCGCCTTTAGCGCTTCGCGCACAAGCGCGGATTTCTCAGTAAGGCCGGTAAATGCCTGCGCCTTGGCGACGAGTTCATCGTCGAGCGCGATCGTCGTGCGCATCTGCGCTTCTCCTCCGCAGGCACAGAAATAGCATCAATTGATGCCGATAACAATGCCGGTGACGCCCCAACTGTGCGCTGTGCGTCGCCGCACGAACATTTTCTCGGGCTCCCGCTAGCTTTGGATCATCGAGTTCTAAAGAGGCCAGGGAGAGCGAAATGTTTGAGACCATTCAAAGCCTGATCGACCAGGAAGCGCAAATCCGCGTTCCAGCTTCCCATCTGACGCCGCGCGCCAATCTCTATGAGCTGGGCATGACCCCCTATACGGCGATCCGACTGCTGCTCGCGATCGAGCGCGAATTCCGCATCGAATTCCCGCGGGACTCGCTCAACCGGGAGACGATGGCGACGATGGACAATATCGTCCGCATCGTCCGCGCCAGCCAGTTCGTTCCGGCCTATGAATGGCGCAAGGCAGCTTGAAGAGACGCAGGCCGCGCTGAGCGAACAGGGCGATAATCGGAAAATTAATTCGTCTACAAGCTATTTCGTCTGACGAGTCGCGACCTTGGCGTCGTTGTTGGGCGCCCTGGCCATGAGCCCATCGATGCGGTCGCGCTCTTTTTTGAAGTCGACGAGAAGCCGGCCCTCGATTTCACGCGTGCGCGCGAGCTTGACGCGCATCGGATCGACGAAATGGCCGTTGACCATCACCTCGTAATGGAGGTGCGGTCCGGTGGACAAGCCGGTCGAGCCTAGGAAGCCGATCACCTGGCCCTGTTTGACCCGAATGCCTTCCTTCACGCTGCGCGCAAAGCCCGACATGTGATTGTAGGTCGTGATGTAGCCATTGGCGTGCTGGATTTCGACGCGCCGCCCATAGCCCGAGTCCCATTGCGCCTTGATGATCGTGCCGTTGCCGGCGGCAAGGATGGGCGTGCCAATCGGCGCCGCCCAGTCCACGCCCGTATGCATCTTGTAGTAGCCGAGGATCGGATGGCGGCGCATGCCAAAGCCCGAGCGGGTTTCGCCGTTGGCGATTGGCTTGCGCACCAGGAATTTGCGGCTTGAACGACCGTTCTCGTCGTAATAGTCGAGCAGCCCGTCGTCCGGGGTGAAGAAGCGGTAGTATCGATACGTCTCGTTACGAGTCGACAGCGACGCATAGAGCAGCGCGTCGCGTCCGACGGTCGAGCCGTCGTCTGCTTCGTCATAGAAGACGTCGAACGTATCGCCGGCGGCGACCCCGCGCTGGAGATCGACGTCGTTTGCAAAAACCCGGACGAGCTCAGTGATGATCGGTCGCGGGATTTGTTGCTTTAGCGCAGTTTCATAGAGCGACTCGTAAAGGCGCATCGCGCCTTCGTCCTCAATCTCATTTCGCGACTTTGATCCACCGTCCTTGGCGAAGGACGTCGGCCCGGTCGGAGTCTGCACGAATGCGCCCCTGTCCGTCGCCGCGAAGATCGATTCGATCGTTTCGTCGTTGTAGACCGACACGCGGGCGAGCTGCATGTTTTTGCCCGATCCGTCGAAGTCCGCGAAGAGCAGCTTGACCCGCTGGCCCTCGCGCACCGGCTCGCCGCGCCTGTTCTTGAACGCGGCGGCGACCGCGGCGGCGCGCCCCGCGGACACGCCGCCGCTGTCCAGAACATCGAACAGCGTCTGGCCGCGCTTAACGACGATGAGCTTCTCTTCCATTTGCGTCGGCTGTGGGGTGTCGCGCGGTGCGACGGTGACGTTTTCCGCCACCATCCGAACTTCAATTCCCGAAAAGGGCGTGGTGAGCGCGCCGCCTGGCGTCGCATAGGCGAGCGCCAGCGGGTCGATCGCAGCGCGGCTCGTGCGCGTCAGCAACATCTGACCGGGCAGGGGCAGCGCCGCCGATTGCGGTCCTGCGGCGAGGCTGGATTTGACCTGCTCGACGACCTGCGCCTGCGCTTCCGCGAGCGTCAATTGGGCGCTTTGCGTCGTGACCGTGAAGGCGGCCAGATCGCGGGTTTCGAAGGACACTTCGGCCTGGTCCGGCGCGAGATCGACCTCGCCGCCGTTTTCGGGGGCGCGGGCGTCGGTAATAAGCTTGAGCGGATTATAGGAAGGCACCTCGCTCGCGAAGGTCGAGGGGGCGACAGCGAGAGTCGCCGCCACGCGGGTGAAGGCGCGGTTGCGCACGACCTCCTTGTCCCCGGCGCGCGAGGTGGTGGCGGCTCGAAAGGTCTGCTTGGCCGCGACAACGTCAACCGCGCGCATTAGCCGGTCGCCCTTCTTGGGATTGACGGTTTGCTGCTCTTCGGAGTCGGCGCCGCGCGCCGTCTGCGCGCGCGTCGGCGCGTCGGCGAAGCGGGTCTGCTGATCGAGCGCCGTATAGGCTGCCGCGCTGATCAGCAGCGCGCCGGAAAGTCCTGTGAGCACCGTGCCGGAGAGCCAGCGCGTGGAAACGCGTCGCCTGTCGTCTGGCGTATGGCGACGGCCGTCCACCTCGATCGCGGGTTCGTCGCCCAACCAGTCAGGGCCGCCTTGCGTCGCGGGGACGAGGCGGCCGGGGATCTGCAATGCCATTCAACCTAGCCGTTAAGTTTCTTTTGTGCGTTTGGGGAGGGCCGTAGTGGCCGGCTTCTCCCGCGCCTGCCGTCGACCGGCGGTTCCTTCGGCGTTCTTATCTCGTTGCGCCGGAGCCTCAAATATTGCGCTCGGTTCGTCAAACCGACGGTAGGGACGAAGCCTTGGCATTATGGCCCTATTGCGGCGTCCGGCCAAGCTTGTCCACCGCGTAACGCTTGAAAACTCTAGGCGCTCCGCGCGGCCACGACGAAATTGTAAAGTTTTTTTAGAACCGTGTTGACACCTCAAAGGGAGCCGAATATATACAAATCCATCGACGGCGGCGCTGCCAACGTGCAGCGAACGGTGTCGCTTCTTCGTCTGTCGGCAGGAACCAGCCACCCGGCTGATTGGTCGGGACGAAGACGCTTCGCTGGAAAAGCATGAGCTTTTCGCCTCAGTGAACGCGCTGTTTGACAATCGAATCGGAAGAAAGAGAAACGTGGACGGCGGAGGTCCTTGCGGACCGCTTCTCCTCGGAGAGCGGTCGATGAGACACTCTGACGGTCACGTTTTCTAAGTACACCATTGCCTTCATCGTCGTGAGACGAGAAGGCAAGTGTGCTTGGGACTCGTCAAGAGAAAAAATGTGATCAGTCAGTATCAAATCTCAAACTTGAGAGTTTGATCCTGGCTCAGAACGAACGCTGGCGGCAGGCCTAACACATGCAAGTCGAACGCCCTA
>NZ_JAKFWS010000108.1 GCF_021731785.1 Methylocystis sp.
CGAATGGAATGGCCGAGGCTTTCGTGCGTACGATCAAACGCGACTATGTCCGCGTCAATCCGACACCCGATGCGCAAACCGTCATCCGATCGCTGTCGAAATGGTTCGACCACTACAACCAACTTCACCCGCATCGCGCGCTGGGTTATCGTTCGCCGCGTGAGTTCATTGCCGATAGGTCAATCAAAGAGGCTGTGGAGCCCGTGTCCGGAAATTAAGGGGCGACAACACCAGGACCAGGGCTGTTGCCTACGCCGGCAGCATGACCACCTTGGTCTTGACCGGCGTTCGCGAATAGAGGTCGAGCATGTCCTGGCTGAGGAGGCCGGTGCAGCCGCTCGTGATGCCCTGCCCGATCGTCTCGGGGTCGCAGGTGCTGTAGATCGTGTAGACCGTGTAGGCGCCGTTCTTATAGAGATAGAGCACGCGGGCGCCGAGCGGATTTTCCAGACCTCCCGGCATGCCGCCGGCATATTTGCGCGCCTCCGGCTGGCGCGCCATCATCTCCTTGGGCGGCGTCCAGGTGGGCCATTCGGCCTTGCGCCCGACATAAACCTCGCCGCTCCACAGGAACCC
Source organism: Methylocystis sp. (assembly GCF_021731785.1). GTDB lineage: Bacteria > Pseudomonadota > Alphaproteobacteria > Rhizobiales > Beijerinckiaceae > Methylocystis. Next base: position 577 of record NZ_JAKFWS010000108.1, read on the forward strand.
GGGGCGGCTGACATTGGCGCCGTAGCGGGTGGCGTTTCCGTCGCCTTCGACGCGGTAAACATAGTAGTTGGCGGGATCTACGATAATCGTGCCGGGCGCTTCCTTGGTTTCGTAGCGCACTGTTTTGCGAAAATATTTCGGATGGAGCTTGCCGATGTCGACCGCCGGGATCGGATATTTCTCGCTGGGCACGGCCGCGTAAAACCTCGCCGCCTCGGCGCGGCCCATGTCGTCGGACACGCAACCGGCGAGGCCGGCCGCGCCGAGACCGGCGGCGGAGCCGACCAGAAACGACCGGCGGTTGAGACGCCCCGGCGCAAGCCCGCGCAGAGCGTCCTCGTTTCTTTCGCCAGAAGCGGCGATCCCTTCGTCCATGATCATGATTTTGGAGCCCCCATGACCTGTCGCCCGACCGGATACTCCGGCATAAGCCCGGCTAACGTCGTAGCTGAGCTGAGACCTTGCCATCACTTGCTTTTCGGAATGTAAAGAACGTCGCCTATGACCAACGATTCCGGTCATTCTGTGGCGGAACCAGGCCCCGCGGCACCGCGCACGCCGGATTTCTATTCTTCGATGCGGCGCAGAAATTCCGACGTTCTTGCGAGACCTTCCACGAGCACATCACGATTATTGGCGTAGCCGATCCGGATATAGCCTTCGCCGTCCAGGGCGCTGCCCGGCGTGAACATGACGCCTGTCTTTTCGAGCAGCGCGACGCAAAAGTCGCGAGACGTCATGGCAATGTCGACGCGAACCCATGCCGTCGTGCCTGACTTCGGCTTCACATAGGACAAGCGGGGCTCTTTGGCGATCCAGGCGTCGAGCAGGGAGAGGTTTGTTCGCAAAATGCCGTGGTTGCGTTTGAGGATCGCATCCCGGTTTTCGAGCGCAATGGACGCGAGGAGATCATTCAGCATGCCGACGCTGATCGTGTTGTAGTCACGATGGATCCGCACGCGATGGATCAACTCGACAGGCGCAACGATCCAACCGACGCGCAAGCCCGCGAGCGACCAGGTCTTCGACATGCTGCCGGTGCTGACGCCTTTTTCGTAGAGGTCCGCGACCGACGCGGTGAATCCGGCGCCATGCTGGTCGGCGCCGCGATAGACCTCGTCGCTAAACAGATAAGCGCCGCATGAACGCGCAATCTCGACGATCTCTTCAAGAAAAGCGCGTTCCATCAACGACCCGGTCGGGTTGTTCGGATTGTTGACGGCGATGACGCGCGTTGACGGCGTGACCATGCGCCTCAGTTCGTCGAGATCGGGCAGGAAGGCGTCTGCCTCGCGCAGGCGCAAGACATCGACTTTCGCGCCGTAGCTCTCGGCGATCGAGTAGTGCTGCTGATAGGTCGGCAGCACCGATATCATGTGATCGCGCGGCTCGATGAGCGTTTCATAGACGAGCGCATTCGCGCTGATCGCGCCATGTGTGATCAGCACATTGGGCGCGCATTGGTTCTCGTATAAGGATGCGACATTGCTGCGCAGGCGCTCCGTGCCGTCGATTTCGCCGTAGGTCAGCTTCATCGGCAGAATTTCGCCGAGCAACGCCTCCTCCTTGCCGGCAATTTTCAAGAGCTCGGCGACGGACAGCGACTCGACGCAAGTTTCGGCAAGGTTCAGCTCGCAGGCGTTCTCATAGAGATACATCCATCGTTCGACTCCGAACTCCCTGATTTGCATGAATGGCGTCCTTATGCCGAAGCTGTGGTCTGGGCCGGCAATTGGCGGAGATGGTTCTTCGTGAGCATAGTATTTTGGCTGCAGGAGCGGAATCGGCGACGTCGCCGGCAGAGGCGGGTGCGGGCGGGGCCGTCGCCTTTCGTTGCCTCCCGCCCGCTGCTGGCCTAAGAGAGAGCGCCATGCAGAATGCGCCTTTGCTCAAACCTGCCGCTGACACGCTCGCCGAACTGCGTGGCGAGATCGACCGTATCGATCGCGACATGCATCGGCTGCTGATGCAGCGCGGCGAGATCATCGACCGGCTGATCGCCGCCAAGCGCGCGCAAGGCGGGGGCTGCGCCTTTCGGCCCGATCGCGAGGCGCAGATGATGCGGGCGCTGGTCGAACGTCACGCGGGAACTTTGCCGCTCGACGCCGTCGAGGGCGTCTGGCGGGTCATCGTCTCGACCTTCACCTATGTGCAGGCGAATTATTCGGTGCATGCCGACGACAGCGGCGGCGATGCGCAAATCCGCGATTCCGCGCGATTCCACTTCGGGTTCACCGTCCCCTATGTCGCGCACCACGGCGCCGGCGCGGTGATCGAAGCGGTCGGCGCGTCGGCCGGCGACCTCGGCATCTTGCGCGCGTCCGGCGGCCTCGCCGACGGCGCCTGGTGGATGCGCCTTGTCGGCGAGGAGGCCCCAAAGATCATCGCGCGCCTGCCTTTCGTCGAGCGGCCGAATCACCCCGCCGGCCTGCCGGTGTTTGTCGTCGCGCGGCTCGCGCCCGACGCGATGGCGCAGGGCGTGACGCTTTATGCGGTCGGCCTCGCGCGCTGGACTCACGCGTTGCCGGCGGCCTTTCAGACGCTCGGGGGCGAAATTCTGGCCAGCGCGCCGCATCCCGAAGGTCTGGCACTGCTCGTCGCCGCGGCCGGCGACGCCGACGCCCAGTCTTTCGCCAAAGCGATGGCCGCCGCCGGGGTCGAAGGCGCGCGGGTCGACGTGATCGGCAGCCACGCCATGCGTTTTCAGCTCAATGACGCCCGCAGCGGCGTCTTCGCGCCTTAGTCCGCCGGCTGAGCGTCGGAACCTTGGAAAGGGTTCAAGAGCTGCGTTCCGGTGCCGGCGACGTCGTGCGTATTGCGCGTCACCAGGATAAGTCCGCGCGTTAGCGCCGTCGCCGCCATCAGCCCGTCGACGAAGGGCAGGGGATTTGGAACGCTCAGCCGCGCCCAAGCATCGGCGATGGCTTCGTCGACCGGAATGACGCGGTCCTGCAACTTTTGCCGCATCCCCGCCAACCAAGCGTCAAGCCTGTCGGCCTGGCCCGGGTCTTTCGATTGCTTCAACTCGACGCCACGGCGAATTTCTGCAAGCACGAGGACGCTCGTTGCGAGATCGCGCGGGTCAACGGACTGCGCCCAGGCGGCGACACTGGGATCTGCGTGCGTTCCTTTCCGCAATTCCGAGATGACATTCGTGTCGAGGAGAAATTTCATAGATCGATCTCGCGCCAGCCCTTCTCGCGTCTTTGCGGGAAGACTCCGTCGAACGCGTCATCCGGCAGGTCGGACGCAAAAATATCGAGAACGGACTCGGTCTTTGGCGTCGCCAGCGCGGCGATGATCGCGCGTCGAAGCCTCTGCGCCTGAAGTTCGTCATCGCCACGCAGAACTTCGACGACTCGCTGAACGAGCGCGAGATCGTCCGGCGGCTGCGGCGCGGGCGCCGCTGGCGGCGATTCGGGGTCGGGCGCGCCGACGCGTTCGAATGTCAGGCGCTCATTCGCCATATCAACGTCGCGCGTGCGGAAACCGGCGCTCAACCACGCCTTCGTCATCACATTGTTGGAGCCGTTGTTGGACCACCAGGCCCGGTGCTGACGCGCCGAAAATGGAAGCTCGAAGCCGAGAATTTTCTCTAAATCGCCGAAACGGTATGGCACTTCTCGATAAGGCTGTTTGCGTAGATGGGCGGTCAAGGGCTCGTATTTGGACATGTGCGCTCTCCTTTCAACCAGTGTGTGTTTTTTTTAAACATAAACACTGTGTGTGTCAAGCGGAGCTTGTCGAAAAACTTTGCGCTCCTTGCGCCAAGGCTTATGAGAGGACGCTCCCGCTGCGCCGCCGAAAAGACGAAATGACGAAGCCCGTTCCCCGCCCGAGCGTTCTCGCGATCGACGCTTACGTGCCCGGCAAGAGCGCCGCGCCGGGGGCGGCGCGCGTCTTCAAACTGTCGGCCAACGAAACCCCGCTTGGGCCTTCGCCGCGCGCCATAGAGGCCCTGCGCGGCATGGCGGACCATATTGCGCTTTATCCGGAAGGTTCGTCGCGCGCCCTGCGCGAGGCGATCGGCGCGCGCTATGGCCTGAATCCTGAACGGATCATCGCCGGCGCCGGCTCGGACGACATTTTGGAGCTGCTGGCGCTCGCCTATGTCGGTCCGGGGGACGAGGGCGTCTACAGCCAATACGGGTTTCTCGAATATAGAATCGTCATTCTCGCCGCCGGGGGAACGCCCATCGCAGCGCCCGAGAGGAACTACACAGCGGATGTCGACGCGCTGCTCGGCTGCGTGAGCGAGAGAACGAAAATCGTTTTTCTGGCCAATCCGAACAATCCGACCGGCACATTCTTGCCCGCTGGCGAAGTCGCGCGGCTGGCGCGTTCGCTGCCTTCGCATGTGTTGCTGGTGCTCGACGCCGCCTATGCCGAATATGTCGTCCGCGACGATTACGAGGCGGGAATCGCGCTGGTCGACGCGCATGAAAATGTCGTGATCACCCGCACCTTTTCAAAAATTTTCGGCCTTGCGGGTTTGCGCGTCGGCTGGGGATACGGACCCGCGCATGTGATCGCGGCGTTGAACCGAATCCGCTCGCCCTTCAACGTTTCGAGCGTAGGGTCGGCCGCGGCGATCGCCGCCCTGTCGGATCGCGCGCATCTCGACGCGGCGATCGCGCATAATGCGCGCTGGCTGCCGTGGCTCACCCGGGAAATTACCGCGCTGGGCCTCGACGTTTTGCCGAGCGTCGCGAACTTCGTCGCCATCCGCTTCCCGGAGACGCCAGGATCGACGGCCGCCGACGCCGACCATTTCCTCACCTCGCGCGGACTGGTGCTGCGCGCCATCGGCGCTTATGGCATGCCGGAATTTTTGCGGCTCACCGTCGGCGCGCAAGAAGCCAATGAACGCGTCGTCGAAGCGCTCGCCGAATTCATGCGGAGCGCCCGTTCGCGGCAAGGCGCGCAAGCAGACGCTCAAGCAGACGCGCAAGCAGACGCTCATGGCTGAAGTCATTTGCGAACGTCTGGCGCTGATCGGCGCCGGACTCATCGGCTCGTCGATCGCGCGCGCGGCGCGCCAGTTCGGCGCGGCGCGGCATATCGCAATCGTGGATTCATCGCCGCAGGTCGTCGGTCGCTGCGCCGAACTCGGCCTTGCCGACATCGTCACCCAGGATTGCGCGCTGGCCGTCGCCGGCGCCGATCTCGTCATCGTTTGCACGCCGGTCGGCGCTTGCGGCGCGGTCGCGCAAGCCATTGCGCCGCATCTTAAGGACGGCGCCGTCGTATCCGACGTCGGTTCGGTGAAGGGCGCGGTCGTCGCGCAGATGGCGGCGCATCTTGCCGAACCTGCGCGCTTTATCCCCGCCCATCCGATCGCCGGAACGGAGTTCTCGGGCCCTGATGCGGGATTCGCTACGCTCTTTCAAAACCGCTGGTGCATTCTCACGCCGCCCGAAAACGCCGACGTCGAGGCCGTAGAAAAGCTGACGCAGTTCTGGATTTGCTTGGGCGCGAATGTCGAGACGATGAGCGTCGCCCATCATGACGCGGTGCTTGCGCTCACCAGCCATCTGCCGCATCTCATCGCCTATAATATCGTCGGCACGGCGGATGATTTCGGCGACGAGACGCGCTCCGAAGTCATCAAATTCTCCGCTTCCGGCTTTCGCGATTTCACCCGCATCGCAGCGTCGGACCCAATCATGTGGCGCGATATTTTTCTCGCCAACAAGGATGCGGTCTTGCAGATGCTCGGCCGGTTCAATGAGGACTTAAGCGCTTTGCAGCGGATGATCAGGCGCGGCGACGGGCAGGGGCTCCTGGAGTTCTTTGCGCGCACGCGCGAAATCCGCCGCTCGATCGTCGAACAGGGCCAGGACACCGCCGCCCCGGACTTCGGAAGGCGAGGGTAGGGGGCGGCGCGCCCGTCTCGCCACGGCGTGGCCTATGCGGGGATGATCTATGACCGAAGCGGATTCCAATGCGCTGCGCGTTGCTTTCGAAGACGCCGCTCCAGGCTATGACGCGCTGCGACGCAAACTCATTCCGCATTTCGACGCCTTCTACAGGACCACGCTCGATCTTCTCGAAGAGGCTGTCGGCGCGGGCGACTTCCGCTGCGTCGACCTTGGCGTCGGCACCGGTCTTTTGTCGGAAATGATTCTCGAGCGGTTTCCCGGCGCGCAAATCGAAGGCGTCGATCTCGCGCCGAAAATGCTCGACGCCGCGAGAGAGCGGCTTGCGATTTACGGCGCGCGCTTGCGCTTAACGCTCGCCGACTACGCGACCACGCCGCTTCCCGGACCGCTCGACGCCGTCGTCTCGGCGCTGTCCATCCACCATCTCGATCATGAGGCGAAACGCCGGCTCTTCCAGCGGATTTATGAGGCGCTGCGGCCTGGTGGAATTTTTCTTAACGCCGACCAGTCGCTTGGCGCAACGAGCGAAATCGAGGACGCCTATCAGCGCCGCTGGGAGGCGGACGTCCGACGCACAGGCATCGCCGAAGACGATTTCGCGGCGGCGAGAAAGCGCGCGGCGCTCGATCGCAGCGCGCCCTTCACCGACCAGATTGCCTGGCTCCAAGAGGCGGGGTTCCGCTATGCCGACATCGGCTGGAAGCGCCATCGCTTCACGGTATTTTACGCGCAGCGCTAGCGCTAGCATCGCTTTGCGACGCGTGGCCGATGCGCAACGCTTCGTTGGCGTTGCGCGAGATGATCTGCTGCACCTTGCCGGAGAGCACGGCGAGCAGCCAGGGCAGCTGGATGTCGACGCGCAGCAAATCCTTCAGCACCGTGATCTGCGCCGTCGCTGTTTGACCGAGCGCCGCGACCCGAACCGTGGCGATGTCCCCGGCCCACGCCACTTCGGAATGTGCGACCTTGTCGACATAGTCGTGCTGCATTTTGGCCAGCTGTTCGGAGACGCGGGCTTTCGCCGCTTCGACGCCGAGATTATGCGGCACAGTGACGGTGATGGCGTTCGACATGGCTTCCTCCACTCGCCCCAATGTAGGCGCCTTCGGCCGAATGAGAAGAACGGCGCGGCTGAAGGCGTCGGGTAGCAGGATGGATTTTCGAGGGGCCATTTTAAGGACGGAGATGGCGTTCGCTCTTATTTTGAGCGTCGCAGCAACCGACGTTGTCGCCCTCGACGTTCCCACGCCTCCACGTCGGCCCGCTTCCTCTCGGAAGGAGCCTACTCCTGAAGCAAAACCCCCGTCGAACGGCCAGCCGCTGCAAGCGGCGACGGAGCCCCGAGAGGATTGCATGGCGAAACTGCGCGAGGCGGGGGTCGAGTTCGAGCCCGCCCAAGCGCCGGCCGGCGATCTTGATGGCTGCGCAATCGATGCGCCGGTGCGTGTCGCGGCAATCACGGTCGACAAGCGGCGCGTCGCGCTCAATGGGAAGCCAATGCTCAGTTGCGCCTTTGCTCTTAAGTTTTCCGATTTCGTGCAACATCTGCTCGCGCCGCTTGCCGTCGGGACTCTCGATGCGTCGCTCGTCGCGATCGAATCAGGTCCGGGCTATCAATGCCGCGGGCGCAATCAAAATGCCGAGGCAAAGCTCAGCGCCCACGCCAAGGGCCTCGCGCTAGACGTCGGGGCATTTGTTATCTCCGACGGACGAAAAATTGCGGTCGACGCTCAGCCTGACCGCCAATCGTCAGCTTACGTCAATACGCTAAGAACGGCGGCCTGCGGCTGGTTCACGACCGTTCTCGGTCCAGGTTCGGATCCCTATCACGTAAGCCATCTGCATTTCGATATCGAACGGCACGGATCGAACGGCGGCTATCGCATCTGCCAATAGGGGCCCGCGTAACGCTCAATGCCGGTTCGACGTGGCGTCAGTTCGCTGACGCCAGAAGTCCCAGCCGCGTCAGCTCATGCTCGCGAATATTGCGCGTGACCGGATAGTATCCGCCTTTTTTTGCCTGCGTCTGTCCGTCCTTGGACAAGACATATTTGACGAATTCGCCGCTCAGCGGGTCGATCGGCTTCTTGGGATCCTTCAGCACATAAATGTAGAGGCCTCGCGCCAGCGGATATTTCCGTGAATAGGTGTTGTCGAAGGAGGCGTCGTAGCAGCCTTTGCCGGCCTCCCCCACGGGGACGGCGCGCACAGCGCTCGTCTTATAGCCAATGCCCGAATAGCCCATCGCAGATTTATCGGCGCCGACGGCGCTCACGACGGCTTCCGAGCCGATCTGCATTTGAACGGTATCTTTGAAGTCGCCGCCGCCCAAGGCGTGCTGCTTAAAATATTTATAGGTGCCAGACAGAGCGTTTCGGCTCTGCAAAGCAATGGGTATTGTCGCCCATTCGCCAGTAAGGCCAAGTTCGCCCCAGGTCCGGATGCTCTTACCGCCGCCGCCTTTCGGATCGGCCGCGAAAATGCGCTCGATCTGCTCCATACTGACGCATTTCAGCGGATTATCCCTGTGGACATAAATCGCCAAGCCGTCGATCGCGACAAGAACCGCCGTTGGCTTGTATCCGTATTTGGCCTCGAAGGCGCCGATCTCGTCGGGCGTCATCTGCCGCGACATCGGACCTAGCTGCGATTCTCCCGAGAGCAGCGCCGGGGGCGCCGTGTTCGAGCCCTTGCCGATAAGTTCGATTGACACATTCGGATAAATCGCCTGAAAGCCTTCGGCCCATAGCTCCATTTCATGTTGCATCGTGTCCGAGCCGACCGACTTTAATTTTCCCGAAAGTCCATTGACCACCTTGTAGGGAGAGAGCTCCATATCCAGCGCGGCCGCGCCGGCGGTCAAGATCGCGAACGCGGCGACGGCGGCGCAGAAGGCGCGCAGTTTCATGGCTTGTCTCCCTTGCGTAAATTCATTGCGTCCGAGACCACCCCGTCGCGGCAAGAACGCGATCGATGTGGAACGGCTTGGGGATTTCCCGCTACGCGGATGCGGCGTCAGACGTTCTTGCTTTCGCCACAATTTCGCTCGGCGAAATGACAGGCGCATGACGCCTGCGTGACGGCGCGGCCGCGCCGTGTGCGGATCAACAAGCGCGCGCAAAAAAACCGGAAGGCGACGCGTCGCCTTCCGGTTTACGATTTTCCGGGCCGCCTCGCGAGCGGCCCGAGTCTGTTCGTTTAGTAGCTGTAATACATGTCGAATTCGACTGGATGCGGGGTCATTTCGAAGCGCATCACGTCCTGCATCTTGAGGTCGATGTAGGAGTCGATGAAGTCCTTGTCGAAGACGCCGCCGGCGGTCAGATAGGCTTGGTCGGCTTTAAGATTCTCGAGCGCTTCGCGCAGGCTGCCGCACACCGTCGGGATCGCCTTCAACTCTTCCGGCGGAAGGTCGTAAAGGTCCTTGTCGGCCGGTCCGCCCGGATCGATCTTATTGGCGATGCCGTCGAGGCCGGCCATCAGCATGGCCGCGAAGGCGAGATAGGGATTCGCCGTCGGATCGGGGAAGCGGACCTCGACGCGTTTCGCCTTCGGGTTGGTGCTGAAGGGGATGCGGCACGACGCCGAGCGATTGCGCGACGAGTAGGCGAGCAGCACCGGCGCCTCATAGCCCGGGACCAGACGCTTGTATGAGTTGGTCGACGGGTTGGTGAAGGCGTTCAGCGACTTGGCATGTTTGATGATGCCGCCGATGTACCACAGGCACTCCTGCGAGAGGCCGGCGTATTTGTCGCCCGCGAAGACCGGCTTGCCGTCCTTCCAGATCGACTGATGGACGTGCATGCCCGAGCCATTGTCGCCGAAGACGGGCTTGGGCATGAAGGTCGCCGACTTGCCGTAGGAATGCGCCACCTGGTGGATGGCGTATTTATAGACCTGCAGATGATCGGCGACGGTGACGAGCGTCTCGAACTTCAGACCGAGTTCGTGCTGCGCCGACGCGACTTCGTGATGGTGCTTCTCCACCTTGACACCCATCGCCGCCATGGCGGCGAGCATCTCGCTGCGCATGTCCTGCGCCGAGTCGACCGGCGGCACCGGGAAATAGCCGCCCTTGGTGCGCACGCGGTGGCCGAGATTGCCGCCCTCATAAGCCGTGCCCGAGTTGGAGGGCAACTCGGTCGAGTCGAGCGTGAAGCCAGTGTCGTAAGGCTCGGTCGAAAAGCGCACGTCGTCGAAGACGAAGAATTCGGCTTCGGGACCGAAATAGGCGGTGTCGCCGACGCCGGCGGTCTTGATATGGGCCATCGCCTTCTTGGCGATGCCGCGCGGATCGCGGTTGTAGGGCTGGCCTGTCGAGGGCTCCATGACGTCGCAGACGATCGAAAGCGTCGACGCCGCGAAGAAAGGGTCGATGGAGGTGGACGCCAGATCGGGAACCAGCGTCATGTCCGATTCATTGATCGCTTTCCAGCCCGCAATCGACGAGCCGTCGAACATGATGCCTTCGGTCAACGCCTCCTCATCGACGATCGAGACGTCGAACGTAACATGCTGCCACTTGCCGCGCGGGTCGGTAAATCGGAAATCGACGTATTTAACGTCGTCGTCCTTGATCTGCTTAAGTACGTCCTTGGCCGTGGTCATTTGGTTCGATGCCTCTCTTTGCTGATCTTGCTGGTTAGCAGTTTTCGTATTGGGCGCGGCGGAGCGTTTGAAGATGTTGGCGAGGAAGCTCATGGGGCGGGGGCTCAGTGCTAGATGGCGTCCGCGCCGGTCTCGCCGGTACGGATGCGGATCGCGCCTTCGATGTTGGAAACAAAAATCTTGCCATCGCCGATGCGGCCAGTTTGCGCGGCGGTGCGTATAGCCTCGACGGCCCGCTCCACGGCATCGTCCGCAAGAACGATCTCGATTTTAACTTTCGGCAGAAAATCAACGACATACTCTGCGCCGCGATAGAGTTCCGTATGCCCTTTCTGGCGCCCGAATCCCTTCGCTTCGGTGACCGTAATGCCTTGCAGCCCAGCCGCCTGCAGCGCTTCCTTGACCTCATCGAGCTTGAACGGCTTGATGATCGCCTCGACCTTTTTCATTAAATCCCCCGCGCGCTTAGCTTAAGCCCCGGCCCCGCTAGCGACTTTGGCTCGGCTGAAGAACCGCCGAGCTTCTAACATTGCCGCGTTGGTCGCGCCATGGCCAAAGTTCCGGCGCCGGCTAAGAGATTGGCGCCCACATGACAAGCGACATGCATATCTATTAGGCTATACGCACAATAATTAAGCGTCACCCCGATCGTCGACAACCGCGGGCAAATTTTCCGTGGCGCCCCATTCCGACCAGGAACCGTCATAAACCATCGCCAGAGGGCGGCCTGTCGCGGCTAGCGCGAGACTAATGATGCAAGCCGTGAGCCCGGAGCCGCAGGTCGCGATGACGGGCGCGTCGGGATTGAGGCCTGCGGAAGCAAACGCCGCTTCGAGTCCGGCGCGTTCTTTCATTCGTCCGCGTTCGAGCAAATTGCCGAACGGAAGATTGAGCGCGCCCGGCATGTGGCCGGAGCGCAGGCCGGGGCGCGGCTCGGGCGCCCAGCCATGGAAACGCTCGGCGCCGCGCGCGTCCGCCACTTGCGCCCCGCCAAGGTCGAGCGCGCGCCGCACGGCCTCAGCGTCGGCGACAACGCTCGCGTCGAAACGTGGCGTAAAATCGACTGGCGCTCTCTTGCGCGCTTCGCCCTGTTCGAGCGGCCGCCCTTCCGCTTTCCAAGCGGGAAGGCCGCCCGCGAGGATCGACGTATTTTCGGCGCCGAAGACGGCGAGCGTCCACCAAAGGCGCGGCGCGGAAAAAATGCCGACGCTGTCATAGACGACGGCCCGCATGCCGTCGCCAAATCCAAGCCGGCGCATCTCGGCGGCGAAGGCCTCGGCTTTCGGCAACATATGCGGCAGGCCGCTGGAACGATCGGAGACGGCGTCGATATCGAAGAATTGCGCGCCGGGAATATGCCCCGTAAGGAATTCAGCGTGCGCGTCGCGGCCGGTCGCCGGCATATGCCACGAGGCGTCGAAGACGACGAGGTCGGCGTCGGAGAGATGTACGGCAAGCCAGTCGGGGGAAACGAAAAGTGAATTGGGATCGACTGTGCGCGCCATGGCTCCGCTCGCTCATCGCCTGACGCGGCTTGCATCCCGCCGGCTGGCGTTCACAATACGCCGATTCGATTCTCACGCCATCGGCGCTCAAACGTCATGCTCGACATTCCAGGCAAAGCCTGCGGCTCCTGTTTCTTCTGCTGCAAGGTTCTTGAAATCGAAGAATTCAAGAAGCCGGCCGGCAAGCTTTGCGAACATTGCGCGCTCTCCGGCGGCTGCGGCGTTTACAACACGCGCCCGCAGGTGTGCCGCGACTACTATTGCCGATGGAAGGACGAGCGCAGCTTCTCTTCGCAATTGCGGCCCGACCGCGTCGGCACGCTGCTGATGGATGACCCGGACAGCGACGAATACCTCGCGGTCTGCGACCCGGAAAAGCCGTTTTCCTGGCGCAATCCTCTCGTATTCAAGCATCTCGTCGCCGAGGCCAAGGCGGGACGGCTCGTCGTCGCAAAGGCCGGACTGCGGGCATGGCGCATTTTCGAGGACGGACATTGGCAAGAATGGGCCTGAGCCTCTGCGCCGCCGCCGGCCAACAACGCCTCGGAGCGTTCGGCCGGGAAATCGCGCCAGAGCGACGCGCCGCAACCGTGAGCGCGATCGACCGTCGCTTCGGCCATTCGGCGCGCTGCGGCTTCGCCGCCATCGCGACCTCCTTTGCGCTTTGCGCCACCGCGGGGGCGGAATCTCTCAGGGCGCATTATGCGCTCAGCCTCATGGGGCTTTCGATCGGCAGCGCATATGCCTCGGGCGTCGTCGATCCGCAGAATTACCGGGTCGAAATCTCGATGCGGACGACCGGCCTCGCCAATCTCATCAACAACGCCAGGGGCTCCGCTAGCGCGAGCGGAGGACTGACCCTCGCCGGGCCGTCGCCGGCAAGCTACGCCAACACGACGTCGAACAGCGATGAGACGCGCACGGTTCGCATGTTGCTCGCCGGCAATGCGGTGCGCACGGTCGAAGTACGGCCGGCGCCTTGGGACGCCGAAGCGCGCATCCCGGTGACGGAAAGCGCCAAGCGCCACATTGTCGATCCGGTCAGCGCGCTGATCATGAGAGTGCCGCCGGGACAGGAACTCACCGGTCCCTCGGCGTGCAACCGAACCATAGCGGTCTTCGACGGCGTCACGCGTTTCGACGTGGAGCTCGCCTATGCCGGCGATCATACGGCGCAAACGAGAGGCTATGCCGGCCCCGTCACCGTGTGTTCGGCGCGCTACACGCCGATCGCCGGCCATCGTCCCGACAGCTCGTCCACCCGTTATATGGCGAACAATCACGATATCAGCGTCTGGCTTGCGCCGCTGCCCGACGCCCATGTCGTCGTGCCGATCCACATCGCGATCGGGACCGCCGCCGGCAGGCTCGTCATCGACGCTTCGGAATTCGAGATCAATCAGCGCCGCGCCGATTCGAGACGCTGAGTGGCCTGCGCCGATTTCAGTCGACGCGAACTTCCTTCGTCTTCTTCCGGTTCATGCGATCAGACTCATATTCGAGATATCTGACTTCCAGAGGCTCCGCGCGCCCGTCAGGCCGCAGACAAAACGAGGGGCGCGGCGAAAAGCCTCCTTGCGGGGCCTGGAAGCAATCCGAGAAGCGCACTTCACATTGAAACATCGTTTCGGTTTTCGGCGCCGCCCGCGCGACGACGGCGCGCGCCTTTTCGATCGCTTGCCTGCATATTTCCGGGGCAAAGCCCCATGCCTCGCACTCGCTTTGCGACGCCATATATTTGCCGTCGCCGGAACAGACTGGCGAGCGTCGAAAGGCATAAAAGGCTGAAAATCCCGCAGCCACGATAGCGACGGCAACGATCACGAACTTGAACATGGAACATTTGCTCGCGAGATGGACGGGCGCCGCGTTCCGATAGATAGTCGTCGCCGCGCAGTTGCGGCAAGCGCAAACTCAGCTTTTGTTTGGAGCATTTGATGCGGCGATGCAGCGCAGCGTCGGCCGGTTCCCTCGCTTGACAGGGCTGTGCGTCTGCAATACTCCGAAATGACCGCATTTCGGAACCGCGGCCGAGAGCTGCGAGCATTATGGCTCTCCGGGCGGTTAGGGCCGAATTAGCGATGCAGACGCGTTCCCGCCTGAGTGAGGTCGATGTTGAACTGAGACCGAATTGGGCCGGCGTCAGCCATGCTATCCACTTGACCAATTCTATAACGACCGCAACGCCGCTTGCGCGGTTTGCAGCCCTGAATCTCGGCTTGTGGCAAAACCGGCAGTGTGTGACAGAAGGAGGAAACTATGGGCGCTATTCTTGAACTAACGAGCTATGCAGCGACCCCGGTCGGCATGATCGCGATCATCGTCATTGGCGCGGCCGCTTATTTCGCCGCCCGCTGGGTGTTCAGCGACTAAATCGACCTTACAAAGCTTAAAAAGCGCGGCGCGCTGGCTCGACCAGCGCGCCGTTTTTGTTGCATTGGCTTGCGGCGGCGCGCTAAGGCGCTTGCATCCTCCCGTACCTGCGGTATGGTGATCCGCCCACCTCTAACGGGCAGGGCGCAGCGACCCGGCCGGCCGGAATTTGAGCTGTGTTGATGTTTGTTGCTGGGCGAATCAAACAGATGCGCTGCGGTGGCGTGGCGGCGGAGGCGAGATGGCTCCTACCTCTTCGATCAGGGCCGTGAACGACCATAAGGACGGTTCGCGCGCCGTGCGGTCGAATGGCGCCGACGGCGCTCAGGTCGCAGCGGAGGTGGAGCGCATCGACGTCGCCATAGCCGATAAGAGCCCGCTGATCCTTGCCGGTCTGGACAAACTTCTGTCCGACGACCGCCGCTTCAAACTTGTGGCGAAGCTGACGGACGGCGAGGAATTTCTCGAGGCGGCGCGCCAGCAAAAATTCACCATCGCGGTCATCGGCTGGCAATTGCCGACGCTGCACGCCCGTGACGTCTTGCGCGCGCTGTCGCGCCAGGTCGCCGCGCCTAAGATCGTCGTTTACAGCGGCACCAACGATCCTGCGGCGCCGGCCGAGACTCTCCAGCTTGGCGGCGCCGGCTTTGTTTCGAAGCGCGCCCCGCCTGAGCGCCTTCTGGATGTGCTTGCCGCGGTGGCGGCGGGCGACATGGTGTTTCCTTTCGTCGACATTCGCAAAATGCGCAGCGATCCGCTGGAAAATCTGACGTTGCGGGAGCGGAGCCTGTTGTCGGCGCTTGGATCCGGCCATACCAACAGTCAACTCGCCAAGGATTTCGGCGTATCGATCAACACGATCAAATTTCACCTGCGCAATCTCTTTGAGAAGCTTGAGGTGCGCAATCGCGCGCAGGCCATCGCCCTGTTCCTGGAAATGAAACACGGCGCTTATCCGGGCGGCGGCGGCGGGCGCAACATGGAGCCGGGGACCTCGTCGCGCGGACGGCGAAACCGCTCCGATTAGTTCGCGTCGCCGTTAGGCGAACCCGCCCAAGCGCAGACCGCGTCATGGCGCCGGAAGCAACGCGTCGCTCTTGCCGGCGAGCCAATAGACGACCAGTCCCACCCACTCATGCGCGGCGAATTCGACGACGCCCAACGCCTTCGTCGGAGAACGCGGGAATTCGAGCCTGCCGGCGCCGCTCGTGCGGTAGTCGACGGGATAGGCGATTACATCGAATCCCGCTTGGCGAAACACGCCGACGGCGCGCGGCATATGCATCGCCGAAGTGACGAGCAGCCAACGTTCGCCAGGCTTGGGATGAAGCAGTTCGCGCGCGAACATCGCATTCTTATATGTATTGCGCGAACGGCGTTCGTATAAAATGTCGTTTTGATCGAGACCGACCTCGCGCCAGAAGCGCTCGACCACGTCGGCCTCGACATGGGGCGATCCGCGCAGCGCGGCGGAGCCGCCGGAAAAGACGAGGCGGGCGCTCGGATATTTGCGTTTGAGCGCGATCGGCGCGGTCAGGCGCTCGGCCGCGTCGACCAGCGTCGGCCGGTCGCGATCGGCGCTCAACCGCTCGTCGATCGCGCCGCCGAGAACGACAATGCCGTCCGGCGGCGCCATCGCGTCGGGCGGAGCCGGAAAGCGCGCCTCGAGCGGCCCCGCCAACAGACCGCCGAGCGGTCCGAACGCCATCACCAGCAAAGCGAACGCGCTCACGCTCGACAGCGCGCGTCCCAATGTTTGCCATCGCGTGAACAGCAGCGTTGCACCGACGACGCCGAGGAAGATGGCAAGCGGGACAGGCGCCAGAAGGAACTCGAAAGTCTTCGAGGCGGCAAAGAACATCGGTTCACGTCATCCCTCGGCGCGTCATCGGCGCGAAGCGGTCTCGGACCATTCGCTTCGCGCAATGCGGGCGCCTGCGCCCCGCCGGTTACATATTCGGATAATTCGGTCCGCCGCCGCCCTCCGGAGGGACCCAGGTGATATTTTGCGCCGGGTCCTTGATGTCGCATGTTTTGCAGTGAACGCAGTTTTGCGCATTGATCACGAAGCGCGGATCGCGGCGCGTCGCTTCGTCGGCATAGACCACTTCGTAGACGCCCGCCGGACAATAGAGCCGAGCCGGCTCGCCATAGATGGGAAGGTTACGCTCGATGGGAATCGCCGGATCGGCGAGCTTCAGGTGAACTGGCTGATCCTCCTCGTGGTTGGTGTTCGAGACGAAAACGGACGACAGCTTGTCGAAGACGAGTTTGCTTGCGCGTTTTGGATAGACGATCGGCGCAACTTCCGAGACCGGCTTTAAGGTCTCGTAATCGGCCTTGCCGTGCTTGAGCGTGCCGAAGAAGGAAAAGCCGAACAGCTCATTCGTCCACATGTCGAGGCCAAAGAGCGGCGCGCCGACATAGGTGCCGTATTTGGACCATAGCGGCTTGACGTTGCGCACGCGCTTCAGATCGCGACCGATGTCCGAGGATCGCCATGCCGCATCGTAGGAATCGACCTCGTCATGCGCACGGCCGTCGCCGATGGCCGCTGCGATATGTTCGGCGCACAAAATCCCCGAGAGCATCGCATTGTGCGATCCCTTGATGCGCGGCACGTTCATGAAGCCCGCGCCGCAGCCCGCCAGCGCGCCGCCGGGCATGACGAGCTTGGGCACGCTCTGCCATCCGCCTTCGGTCAGGGCGCGCGCGCCGTAGGACAGACGTTCGCCGCCTTCGAGCGTCGGCGCGATCAGCGGATGCGTCTTGAACCGTTGAAACTCGTCGAAGGGAGAGAGCGTCGGATTCGAATAGTTGAGATGGACGACGAAACCGATCGACACGAGATCATCGTCGAAATGATAAAGGAAAGAACCGCCGCCAGTATCGGCCGCGAGCGGCCAGCCGAAGGAATGCTGCACGAGCCCGTCCTTGTGCTTCTCCTTGGGAATGCGCCACAGCTCCTTGAAGCCGATGCCGAATTTCTGCGGCTCGCTGTTGGCGCAAAGGTCGTATCTCGCGAGCAGCTGCTTGGTCAGCGAGCCGCGCGCGCCTTCGGCGAAGATCGTGTATTTGCCCTTAAGCTCCATCCCTCGGGTGAAGCTGTCCTTTGGTTTGCCGTCGCGGCCGACGCCCATATCGCCCGTTGCGACGCCGACGACTTCGCCATTCTCGCTGTAGAGAACTTCGGCGCCGGCGAAGCCGGGATAGACCTCCACGCCAAGGTTTTCAGCTTCGGAGGCGAGAAAGCGCACGACATTGCCGAGCGAGCCGATGAAATTGCCGTGGTTGTTCATCAGCCGCGGCATCAGCAGATTGGGAATGCGAAGGCCGGCTTTTTCCGTCAGCAGCAGGAAATGGTCTTCATGCACCTGGGTCTTCAGCGGCGCGTCGTCGCGCGTGCGCCACTCAGGCAAAAGACGATCGAGGCCGATGGGATCAATCACCGCGCCTGACAAAATATGCGCGCCGGGTTCTGAGCCCTTTTCGATAACGACGACTGACAGATCCGGCGCGATTTGCTTCAAGCGAATCGCCGCGGCGAGGCCGGCCGGCCCTGCGCCGACCACGACCACGTCATATTCCATCGATTCACGCGGCGGCAGCTCGGTATCTTCAGCCATTTTCAATCCCTTTTTGCCTTTCTTGGAGGCATTCTAGCCTTTTTGCGGCCGCTGCGGCAAAAGGTGTTTCGTCTTCGAAGCGCGCTCCGTTTGAGCGGCTCGCGGCAAGGTTTCGTCGCGCGGCGGGAGAGGTGCATAATCAGGCCATGCCAGATCCGATCTCCAACGCCGCCGAATGAAGCGTCTCGCATTCTTGATCGCGCTGGCGCTTGTGGCTGTCGTCGTTTGGCGCATCGCCTATCGCCCAGCGCCTCCCGCCGATGTGTTCCTGGGCTATGTGGAGGGAGAAATCCTCTACATCGGTCCCTATGAGACCGAAAGGGTCGCGAGTCTCGCAGTCTCCGCCGGCGCCCAGGTAAAAAAGGGCGATCCGCTGTTCACGATGTCGACGACGCTTCTCGATCGGGCGCGCGACGAGGCGAGCGCGCGTATCGCTCAACTCGAGGCGCAAGTCGAAAATGTGCAGGCGGCGATGAACCGGCCGGAGCAGATTGCCGTTCTACAAGCGGGGCTGGAGCGCGCCGAGGCGGCGTTGCAATTGTCCCGCTCGGATTACGATCGGCAGCGCAAGCTTTACGCCGAAGGCCATGTCGCCAAGGCGGCGCTCGATCGCGCTGAGATGGCCCGCGCGCGCGACGAGGCGAGCGTCAAGGAAGCGCGCCGGCAGGTCGAGGCGTCGCGCATGGCGAGCCGTTCGCAGGAGATCGAGGCTGCGGAAGCCAATTTGAAACAGGCGCGCGCGCAACTCGACGCGATGAATATCCGCGTCAAGCGCCAAAGCGTCGTCGCGCCTGCCGAAGGCGTCGTCCAGGACGTCTTTTTCCGGCCTGGCGAAATCGTCACCGCCGGCCAGCCTGTAATCGCGCTGTTGCCGCCTGAGAATCGCAAAGTGCGGTTCTTCGTCTCAGAGCCTGAGTTGCCGAAAATTTCGCTTGGCGAGCGGATGCGCATCACCTGTGACGGGTGCGTCGACAATCTTTATGGGCGCGTCAGCTTTATCGCCAGCCGTCAGGAATATACGCCGCCCGTCATCTTTAGCGACAAGGAGCGCGCAAAACTCGTCTTCAAGGCCGAAGCGCGCCTGGAAGGCGCGGCGCGGGCCTTGCCGCTCGGGATGCCGGTCGCCGTGGCGCCCGCGCCGGAATCGACGGAATCGGCGCAATGAGCGTCGAGAGCGACATCGCGATCGATGTGCGCGGGCTGACCAAATCCTTCGGCGCCAAAAAGGTCGTCAATAATTTCACCCTGCAGGTTGCGCGCGGCATCATCCAGGGGTTTCTCGGCCCGAACGGCAGCGGCAAGACGACCACGATCCGCATGCTTTGCGGCCTGCTGACGCCCGACTCGGGCGAGGGAAAATGTCTTGGTTACGACATCCGCCGCCAGCAGAAAGAGATCAAGCGTTATGTAGGCTACATGACGCAGGGCTTTTCGCTCTATCGCGACCTTACTATTCGCCAAAATCTTGAATTCGTCGCTCGCGTATATGGACTTGAAGCGCCTGAAGACGCGGCTCAAGCGGCGCTCGAGCGATTGGGTCTTGTCGCGCGCGCAGATCAACTAGCCGGGGAACTTTCCGGCGGCTGGAAACAGCGGCTGTCGCTTGGCGCGTGCATTCTGCCTGGCCCGTCGCTGCTCCTTCTCGACGAGCCGACCGCTGGCGTCGATCCGAAAGCGCGGCGCGATTTCTGGGATGAGATTCATCACCTCGCGACGCAAGGCTTAACGGTGCTCGTTTCGACGCACTACATGGACGAAGCGGAGCGCTGTCATCAGATCGCCTATATCGCCAATGGCCGGCTGCTCGCCTCAGGCACGATTGCGGAAATCCTGGCGGGCGCGCAACTCTCGACATGGGTTGTCACCGGCGAGGGCCTCGATCCGCTCGGCAGCGAATTGAAACATCAGGCGGGCGTGGACATGGTTGCGCGCTTCGGTTCGGCTCTGCATGTCGGCGGGCGCGACGAAGCGGCGATGGAACGCATCGCGCGCCGCTATAGCGCGGAAGGCCGTCATCGCTGGAAACGTGACGAGCCGTCGCTTGAAGACGTGTTCATCGATTTGATGACACGGGCGGGGACCGACCAATGAGCGCGCAGCAAAGCCTGTCAAACGGCGTCGCGCGCCCTCCGCGTCGCGGCGCGCTTGCGCAATCCTGGCAGCGCTTTCTCGCCATGTTCGTCAAGGAATTCATCCAACTTCGTCGCGACAGGCCGACATTCGCGATGATCGTCGGCATTCCGCTCATTCAGCTGA
>NZ_JAKFWS010000039.1 GCF_021731785.1 Methylocystis sp.
CCCCACCCCTCCCCCGCTGTCGCGGGAGAGGGAGCAGATTCGGCCTTTCCTTCCTGCTAGCTCGCTTTCCGCGTCATGGCCGGGCTTGTCCCGGCCAACCACGCGTGAGTCCCAACGGCGTGTATGCCCGCGACAAGCGCGGGCATGACGGATGGTCCATCAACCGTGTAGCCGCCTCTGCTTTGCTTTGCGCTGCGTTATTCGTCTCGCCCGCGCATGCCTACAAGGCATACGTCAGCAACGAAAAGGGCAATTCCATCACCGTCATCGACACGGACAAGCTCGAAGCGACGGCGACTGTGAAAGTCGGCCGGCGCCCGCGCGGCATCGCGCTCAACAAGGGCGGCTCTGAGCTCTACATCTGCGCCGGCGACGACGACGCCATCCAGGTGCTGGACACCAAGACGCTTAAAGTCATCGGCAAGCTGCCGTCCGGCCCCGATCCCGAGCTTCTGGCGCTCAGTCCTGATGGCGCGATCATCTATGTCTCGAACGAGAACGACAATCTCGTCACGCTCATTGACGTGAAGAAAAAGGAGATGATCGGCGACATTCCCGTCGGCGTGGAACCAGAGGGCATGGCCGTCAGCCCTGACGGCAAGCTTCTCGTCAACACCTCGGAGACGACGAATATGGCGCATCTCATCGACACGCAGTCGAAAGAGATCGTCGCGAATATTCTCGTCGACGGCCGTCCGCGTTTCGCCGAGTTCAAGAAGGACGGGTCGGAGCTCTGGGTTTCGTCGGAAGTCGGAGGGACGGTCGCCGTCATCGACCCTTCGAAACGCGAACTGAAACAGAAGATCAGCTTCGACATTCCGGCAATGTCGAAGGAAGCGATCCAGCCGATCGGCATTTCATTCACGCGTGACGGAAAGCGCGCCTTCGTTGCGCTGGGGCCAGCCAATCGCGTCGCGGTGATCGACGCCGAGACGAAAAAGATCGAGAAATATCTCCTCGTCGGCCAGCGCGTCTGGCACCTCGCTTTCACGCCCGATGAAAAATATCTGCTCACCGCCAATGGCGTCTCCAACGACGTATCGGTGATCGACGTCGCCTCGCTCAAAGTGCTGAAGTCGATTCCGGTCGGTGCCTTTCCGTGGGGCGTCATCGTGGCGCCGCAATGAGAACGAATCTTCGCGCCTGTCATTCCCGACGCGCGAAGCGCGATCCGGAATGCGGGGCCGCGATCGGCGCTGTTGGCCGCGGCTCTGGATTCCCGGTCATTCGCTTCGCGAATGCCGGGAATGACAACCGTGTCGGAGCGCCGCAATGACCGATGCGCTCGCGATCAGAAACCTCAGCCATTCTTACGGCGCGCGCCGAGCGCTTGACGACGTCAGCTTTTGCGTTCGGCCGGGCAGTTTCACCGTGCTTCTCGGCCTCAACGGCGCCGGCAAAAGCACGCTGTTCTCGCTCGTCACGCGGCTCTATGCGGCGCGCCACGGCGAAATCGAGATCTTCGGCCATAATGTGATGTGCGAGCCCGGCGCCGCCCTGCGCCAGCTTGGCGTGGTTTTTCAGGCGCGCACGCTCGACCTCGAACTCAGCGTGATGCAAAATCTCCTCTACCACGCCGCCTTGCACGGGATTGGTCCGATCGAGGCGCGTCGTCTCGGTCAAGCGGCGCTGGCGCGCGCGGGCCTTGCAGAACGCGCGCATGACAAGGCGCGCTCCCTTTCGGGAGGGCAGATGCGCCGCGTCGAAATTGCTCGCGCGCTGCTGCACGATCCGCAGCTGCTGCTTCTCGACGAGCCGACGGTCGGACTGGACATCAAAGCGCGCGCCGATCTCCTCGCGCTCGTTCGCGGCCTGGTGCGCGACCGGGGTTTAGGCGTTCTCTGGACCACGCATCTTATCGACGAGATCGTCGACGACGATCAGGTGGTCATTCTGCATCACGGCAAGGCGCTCGCGACCGACACAGCGCACGCGATCGTCGCGGCGCAAGGCGCAGCGACAATCGGCGAGGCGTTCGCGCGTCTGACCGGAGTCGATCAGGAGAAGCTGTCGGCATGAGCGAAGTTGCTGCGTCGAGAGGCTTCACCCTTCGCCAATATTTCATCTGTCTTTCGGGCGTCGTCTGGCGCGAGGGTCTGCGCTTTCTGCATCAGCGCGAACGCTTCGTCTCGGCGCTGGTGCGCCCGCTCGTATGGCTCTTCATCTTCGCGGCGGGCTTCCGGCAGGTGCTCGGCGTTTCGATCATCCCGCCTTACGAAACCTACGTGCTCTATGAGGTGTATATCGCGCCGGGGCTGATGGCGATGATCCAGCTGTTCAACGGCATGCAGTCCTCGCTCTCGATGGTCTACGACCGCGAGATGGGCAATATGCGCACGCTGCTCATCTCGCCCTTTCCGCGCTGGTTTTTGCTTGGCTCCAAACTTTTGGCGGGCGTCTCAGTTTCGATCCTACAGGTCTACGCCTTCCTGCTCATCGCCTATTTCTGGGAGATCGAGCCGCCGACCAAATGGGGCTATCTGACGGTGCTGCCGGCGCTCGCGCTCAGCGGGCTCATGCTCGGCGCGCTCGGCATGCTGCTCTCCTCGCTGATCAAACAGCTCGAAAATTTCGCCGGGGTGATGAACTTCGTGATCTTTCCGATGTTCTTTGCATCGTCCGCGCTCTATCCGCTGTGGCGCGTGAAGGAGTCGAGCCCCTGGCTCTATTACGTCTGCGAAATCAATCCGTTCACCCATGCGGTGGAACTGATCCGCTTCGCCTTTTATGAAAAAGTCGAGTGGACCTCGCTTGCCATTGTCTTCGCCTATACGAGCGTCTTCCTCACCGCGGCGATCCTTGCCTATGATCCAGCGCGCGGCATGCTAATGCGCAGGGGCGGCTGAACGGCGCTGGCGCCGTCGGCGTCAGCGATAATGGTAGCGCTGCTTTTCGCGGCGATGCGCGCGACCTTCAGGACAATTGCCATAGCAGTCCCAGCGACCGTGCTTCGCGCCATGCTTGAACCACTCGGCCTGTCCTTCGGTCCAAGGGCTCGCCGTGACGGGATGCGGAGAGAGGACCATCGCCAGAAAGATTGTCATCGCAGCCAATCTCAACATCGCGCCCCTCCGTTTCCGTCGCACGCCTACTTCTTCGCGTCCTTCTTGGCGTTCTCGGCTGCGAGCTCTTCGGCGACCCCCGGCGGCAGTTTAACGCCCGACGCGAGTTGCGCGCCGAGCGCGATCGCCCGCGCCTCCGTCAATCTCAACGCGCAATAGCCGAAATCCGGCTCGCGCGCGTAGGAGCGGCACACTTCCTCGCGCCAGGAGGAGAAGCCCGCCTGTTCCTTAACGAGGTAGTTGCGGATCGGCTTTTCCTTCTTGTTGCGGTCGTAGAGCTCGCGAAAAGTATTGCGAACGGTCTTTTCCACGCGCGCACGGGCGCCGAGCATTTCTTCGCCCTTCTTGGGATCGATTTCATCCACGCCCATCCCCCAAAGCCCTTCGGGATCGGCGCGGCACCCCGCCTCCTTCAGTTCACAGGCCCTGCCCTCGTTGGTGACAAGGATCGCGCCGTCGAGAACGCTGAAGGTAAATGGGCAGGCGGGAAACGCGATCTGATAGCGACGCAGTCCAGTGTCGCTCTCGCGCGCCGCGAGTTTTAGAGGCGCGCCGGCGACCTCGACTCGGCAGGATTCGCCGGAACGACGCAAATCATCCCCGACAAGCGTGAGTTTTGCGACCTGCAGCTCGGCGCCTGCCCGGGAGAATTCAATGGCGCTTCCCACGCCGTCGCGCTTGAGCGCTTTTCCGACGATCGCGTCTTCGGCGGGCGCCTTGGGCATGATCGCAGGCCCTGCGGCCGCGCCCATCTCGCCGCCGACGGCTTTTTTCTTCGCCGCGCCGGCGACCGTCCCCTCAGGGGTGGGAGCCACCGCTCCGGGGAGCACGAGCTGAGCTTTCGCAGAGGCTACTGCGACCGCGACTAACGCCGCTGCGCCGAATATGCACGCGCGGCGCGCGGCCAGAGTTCGAAACCCCGATCTAAACATGGCGATCGCCATCCCCCGGCCGCAGCCCGGCCTCTGCCCTTGCGGCGAGGCGCGCGCTATCGAGGCGCGAGCACCATCACCATCTGCCGTCCTTCCATGGACGGTTCGAGTTCGACCTTGGCCAGCGTGGCCGTTTCCGCCTTCACGCGCGACAGAAGCCGATAACCGATGTCCTGATGCGCGATTTCGCGGCCGCGAAAGCGAAGGGTGACCTTCACCTTGTCGCCTTCCTCGAAGAAGCGGCGCACCGCTTTCATTTTCACGTCATAGTCATGGTCGTCGATGCCGGGACGAAGCTTGATTTCCTTAACCTCGACGACCTTCTGCTTTTTGCGCGCCTCGGCGGCCTTCTTCTGCTCGGCGAAGCGAAAACGCCCGTAATCAAGAATTTTGCAGACGGGGGGTGTGGAATTGGGCGCAATCTCGACGAGATCCAGCGCCGTCGCCTCGGCCATGGCGAGCGCCTCCGGCAATTGGACGACGCCGTGATTTTTCCCCTCGGAATCGATTAGCTGCACTTCTCGCGCGCGAATTTCCCGATTGATGCGCGGCCCTTCCTTCTGGGGGGCTGCGACGCTCTTCATTGGACGGCGAATGGATCATCTCCTTCTCTTGGCCAAAAGCCGGCCGCAGAGCCATAGGCGCAAAACAGCGACCGCCGAACGCTTGGTCCGGGACCATGGAGAGAGATTCCCACGCCAGCGCGCCAAGTCAACCGTTCGAGGCTCCTCGAGGCCGCTTTTTGCGCTAGAAGCGTCGAATATTCTCCACAAAATCCAAAATCAGCGCGTTAACCTTTTCCGGCGCGTCTTCCGGCGTCCAATGCGACACGCCTGCGAGCCGCTCGATCCGAAGTCCGCGCACATAGCGCTCCGTGCCGTTCAGACAGGATTCGCCGAGCGCTGCGTCGCGAAGTCCCCAGACGACAAGCGTGGGCGCGTCTATCGGCGAATCGAGGTTCTCCGCCTCGAGAATGTCGAGCCCCGCCGCGCGATACCAATTGAGCATCGCCGTCGCGGCGCCGGGGGACGCGACATTGGCGCGATAGATCTCCATCTCGTCTTTCGAGAAGACGCCGTCGCGGCCCGCCGACCACCGCATCAGCCGCTCAGTGAAAGCCCCGCCGCGGGCGGACAAAAGCCGGTCAGGCAGCCAAGGCAACTGAAAGAACCCGGCATAGGCGGATTTAAACTTCTGTCGCCATTCCTGTTCGAGCGCCTGTCGAAAGCACAAAGGGTGCGGAATATTCAAAACGACGAGCGCGTCGATCGGGCGCAGTTTGCGGATGGCGACGACCCAGGCGATGAAGCCGCCCCAATCATGGCCGATGAGCGCGACCGAAGTAGGACGCGCGGCGTCTATCAATCCTGCGACGTCGCCCGTCAGCGCCTCAAGCGAATAGGCTTCCTTTGCGAGCGGCCGCGTCGTCGCGCCATAGCCGCGCTGATTCGCCGCCCAGACCCGATATCCCGCTGCGACGAGCGGCCCGACGAGATGGCGCCACATGACGGCGTGCTGGGGAAAACCGTGCAGGAGCAGCGCAAGACGATCGCCGGCGCCCGCCTCAAAAACCTCGAATTCAATTCCGTTGGCTGGAACGACGATGCGACGCGCGCCGAGAAGGCTCGCCGCGGCCGCCGACCTCACACCTGTCCTGCTAACGCGGGGCAACTCGGACAGGGCGCGCCGCCTGCCATCGCCGCGCAGCTCTCCGCAGCCTCGCCGCCTGCAGCAGGCCGGGCGATGAGCGACAATTGGCGCTCGACATGGGCGCCGCCGCAAGCGGGACACTCGGGCGTTTCGTCAAAACGCGACAGAGTCTCGAACTCATGCGCGCAATCGTTGCAGCGATAGGCGAAAAGCGGCATTAGCCCTCTCTGGCGGCTCAAACGGATGGCGAGGCGATTTTACCGGTCCGCGCGCGTGGCGCAAGCGCGTGGGGACAGGCCAACTGTCCCGCCCCGCTTCAAAACGACGCGCTAGATTCCAAGCATCGATTCGCATCAGGGAAATTCGGATGACCTACGGCGCGCCGCTTGACGACATTCTCTTCGCGCTCCGCCTCGCGGCCGGCGAGGGCGCGATCGCGGCGGGCGAGACATACGGCGACCTCGCCGGCGGCGTCGCCGAACAGACTTTGACCGAGGCGGCGAGATTCGCCGAAGAGGTTCTGCTGCCGCTCGACAGGATCGGCGATCGCGTCGGCGCGACATACGCCAATGGCGCCGTCACGACGCCGCCCGGCTGGCGTGAGGCCTATGCACAATGGAAGGACGGCGGCTGGAACGCCATCGCGGCTGCGCAGGACTTTGGCGGTCTCGACCTCCCCGCCCTACTCAACGCCGGCTGCACGGAAATTTGGAACGCCGCCAATATGGCTTTCGCCGTCTGCCCGCTGCTCGGCCATGGCGCGATCGAGGCGATGGAGGCGCATGCCGGCGACGCGCTGAAAGAGACCTATCTGCGCAAGATCGTCAGCGGCGAATGGACGGCGACGATGAATCTGAGTGAGCCCGGCGCGGGATCCGATCTCGGATTGATGCGCACGAGAGCGGAACGCGCCGACGACGGTTCCTACCGCCTCTTCGGCCAAAAGATTTTCATTACCTATGGCGAGCATGATCTTGCTCCCAATATCGTGCATCTCGTGCTCGCGCGTCTTCCCGACGCGCCCGCCGGCACGCGCGGCATTTCGCTGTTTCTTGCGCCGAAATTTCTGCCGGACGAAGCAGGCGCGTTCACGCGGCGCAACGATGTGCGTTGCGCCGGGATCGAGCACAAGCTCGGAATCCACGGCTCGCCGACCTGCACGATGATCTACGGCGACGAAGGCGGAGCCGTCGCTTTTCTCATCGGCGAGGAGAACAAAGGCCTCGCCTGCATGTTCACGATGATGAACAACGCCCGCCTGTCGGTGGGGCTGCAAGGCGTGGCGCTCGCCGAGCGCGCGACGCAGATGGCGCTTCAATATGCGCACGAGCGCAAACAGGGACGCGCGCCGGGCGCCAAGGAGACGAGCGCGATCATCGAACATCCCGATGTCGCGCGCATGTTGTTGACCATGGCGAGTTCAACGGCAGCCGCACGCGCAATTTGCTATGAGACGGCCGCCGCGATCGACCGCGCGCAACGCGAGCGCGATCCGGCGCGCGCAGCGGCGGCGCATGAGCGTGCTTCTCTACTGACGCCCGTCGCCAAGGCTTTTTCGACGGATATCGCCAATGAGACGACGTCGCTCGCCATCCAGGTCTTCGGCGGCATGGGCTATATCGAAGAGACCGGCGTCGCCCAGCTCATGCGCGACGCGCGCATCTGCGCGATCTATGAGGGCACGAACGGCATTCAAGCGATCGATCTCGTCACGCGCAAAATTCGCGGCGGCGACGGCGCGGCGCTCGCGAGAGAGATCGAGGACATGCGCACGATCGCGCGCGACGCCGAATTCTCGCAGCAGGCGTTGCAGGATTCCGTCGAGGCGCTGGCGCAAGCGAACGAATTTCTGACGAAAGCCGAGGTTGCTGACGCGCTCGCCGGCGCGACGCCCTATCTGCGCCTTTTCGCGCTGGCGCGCGGCGCGACCTTGCTGATGAAGGGCGCCAAGGCCGCGGCGCGCGAGAAACATCCCGGCGCGCCGCGCTACGCAGCGCTCGCCCGCTTCTTCGCCGAAAATAACGCCGTCGCCGCGCCCGGTCTGGCTAAGACGGTGATCGAAGGCGGCGCATCAGTGAACGAGTCGCCTGCGGCGCTCAATGAATAGTGATTGCTCCGCTCCGCTGGCAGTCGCGCGACGATCCAACTGCGTCATGGCCGGCCTTGCGCCGGCCATCCACGCCAGGAAGTTGCGGAACAATTTCGTGGATGGCCGCGACAAGCGCGGCCATGACGCGCGGGAGATCGTTAGGCGCCGATAAACTCCCACAGGGCCTGCTGCTGCGCGTCGCTCATATGAAGTCCGAGCTTCGAGCGGCGCCAGAGAATGTCGTCCGCCGTGCACGCCCATTCCTTTTCGCGCAAATAAGCGATCTCTGCTTCGGTCAGTCCGCAGCCGAAGTTGCGGCCGAGGTCGCTCAAGCTCCGCGCATCCTTCAAAATCTCGAAGATGCGCGTTCCGTTGGCGCGCGCGAGGCGCAGCGCCAGTTCGTCGCCAAGAAAAGGCTTGTCGCGCGTAAGATCGTCGAGAAAGCGGTCGAAGCCGTGCGGCATGTCGCCGCCGGGAAAGACGGCGCTCGCCGTCCAGGCCGCGCCGTGCGCGGGAAGAAAGCGCGCGAGCTGATCAAGCGCATGTTCGGCGAGCCGGCGCGCGGTCGTGATCTTGCCGCCAAAAATCGACAGCGACGGCGACGCAGCTTCCGGCGCATCGAGATCGAAGGCGTAGTCGCGGGTCACAACCGACGCTTTGAGCGCGCCGTCGTCATAGAGCGGCCGCAGGCCGGCGTAGCTCCATACGATGTCATCGCGCGTCGCCGGTTCCCGCAAGAAATGATTCAGCGAATTGAGAAGATACTCCGTCTCGACGTCGCTGATCGCAACGGCGCCGGGGGCGCCGCCATAGGATACGTCGGTTGTGCCAACGAGCGTGAACTCCTGCTCATAGGGAATCGCAAAAACGATGCGGCCGTCGGGGTTTTGCAAGATGTAAGCTTGCGGACCTTCGAAAAGCTTGCGCAGGACGAGATGCGATCCTTTCACCAGCCGTACATGTTTGCGCGAAGGAATGTGCAGCGCGTCTTCGAGCACCTCAGACACCCACGGGCCGGCGGCGTTGACCAGTACGCGCGCCTCGATCGCCTCGCCGCCCGCAAGCGTCGCCCGCCAGCGGTCGCCCTGACGCGCGGCGTGAACGAGCCTTGCGCCGACGGTGATCGTCGCGCCGCGCTCCGCCGCGTCGCGCGCGTTCAACACGACAAGGCGTGAGTCGTCCACCCAGCAATCGGCGTAAGTGAAGCCGACGCGGTAAGCGTCGCGCAACGGCGCGCCGAGCGCGTCGCCGGCGAGCCTCACCATATGCGAGCCTTCGAGACGCTTGCGGCGCGCAAGATGATCGTAAAGAAAGAGCCCGAGCCGCAGCAGCCAGACCGGTCGCAGCCCCTTCTCATAGGGCAACACGAATTTTAGCGGCCAGATGACATGCGGTGCCGCGGCCAGTAGCAGTTCGCGCTCGGCGAGCGCCTCTTGCACGAGGCGAAACTCATAGAGTTCGAGATAGCGCAGGCCGCCGTGGATGAGCTTGGTCGAGGCGGACGACGTCCCTTGCGCGAGATCGCCCTGCTCGACGAGCCTGACCGACAATCCTCGCCCGGCGGCGTCGCGGGCGATGGCGCAGCCGTTGATCCCGCCGCCAACGATGAGAAGATCGTAGATCATGGCCGCCCCCTCGATTCGAAGCGGCCATGACTATAGCGTTATCCCTGCGGACGGCCCGCCTGCTTGTGACGGGCGCCGCCATTTGCGGGGCGCTTCTGGCCATTCGGGGCGCCCGGTCGCTTTGCCGCGGGACGCTGCCCGTCGCGCCGCGGATGCTGTGCGCCGTTTCGATGCGGCGCCGGCGGCTTTGGCCCCCTGGGCGCCTGGCGCGTCGGCTCGGCGTCATCGTGGCGCGCGCTTTCGGCGCGTCGGTCCGTGAATTCAAGCGTCTGACGCGTCAGCTTCTCGATCGCGCGCAGCAGCGGCCGCTCGCCATTGTCGCAGAGCGAAATCGCCCTTCCGGTCGCTCCGGCTCGCGCGGTGCGGCCGATGCGATGCACATAGGCTTCGGCGACTTCGGGCAATTCGAAATTGACGACATGCGTCACGCCGTCGACGTCGATGCCGCGCGCGGCGATGTCGGTCGCGACCAGCACCCGCGTGCGGCCCTTGCGAAAGCCGTCGAGCGCGCGCAGACGCTGGCTCTGGCTCTTGTTGCCGTGGATCGCGTCGGCGCCGACGCCGGCGCTCTCAAGGTGCTGCGCGACGCGATCGGCGCCACGCTTGGTGCGCGTGAACACGATCGCGCGCGCGATATCGCGGTCGCCCATCAACTCCACGAGCAAGTCCCGCTTGGCGCCGCTCGAGACGAGATAAACGTGCTGTTCGACGCGCTCGGCGGTGGTCGCCGCCGGCGTCACCGACACTTTCACCGGGTCGCGCAGCATATCGTCGGCGAGCGCCGCGATTTCGCGCGGCATGGTCGCCGAGAACAGCAATGTCTGGCGCTGCTTGGGCAATTTCGCGACGATCTGGCGGATCGGGATGATGAAGCCGAGATCAAGCATATGGTCGGCTTCGTCGAGCACCAGCACTTCGGTCGTCGCGAGCCGCAGGCGACCGCTGCCGAGATGGTCGAGCAGACGTCCCGGCGTCGCCACCAGCACGTCGAGGCCGCGCGCCAACATGTCGTTTTGCGGACGATGCGACACGCCGCCGACGATGACGCCGACGCTCGGGCGAAAGAACTGCCCATAGGCGCGGAAACTATCGGCGATCTGCGCGGCGAGTTCGCGCGTCGGCGCGAGAATGAGCGCGCGCGCCGTATTGGGGGCCGGCCGCCGGCGATCCGCAAGGAGTCGCTGCAGGATCGGCAGCGCGAACGCCGCCGTCTTGCCGGTGCCGGTCTGGGCCACGCCGAGCAGATCGCGTCCCTGCAGAAGCGCGGGAACGGCCTGTGCCTGGACCGGCGTAGGAATTTCATAGCCTTCATGCGCAAGCGCGCGCAGCAGGATCTCGTTCAAGCCGAGATCGGAGAATGTGGTCACTTCTTTGTTGCTTTCAGTTGTCGATTCGAGCCCCGAGGACCGGCGCGTAAAGAACGCCGGTTGGCTCTTGGCCAAAAAAGGAGATCGGGCCCCGCGTAACGGACCGTCGATATTGGAAAAGGGGGCGCTCGACAGCTCGTCGACGGCAACGTCGACCATACGCGGCTGGAGCGCCTCATGCTGCGGCGCAGCGCAGCCTTCATACAGGAGCTGCGCGGCAGGGTCAATGCGAAGCAACAAGGCGAGCAGGAAAGTGGGTTGAAGCGCAACCATCCCTCGCCCTCATCCTGAGGAGGCGGCGGAGCCGCCGTCTCGAAGGACGAGGGCGAGTTTCAGTAGCCGCTCGAAGGTTTCCTCGTCCTTCGAGACGCCGACGCCGATCTCGGGTTTGCCCGAAATCGGCGCGGGCTCCTCAGGATGAGGAAACCTTCACCCGATATCGTAGCAGAGCGCAGATTTTCGTTGGACGCGACAACCCTCGTTCGCTCGCCTATAAGCCGGCGCACGTACCCGCCAAAGGGATGCGAGCTCATGAACGCAATTGCAAATTTCGACGGCGCGGAAATTCTCAACACCTTTGTGTCGCTGCTCGTGGCGTTCGTTCTCGGGACCGCAATCGGCGCGGAGCGCCAATATCGGCAGCGCACCGCCGGATTGCGCATCAACGCCCTGGTGGCGCTCGGCGCGTCCGCTTTCGTCGACCTCGGCATGCGGCTCATGGGCAATCAGGGCGCGACGCAGGTGCTGGCCTATGTGGCGTCAGGCGTTGGCTTTCTCGGCGCCGGCGTCATCATCAAGGAAGGCATGAATATCCGCGGACTGAGCACCGCAGCGACCGTTTGGTGCTCGGCGGTGACGGGCGGCTTCGCCGGCGCCGACCGCCCCGCGGAAGCCCTCTTGCTGGCGGGCTTCGTGCTCGCCGGCAACACGGTGCTTCGACCGCTCGTGCGTCTGATTGAACGTGCGCCGATCGACGAATCCGCGACCGAAGCGGTCTATGAGGTCCGCGTCGCCGCGAGCAGCGTCCGACGCGACGCCATTCGGGATACGATGATCGAGCGGCTTGAGGCCGCCTCCTACCCGATCCAGGACGTCGCCGAGAATGAGCGCGAGGACGACGTCGAGATCGTCGCGACCCTCGCGACGTCCAGCGCGACGGGCAAACAGCTCGACGCCGTCGTCGACTCGCTCGCCTCGCTCGACGGCGTCTCGCATGCGACATGGTCGTCACGCACGAGCGATTGAGGGGGCGGCGGGAGGGTGACCCGCCATCGCGTCGTAGTTTGCGATTTGAAATCCGGATTGCGACCACACCGGACCTTCGTCGGTCCTTATTCTGGCGGCGCGTCGACTCGGCGTCTTCTAGTGAAGCAGTCCCACGGCCCCACCATCGGCGCTCGCCTTGTTGTCGCTGTCGCGGCGGCAGATTGTAAGCAGGCGCTCTCGCAGCCACATATGGGCGCGATCCTTCTCGTGGCGTGGATGCCAGAGCATCCTCAACTCATAGCGCGGCAGGTCGATCGGGATCGGCAGGATTTTGAGCGGAGCGAGCTCTACGAACTTATCGGCCATCCTCCGAGGCAGACAGAGCAGCAAGTCCGTCTTCTCGAGAATCCAAGGCGTCGTCAGGAAATTCGGTAGGATGAAAGATATGTTTCTATGCAGTCCCAGCTTCGCGAGACAGTCGTCGATGAGGCCCGTCCCCGCTTCCCGCCAAGTTATCAGAATATGCTTGCATTCCAGAAATTGCGCCAAGGTGATTTCATCGCCCGGAACCGCGGGGTTGCACTGCCTTGTGAGGCACACAATGCTCTCTGCCATCAACGTATCCGAGCAGATATGCGGCGTGCTGCCGAAGATTGCGTCGAAGCCGATCGCCACATCGATATTGTCCTCCTCAAGCGCAAGGTGAGGCGACCCGATAATGGGCTGGCGAATTTGCACCTCAATGTTGGGAGCGATGCGGATGATCGACTCGGCGAGCTTCGGCAGCACGGCGAAGGCGACGTAATCGCTTGTGGAAATCACGAAACGCCGGCGGCTTGTCGCCGGATCGAACTCCGGCGGCGACTCGACGATCCTTTCGATCTCCCGGAGCACCGCGACCGTCGGCTCCAGTAGCGCAAGCGCGCGCGCCGTCGGAACCATGCCCGACGCCGATTTCACGAGTATCGGATCGTCGAGTTGATTGCGCAGCCTGCTCAAGACATGGCTCATCGCGGGCTGGCTCAGGCACAGCCTTTCAGCGGCGCGCGACACGTTCTTCTCTTGGAGAAGAGCCTTGAGCGCCAGCAACAGATTGAGGTCGAAAGACCTGAGATTGACCATCCTGTCGCCACCCTTTGTGAACGATGTCCACGGTTCCGAGCCCAATCGAACCAAACATCCTTTAGCGGTTTAATTCCTTGAATGAGTTTATTAGATTTTCGAATTTTACTGCGTCGGTCCCACTCGATAAAGCTTTCGCGGGCTTGGCTCGAGCCGGAACAAGATCCAAGAATGAACGTCGCCAAGCGTCCGAACTTCGGCGCCACGGAGCGAGCGGCACGAGCTTCTAAGAAAGCCGAGGAGGACCGCCATGTCCGTCAATGTACCCGCAGACCGTCCGCCGATCGATCCGCATCCGCTCAGCCCTTACGTCGCATGGGCAGGGGATCGAAACCGGGATCCCATCCTGAGAATGTTCAAGGAGATTTTTCCGAAAAGCGGCAATGTGCTCGAACTTGCGAGCGGCGCCGGCAACCACATAAATTATTTCGCGCCGCATTTCCCGAACCTGTCGTTCCAGCCCTCCGACTATAACGTCGAAGTGTTCGACGCCATCAAAAAGAAACGCGCCGAAGCTGGCGGCAGGAATATCTTCGATCCCGTCAAGATCGATCTGACTGCGCCCGAGACCTGGCCCAGCGCCAGCGATCGGCTCTACGACGTCATTTTCGTCGTGAACCTCTTTCAGGTCGCGCCCGTGTCGATCTGCGACGGCATCGCTCAAGTCGCTGACCGCGTGTTGACCGAGGATGGTTTCGTCGCGATCTACGGGCCCTTCAAGGTTGATGGCAGTTATACGACCGAGTCGAACGCCGCCTTCGATCAGGAAATCCTCGCCCCTAAAATCGCCGAATGGGGTCTTAAGGACGTGCGCGACCTCGAGCGCGCCGCCAACGCGCACAATGTCGCGCTTAAAAAGATCGTGGACATGCCAGCGAACAACTTCATTCTTCTCTTTGGACGCGCATGAGGGCGACCAGGAGAGTTGAGGCGCTATGGCACAAGAGGGGACGGTGAATAGCGGCGTCGCACTCGTGGTTGGCGTTGGCGCCGAGACAGGTCTCGGCGCCGCGCTGGCGCGGCGGTTCGCGCGAGAAGGGCTCCGCGTCACGATCGCGGGCCGCACGCCGGAGCGGCTGCGGGTCGTTGCCGAGCAGATTGCCGCGACGGGCGGCGCGGTCGCGATCAAACCCGCCGACGCCACGCGCGAAGCCGATGTCGCCGCCCTCTTCGAGGAAGCGGACCGCGACGGCGACCTGAAGCTTGTCGCCTACAATGTGGGGAACAATTTCGCGGCTTCCGCTCAGGACACGACGCCGGAGCTCTTCGAGCGCCTCTGGCGACAAAACGCCCTCGGCGGCTTCATTGTCGGGCGCGAGGCCGCCCGTCGCTTCGCCGAACGCGGGCAAGGCACGATCCTTTTCACCGGCGCAACCGCGTCCTTGCGCGCGCGCCCGCCGTTTCTTGCCTTCGCCGCCGCCAAAGCCGCCTTGCGCGCCGTCGCCCAGGGTCTCGCCCGCGAGTTTGGCTCCAAGGGCGTTCATGTCGTCCATATCGTCGTCGACGGCGTCATTGCCGGCGAATATGCGGCGACGAATTTCGCCGAATATGCGCGTTCCAAAGGCGCAGACGGCGTCCTTGCCGTGGACGATATCGCCGACGCCTTTTGGGCGGTGCACTGTCAGAAGCGCAGCGCCTGGACTCACGAAATGGACCTCAGGCCCTTCAAAGAGCCTTTTTAAGGGTCCGCAGATTACGGCCGCGGAGACAGCAGAAATGGCGACGCAAAAAAAGTGGCGCCTTGTCGGCGACTATCTTGAGAACTGCAATTGCGACATCGTGTGTCCCTGCCTGGTCTCGACCAAGGCGATGATGGCGACGCCGACGCAGGGTTGCTGTGACAATGTTCTGGCGTTTCACATCGACAAGGGGAATTACGGCGACGTCGCGCTGGATGGGCTGAACGTCGCGCTTGCGGCGCATACGCCGGGTCCCATGGCGGAGGGCGACTGGACGCTTGGCGCCTATATCGACGAGCGCGCGACCGGCGAGCAGACGAACGCTCTCGCAGCAATTTTCGGCGGCGATGAAGGCGGCCCGATGGCGGTCTTCGCGGCGCTCGTCGGGACGCATCTTGGCGTCAGGAAGGTTCCGATCGAGGGCAAATCGCGCTCAGTCGAAATCCCCGGCGTGCTGACCGTCGCCGTCGACCCGCTCGCGAGCAT
This sequence comes from Methylocystis sp., assembly GCF_021731785.1. Classification (GTDB taxonomy): domain Bacteria; phylum Pseudomonadota; class Alphaproteobacteria; order Rhizobiales; family Beijerinckiaceae; genus Methylocystis. The sequence goes on from NZ_JAKFWS010000039.1 coordinate 15,219, forward strand.
GCATCCGAGCGGCGAAATCTGGGGCATGACCGGGCATCCGCTCGCCCCGGAGAAAATCGCCTTCGGCATTGGGCGCGAGGGCAACGGCTTCAACGACCACGGATGGAACTGGAACAATTCGGGCCGCAACGGCCATTACGCGCCGATCGAATGGTCGAACTAGGGGGCGGCGCCGACGGCATGGAACAGACCCGTCCGGACCCGACCGCCGTTCACCGCAATGCGATCCTCGCCGCGCTGATCGCCTTGTCGATCGCGGCATGGTTCCTTCTGATCCGGCAGGGCGCGGCTTATGACGCCGACATCCGCATGGCGTCCCCGTCGATGGGTCTTGGCGCGCCAATCTTCCTGGCTGTCTGGCTGGCGATGACAATTGCGATGATGTTTCCGGCGGTCGCACCGATGGCGCTCACCTTCCACAAGGCGCAGAGCGCCCGGCGCAAACGGCGACAGGCGTTCGTGGAAACATGGGTCTTCCTTTCTGGCTATCTTGTCGTTTGGGTCGCTTCGGGCGTCGTCGCTTATGTCGGCGCGCTTGCCGCGGAGGCGATCGCGACGCGTCTCGATCTCTCGATGCAGACGTCGGCGCGCATCGGCGGTTTGACCCTCGTCGCCGCGGGGCTCTACCAGCTGACCCCGCTAAAGGATCTCTGCCTGACCAAGTGCCGCACGCCGATGAGCTTCATCATGACCTCCTGGCGCGAGGGAACACTCGGCGCCTTGCAGATGGGCGCGATCCATGGCGCCTGGTGCCTTGGCTGTTGCTGGCTGCTTTGCGCGATCATGTTTCCGCTCGGCATGATGAACGTCGCCGCGCTTGCGACAGTGACGGTCATCGTTTTCGCCGAGAAGACCCTGCCCTTGGGCGCCGCCGTGGCGCAGGGCCTGGGCGTCATCATCTTCGCCTATGGCCTGTTGATCATGATCCAACCTCAGGCGCTTCCGATCTTCCATGGATGACGGGGATTTCGCCGGCGGCGGCCGGCCGGTCGAAGCCGTGCTGCTTGCCGGCTTCGTGCTCGCCGGCAATAGTTTGCTGCGGCCGCTGGCACATTGGATCGAACGCGCGCCGATCGACAAAAGCGCGAGCGAGGCGGTCTATGAGGTCCGCGTCGCCGGAAGCGAAGCGCGCCGCGAGACGATCCGCAACCAGATGATCGAAAAGCTCGAAGCCGCGTCCCGAATGAATGATGTTCCGACGAAACGAATGCAAGCTACAGCTCGTCATTTGCGCGCAACCATTCGCAGAATGGGTCAGCGGCTTACCAGGGAGCTTCGGCGCGATACATAAGAGTTTTCGCCTAAGGCGGGGGGAGAGGAAAACTGTGGGGAGGAACCCATGCATAAATTCTTTGGAGTAGCGCTGGGCGCGTTGTTGATGTTTGGGTTGGGAGCGACCGCTCAGGCAGCCCCAGCGCCAAATTCTCAGCGCGGCGTAATCTCCAGCTCGGACCTTGTCCTCGCGGCTCAGAAGGAGCGTCAAGAGCGTCAGGGAGAACGTCAGGATACGCGTAGCGGGCGCCAGGGCGAGCGTGAACAACGTCGCGACGATCGTCGCTAAGTCGCCAAATTAGCGATTTTGTAGCCGAAAACGCCGCAGGGTGTTTCCGGCTACGTTTCTTTCTGACCGGAGGCTTTTGATCAAATTGATTTCGCTGTTGTCGATTGCGTTGAACGGTTCACAGGCCCGCCAACTTGCTTAAGAGCCTTTGGATTAGTTCAGCAATCGGATATTTGAATAAAAATAGAGGCGCCATCGGCAACAGCCCCGCTGCCAAAACGGCAACCAAGAGACGCGTGCTTACTGGAACCCAGCGCATCGTTCGTATGATGCCGACGCTACTGGCCAAATCGGCCAGCGATTGCAAATCAGGCGTGCCGAGCAAGGGCTCCGCCGGAGTAGGACCACCGTTCAGCCATTTCTTCTCAAAGTCGTTCACGTAACGGGCGGCGAACGACATATAGCGCCTTAATCCCTTCTCCTGGCATGCCCTCAGCTTGAAGGCGAAGATAGAGGGAGGCAGAAATATCAGCATCAATTCCAAGATAAGAGTTAGAACAAGTGCGGGATAGATCACCTCGAAGACCGTTTTGCCTGATGAAATTTCCTCGGCGAATGAGGCGGACACGACGGTCGAAATTGCCAGCACAAGTGCGGTAAAATGGGTTTGCACAACTTCGAGATATCCGAGCCCTGCAGCGCTATCAGGATGGGTGGGCACGAGATGGAGATCCAGTTTCGCCAAACGCCAGAGGAAGTGGCACCAGAGGGCGATTCGCCACATCCAGCGAAACAACAGGAATCGAAAAAGCGGCAAGCAAACGGTCCAATACCACAGACCGGCTAACGGGAGTTCACTCAAGGTTCGTGTTGAATCCAGCGCGGCCGTTTTTCCCGACATGTGCAACTGCGGCGCAAATAACGTCAGCAGCACAGCAGCCAGTAGGCACATCGCTTCCGGCAACCAAGCCTCTTTCCAACGGTCAATGCGGGCAATCTCGGATTCCAGAGCCGGCAGCGCATTGCTGGGCACCACCCCCGAACGCACGATTGTGCTGACAAAGCCACGAAAGTGGGGGTCCAACGACGATTCACACAAAAACAGCAGTGGAATGACCACGAGCAAGCGAACATTTCCCCCAATCGTGGAAAGGGAAAACAACCTGTCGCCAACACCCCCTATAAACGCCAACGCCAACAAGATTGACCACGCAGATAAACCGATCGCCAGACCCAAGGGAAAGGTATTCGTTTCTCCGCGGACGAGGCCCAAGCACCGCCCCAGCCGGTAAAGCGGGCCGCCATGCAGTGAGAATTTTGTAAGTCTTCCAAATGCTTCCATTAGCGACCGAACTCGCTACGACTGATGACCCTGCGCCGAGCGCCATTCGCGCCCGCGCATCCGCATCAATCTTATAACCTATGGCGAGGCGCGCGACGCTGAGAAACATCATGCCGTGCACAGCACGCCACCGCCTAAGCTGATCAGCCTCCCACAGCGTGGGTAACTTGTTAGATGCGAACGGTCGGTTTCTGGCGCCTTGCGGAATTCAGATCGATCCATTTCCGCCATTGACCCATCTTGCTCTTGACTCTTTTCCCGCTTAGCCTCTTGCGCGAGTGCCGGTCGATTCGTCGAGTCAGCTGTCGCGGACGCTGTCAAAGTTCGCGCTTTCGAGGGATCAGAACATGGATCGGGATACGCTCGGCGACATCGCGGAGTCCGCCCCATTGGCCCCTTTGGCCGGCGATGGCGTCGATGATCGCAGCTCTTCCGCCCCCGGAAAAAAAATGATTACCGCGCCGGCGCAACTCGTCGCTCAGGGCAAGCACCGCTTTTACGCGCTGGTGCTGCCGAGCAGGCTGCTCGCCGAAACCTGCATGGTCGAGCCGCGCGTCGAAAATCCGATCGAGGGTTTTCAGCGCCTGCTCGACGAAAAGCGCGCCAAATCGATCGCCAAATATATCGACGCGGGGTTCGGCACGGTTCCCGGCGCCGTGGTGCTGTCGGCGCAGTCGCGCGCCCATATGCATTATGACCGCGCCACTGGCGCGCTGACCTTCCGGCAGGACCCGCGCGCCTTTCTCATCATCGACGGGCAGCATCGCATCTTCGGCTTCAAGCTGGCGAAAGGCGCCGTCGACGTGCCGGTGGTGATCTACAACAAGCTGAAGCGTTCGGAAGAATGCCGCCTGTTCATGGACATCAACACCAAGCAGCGCCCGGTCCCCAACGAATTGCTGCTCGACATCCGCCGCCTGTCGGAAGTCGAAACGCAGGCCGACGCGCTGCTGCACGACGTCTTCGATCTCTTCCACAACCGCGAGGACAGCGCCTTGAAGGGCCTGCTCAGCCCGGCGGAGCGGCGCAAGGGCACGATTTCGCGCGTCACCTTCAACGCCGCGCTGCGCTCGATCAAGGGCGCCTTCGTCGATGCGCGCGCCGAGGAAGTTTACGCCGTGCTCAACGCCTATCTGCGCGCCTGCCGGCATGGTCTCGGACTGCACAACGCCGACGAGCAGATCGCCCATCCGGCGCTATTCAAGGCGCTCACGCTGCTCTTTACAAATGTCGCCGAGCGCGTCGCCGACCGCCATGGCGGAAAATACACGGTGGCGAATTTCGAGGACGTGCTCATTCCCTTCTTCAAGCGCTTGAAGAAATCCGATCTGCCGCGCGCCGGCATGAGCCATGTCCAGCTGCATGAGCATTACGGCAAGGCGCTAAGCGCCGGCTTCCTGATCAAACAATGGCTCTTCTCGTGAGGCGAATGGATCGACTTCCATTTCCACATCAAGAACGCTGCGCAGCGTGAGCCCATGCTCGGTCTTTTCCCAATGGAAGGGGCGTCGCCAAAGTTCGTAAACGGCGCGCCAGGCGGCAAGGCTCAGCATCGCCAGCCAAAACGGCAGATAGATCAGCGAAGCTCGTAACCGCGTCAGTTTCCGCCGGCGCATGCCGATGGCGAGCGGGAAAGCCAACGCGGTCGCGCCGGCGATCATCAGAAAGCACCACAACGTGCTTAACGCGATCTCAAGCGGCGACGCCGGCGCCAGCAGAGCGCCGAATATCGCGTCATAAGCCATTCGCGCCGCCAGGAACGGGCCGAGCAGAGGCCCAAACAGTCCGCCTGCGAACATCGCCAGCGTCGCGACGGCGCGGCGCGCGCCAAGATCGACGAACAGCCGCAGCGGCCGGCGGCAATGCACGACGAAGGTCTGCATCCAGCCCTTGAACCAGCGGGTGCGTTGTTTCACCAGCGCCGTGAAAGACCCCGGCGCCTCCTCGAAGGTTTGCGAGGCGAGCGTTCGCACCTCGAAGCCCGCGCGCGCCAGCCGCAGGCCGAGATCGGCGTCTTCGGTGACGTTGAACGCGTCCCAGAAGCCGATCTCGCGTAGCGCCTCGATGCGAAAATGCGGTATTATGTAGCTGATGCAAGTCGCGGAAATGGCGGCGACTCCGCCGATTTGCGACAATCGGCGGATGAGAGACACGGTCAAACGCGCCCGCACAGAAGCCTTTGAGCACGCCATTTCAGGCTTACTCGAAAAGCGCGTCCAGCTTTTCCATGAGGCCGAGCGCATTCGCGACCGTCTCGCGGAAATCAAAAACGATATCGGCGCTGTCGACCGCGTTTTATGCACATTGGGCTACAAAGGCGATCTAGACGCCGCCATGCCGCGCCAGAAGCGGCACGTGCTGTTCGGGCGCGGCGAGCTTACTCGCGCCATCTTATACCAACCCGCGTTGATTAGAACCGATAGGCCCATTCGCGCAGCCCGATGGACATTATGCGCCAGGGTTGTTCGACGAGGCTGTTCCACGCATCACAGCAGTGATCGACGATATCATCGTAGGATT
>NZ_JAKFWS010000052.1 GCF_021731785.1 Methylocystis sp.
GCTGACCGGGCCACGGCGGCGCTGGCACGATGGCGCATGGGTATACGCAATACGAAGGGCAGAGTGTCGGGAGTGGGGAATGCGTTGCTCTGGTCCAGGCGACATCGAGTGTCGGGCATACATCGACCTGGGTTCCCGGCGAGCAGGTTCAAGGGGCGACGGATCTAGTGCCCGGGACGGTGATCGCGACGTTCGGCGAAAACGGCACATACACAAACACGTATGGTCAATCGCACGCTGCAATCTATCTCGGCCAGAATGATCAAGGCATTCAAGTGATGGATCAGTTTAAAGACCATCCATCGTACGTACATACGATCAAGTGGACCACCACCAACTCGTATGAATCAGGGAGCAAGTTCTATGTCGTATCTCATTAGATGCATGATTTTCGTAGCGGGGATTATGTCGATCGCGACTCCCGCGTTTGCATTGGAACCGTGTAAGAAGGGGGTAAAATACATCGATATATCGGCGGGAATCGCTGAGCCCTTCCCCGCACAGCCGCCCGATAGTGAGTCGTTGAATGCGGATGGTTCGGTCAAAGAGCAGGGCTGGCACAATCTGAAGCGCGCGGAACGACCTTTGCGTATAATTTGCTATTATGGAGATGGAGAGAAGGAGACGATTGATTTACCGGCAAATATTGACGTGTGCTTGCGTTATCCCGGGCGTGTCGTCTGCAAATAGCGAAAGGCATGTTGAGGCATAGAGGTGGTGGAGGGATGGGGAGAAGCTTTGCTTCTCCCCATCTGTTTGCGCCCATTTGGTCGGGGCCGAATCGGATAATCAAACAGTTTTCAAAGAGCGCTTTTTCATTCGCGCATGACACGAGCACGCTGTCCACTGCGATCCGTTGAAATGTCCCCGTCGCATTGGAGGTTGTGATGAGCGAGAGATTGTTGGCAGGCCGTATGTGGCGCGTGACATGGAGTTTCATTCAGTCGGTGGCAGCCTTCCTGGGTGCGGTTGTGGCGATGGTTGTTGGGACAGGCGCGCTCTGGGTCATGGTCGTGTTTGTGATCATTTTGATCTTGGGGATCGGCGGGGCCTCGGACGCGATCGTTTCTTGGCGTCGAAATCGGCGAGCGCTGGGTAACGGGAAACCGCGCATTGCGGACCGAGTTCGGCCCGGTTTCGTTGTCGGAGTTAAAAACGGCGCTGTCGGAAGCGCGCATGTTTTCAAATGCGATGGCTGATTTTGGAAAGACGTTCGATGTGCGCAATCGACGTGAAGAGGCGAATTGTCGACAGAGTTCTGCCCCGTCTCGTTATCGGAATAAAAAAGAATCAGCGAAGCGGGGTTGGCCCCCCGTAATGGCGATGGACGGTTACGGGACTTTTCCAAAGGCGCGCAACGCCGCCAGGATCACGCCGGAGATTGTGATGGTTGAGCCGACGATCAGACCGATGAGCCAGATCAAGAGTGAACTTTTTGACTTTTCAATTTCGGCGCGCAACGTCGCGGCGGTCGTGTTGATTTTGGCGTCCAGATTCGTTCCCACGGTCACCAGCTTCGTTTCGACGGCGGCGATCTGAGCGCCCAGCTTCGCTTCGACGGCGGCGATCTGAGCGCCCAGCTTCGCTTCGACGGCGGCGATCTGAGCGCCCAGCTTCGCTTCGACGGCGGCGATCTCGCCGCCGAGCTTTGTCTCGACGGCGGATAGCTGGCTCGATGTGGCGACGGTTTCGGAGAGGGCGCCGGCCAGGGCCTCGGCGGAGGCGCGCGCTTGATCGTCCGAGAAACCGCCGGTTTTCAGGCGGTCCACATAGGCGAATTGATTGAAGAGAACTTGGCTGGTCATGTCTGCATCCTATCACGAGCTGAGAACGCGCGGGAGGGGTTCGTCGCCGGGCGTAAGCTGAAGCAACCTCGTCCACATCGGCTTCTTTTCGGTGCGTGCGGCGGGCGTTACGCGGCCGTCAGCAGGAGCTGCGAAGCATCGGCGCGGACTCGGCGCGGCAGGCTCGGATATTCGGCTGGTTGTTTCCAGAGCCCGAGATCGTCGTGAAGGATCAGGAGGCGGACGGGGACCGTTCGTATGCGTCCGTCGCGTAGCGATTGCACGAGGGCCATATCTGAACGGCGGCTGGCGTAGAGAGTTTCCCACTTGCCAGTGTCCGCGTTTCGCCGTGCGGCGCCGATCGTTCCGTTCAGGAAAGCGCGAACAATCCATGGATTGCGACAGATGGCGCGCCCGCGAAAGCGGTCGCGCCAGAAGTCGTCGTCTTGAAGGTAATAGATCGAGCCGGCGGCGATGACGCCGACGCCTTTCGGGTTGTCGCCGCCTTGCCGGCGTTGGGCATGATATTGGCGGATCATGATGTGATCTCCTTGAAAGCAATGTTCGCGTCCGATGGATTCGGCGCTTCTGAGTTGTTCGGATCGATTTCTCTGACCTCGTTGCCCTCTTCGTCGAGCAGGACGCAGAAGACGCGTGTGCGAACGACGTTGTCGGGTTCGATGTGGCGGCGTTGACCGTCGGGAAGGGAGACCCAGCTCGAACAGTCCTCGCGCGCCTGGTCGTGCGCGCCTATCAGAATCGCCGCGGCGGCTTCGGGAGTCGAAGCCGTCACGTCGAATTCGGCGCAATCGCTTTCGACGAGTTCTTCGACGAGAAGTATGCGATATTTCGGCATGGTGACCTCTGACGTCGGGGTGCGCTGACCGTCTTTAGACGTACTCGTGCTCGATTTCGGCGTCGGCCGGCGCATCGGCTTCGTCGTTGCCGCGGTCGCGAGTTTCGTCGCAATTCTCGCCGTTGTCGTCGATCTCTTCGTCATCGCCGTAGTCGTAGTCGTAGGCGCGCGCTTGTGCTCTGGCGCGTTGAGCGGTCAGTTCGTCTTCGGTCGGTGCGAAATGCGCCGCCGGAAGGACGAAGGTTCCCGTCCCGACCTGTTCGAGCAATGCGGCGCGGGTGTCCTTGGCGCGCTGGCGCGGCAGGACGTTCAAGGTCGAGGCGGCGTGTTCCAGCGCGGCCTTGGAAAGAGATTTGAGGAAGTCCTCGGTCGCCATGTTGGGCAGATGCGCATCGGCGCCGATCGCGTCGCCGACGAAGCGGGCGGCGATGCCGCTGTAGGCGTTCCCGGGGCGCAAGGACAGGACGAGGGTCAGAGTATCGCGGGCCGCCCGTCTCAGGATGTCGATGTCCTGGGTGAGGCGGCCGCCCTCGGTGACGCGCTGGACGAGTAAGTCGCGTTTGTCGCGCGAATAGTCGCCGGTCCGGATTTCGACGTTGGAAGCGCCGAAGGCGAGCACCAGGGCGCCGAGCAAGGCGATGTCGTCGATCGGGTCGTCGGCCAACGTTTTGGCGAGCGCCTCGGTGCGATAATCGCCGATCATGGCGAGGCCCTTTTGCGTGATGTCGGGCCGAGTCTTGGCTGGCGCCATCGCCTCGGATTCGCCGTCGAGGGAGCCTTTCTTGTCCTTCTTCGGTTCCGGTTTGGGCTGGCGGAAGACGATTTCCTTGATCGATCCGTCGCGAGAATCGACGTAATGGCCGATGGTGTCGCTCTTCTTTGGGGTGCTCCAAACCTGTTCGGCTTTGGCCGGCAGCTTGGCGCGGCCGTGTTCGTCGACTGCAAGCACGACGCCGTTCTTCGGCAGATTGGCGTCCAGCCAGGCGGTCTGGGCGGCGAAGAAGGCTTCGACCTGGGTGGTGTAACGCGTGTCTTCGCCGCCCTGTTCGAACAGATCCTCTTCCCAGACGATGCCGAAGGCTAGTTCTTCGTCGGGGCCGAATTTGGCTGCTTTCGCGTAGATGCGACGTTTTTCCAGGGCGCGGGCGACCTCCCACCACGAGACGGTCGGCTGCCCCTTTTTCGGCTTGTGTTTCTTCCAGACGGACGCCTGTTCATCGGCGCTCGCCGCAGCGATGGTGCGCAGATGATTTTCCTGCGGCATGTCGCCCTTGGCGATGTGATCGAGAACGGCCGGATGGATGTGTGCCAGAAGCCGGAGCTTCTTGATGGTGCGGACCGGTAGGGCGAGGGCGGTTCCGATCGCTTCTTCGGTCCAATCGTCGGAGATCAGGGCCTCGATGGCGCGCCATTGATCGACCGGCCCCATCTGGGCGCGTACGACGTTTTCGGACAGCGAACGAACATTGTCGTCGCCGTGGGCGCCGTCGCGCACGAGGACGAGGATTTCCGAGAGGCCGGCGGCGATGGCGGCGCGAACGCGCCGGTCGCCGGCGACGACGACCATATCCTCGCCTTCGGCGCGAACCACAGGCGGCTGGGTTATGCCGATGGCCTTTATGTTTGCGACGAGCTGCTGGTCGGCGTGCTCGCCTGCGGCGGTGCGGCGTGGGTTGTCGGGATTGGGTTTGAGATTGCGAGGATTAACGGTGCGCAGTTCCATGGTGGTGAACTCCTCTTGCTGTTCGATTGGCGGTCTATTTTCGGAAGACCTGAAGCGCTGGCCGCGGGCGGCCCGCCGGGGCAAGGGCGCTTGCGCGGGAGCGGAGCGACCATCCCTTGCGGCGGCGGGGCGTCCGTGGCAGGGATGTTCCTCTCTTGCGTTTCGTTTCTTTCTTCTTTTCAGTTGGTTCGGTCCGTCGGCGCGGCTTAGGGGTCATGCGGAAAGATCGAAGAGGCTTGCCTGTCGCAACGGCATTGCCGGGGCGGCGGCGGGCTGGGGCTGAGGCTCGTATTTGGCCTTCAGGCGGGCGAGCAGATCGCGCTCGCGGCGGGCGATGTCGGCGTCGCGGCGAGCGATCAGGATCGGAAGGAGCGTCGCGGTCGACAGTCGCGCCTGAAGCACGAGTTCGACGTCGCTGAACGTGTGCTCGGGCTGGCCATAACAGGGCCATTGCAGCGTCTGCTGGAGGAAGTCGATCTTGCCGGCGAGATCGATAAAGAAATGCTCGTAGAATCCCGCGCGACTATAATGAGCAATGTGCCCGAAGCTGTTCGAGAGGCGATTGTAGAAACGTTTGGTGAAAGCGCTGCTCGGGCAATCGTCGACGATAAACTTCAAGAGGGTGTTGCCGAACCAGGCCTTGTCCTCGGCAGAATGAAATTTCGTTGCGGTGAACTGGTGGGGCGCGAGAGGCGGGGTGCGCAGCATGCGGGCGATCGCCGCCGGGATCGCGGCGTTGTTGAGGGATTTCATTGGGCTGCCTCCGTAATTTTCAGGCGGAAGCGCTGGCCGTTCTCCAGGCAGAGGATGAGCGTGTCCTCAAGCTGCAGTTCGGCGACCTCGATGCGCGCCGCGCCTTCTTCGTCGCGGATGACGTCTTGGCCCTCGAGATGGGCGCAGAGCGCATAGCCGATGTCTTTGATGTTCGCGCGCATAGACTTCTCCTTGCGATGGTGGGGATGTTGATCTGGTAGCGGCGCGGAGGGCTGCTCCAGGGACGGACGGGGATGAGGACAGGGCGGAGAGATCAGGCGGCGGGCGCAGGTTCCGCCGGCGCCTCGCCCGCGTCGTTAGCGGCGAGCGAAGCGTCGAGCGCCGCCAGCTCGTCGCGTTTCGCGTCGAGTTCGGCCTCATAAGCGAAAGTTTCATCGAGGCGCTTGCGGTAGGCCGGCAAGCGTTCGGCGGCCTCCGTCGCGATCCTTCTCTGCTCCGCGAGCTCGACTTCGAAGCGACCGAGAGCGTATTCGAGACGGGAGACGACGCCGAGTGCTGTCAGGTCATGCGAATATTCGATTTCGGTCATATGGCCGTTGCGTTGCATCGTGATTTCGACACATACGAGTTGGCTGCGCGATGAGACGTCCGTCGTGACGGAAAGATCGAAACCACCGATGTTCGCTATGCGCCAGTCGCCGCTGTCGGCTTGGAGTTCACGATGACGAATTGCTCGGAGGAGAGCAGTCCCGGCGTCTTTGCGCTCGGTGAATGTCTTGTCTTCGACTTGCATCTTGAAGGCGTCGCCGCGAGTTGGCGTGCGCTGGGCGATGTCCTGCTCGATTTGGCCGAGGCGGCGCGTGGCGGCCGACTGCGCGCGCTCGGCGGTGAAAATTGCGTGGCGGACTGCGTGCTGGTCATCGAAATGCGCGGCGCGCAGACGTTCTAGCCGCGCGAGGTCCGCCTGTAGTCCGGCCTTCTGCATGAGCCGTGGATCGCCCGATGCAATGGCCTTCGCCATGGCGAATTGGTTGATTTGCGATCCGGCGTCTTCCAGCCGGCGTATGCTGCGATCGCCGGCCATCGCCATTTCGATGAACCGGGCTTTGCGTTCGAGTAGCTGCCAGCCCGTGGCGTCGACGCTGCCTGCGGTAGCGTAGGCGTAGAGCTCGATCTCGTCGTTCTCGTTGCCTTGGCGCTCGATACGGCCCTCGCGCTGCTCGATCTGCGATGGGAGCCAGGGGACGTCGAGATGATGGAGGGCGACCAGTCGGCGTTGGGCGTTGACGCCGGTGCCCATGGTGTCCGACGATCCGATCAGGATGCGGACCTTGCCGGCGTTCACGTCGGCGAAAAGTCTTTGCTTGGCGCTGGATTTCTTGAAGTCCTGCATGAAGGCGATCTGGTTCGGCGGCACGCCGAGTTCGATCAGTCTGGTCTTGATCCAACGATAGGCCGAAAAGCCGCGCGTCGCCTCGACATTGAGCGTGCCGAGATCGGAGAAGATCATTTGCGCGGCGCCGGGGAGCGCATAAGGGACGCCGTCGGACTGCGTATAGCGGCGGTGCGAGGTTTCGCGCCAGATGCGGTGGACGTTATCGATCAAGGCGTTGAGCTTGTTCTCCGGTTCGTTGTCGCAGTCGGGCAGGACGAAGCGCATATCGATCGCGGCATGACGGCCGTCGGTGATGACCGAGAGGAGAATATCGTCACCCTTCTTCGGGCGGCCTTTGCGTTCTTCGATGAGGGAAATGCGCTCGGCGAGAACCCGCTGGTAGGCTTTGAAGGCGGGTGTCGGATCGGCGGCGACGATCTGGCGCTTGCCGGTTTTGACGCTGGGCAGCCGCAGATAGCCTCTAAGGTCGGACTTGAGGACGACGTCGGCAACCGAGCGATACATCGCCATCAGGTCGGGGACGTTGACGAATTCCGAAAAGCGCGTGACCGGCTTGTAGAGGCCGGAGGGCTGCAATTCGAGTTCCGTGCGGGTCTCGCCGAAGGTCGAGGCCCAGGCGTCGAATTCGTGGATACCTCGCGCCTCCAACTGATCCGGCTGCATGTAGCGCTGAAGCGTGAAGAGCTCCCCTATCGTGTTGGTGATCGGGGTCCCGGAGGCGAGGACGAGCGCGCGGCCGGGATTTTTCTTTGCGTCGATGAAACGCGATTTGACATAAAGGTCGAAGGCGCGTTGCGATCCATCTGAATCGACGCCCTTGAGGCTGGTCATATTGGTGGCGAAGGAGAGTTTTCTGAACTCCTGGGCCTCGTCGACGATGATCTGGTCGACGCCGATCTCGCTGATGGTCAGGAGATCGTCCTTCCGACTCTTCAGCGCTTCGAGTGTAGCTTCCAGCGCTTCTTTCTTGCGCTCGATGAGCTTGCGCGACAGGCGATCGTCGCCATCGACTTTTTCGAGGAGTTCGGAATAGCTGGCGATCTGCTGTTGAATGAGGCTTCGTTCGAACGCGGCGGGCGCTGGAATGAACTTGAAGGCGCTGTGGGTGAGGATGATGGCGTCCCAGCTGGCGGTCGCGGCGCGGGAGAGGAAGCGCTGCCGCTTGTCTTTCGTAAAATTGGTTTCATCGGCGACGAGGATGCGGGCGTTCGGATAGAGCAGCAGGAATTCGCGGCTGGCCTGCGCGAGGCAATGGCCGGGAACGACCATCATCGCCTTAGTGATGAGGCCGAGACGCTTCTGCTCCATGACGGCGGCGGCGAGGCTGAAGGTCTTGCCGGCGCCGACGGCGTGCGCGACATAGGTCTGCCCGGCGCTGATGATGCGCCAGATGGCGCGTTTCTGGTGGGCGTAGAATTTGATGACGCTGCTCGCGCCGGGAAGCTGGAGATGGCTGCCGTCGAAATGGCGGGGGACGAGATTGTTGAACTGGTCGTTGTAGATCCTCGCCAGGCGGTCGGTGCGTTCGGCGTCGGTGAACACCCATCGTTCGAACGCCGTCTTGATCTTCGTTAGCTTTTCCTTGGCGGCTTCCGTTTCGGCGGCGTTGAGTTCGCGCTTCTCTTTGCCGTCCTCCATCCAAACGTCGTAGATCTGCGGGATGGATGAGTTCAGGGCGTCGCCGAGCAGCAGGCCGGCGTGTCGGCGCGCCGTCCCCCATTCGGAGGTGGCCGTTGCCTGATTGGCGAAGGGACGCACATCGATCGTCCAGGCGGCGATTTCGATCGTGTGCCGGATCGTCGTCTCGACGCCGATGTTTTCGGCGACGAAGGCGGTGATCACGTCCGCTGGGATCCAGGGCGCGCCGAGTCTGGCGCTAATATCGGACGGTTTGAGGTCTTCGGGCTGGACTTGTTTGAGCGCGTCGACATTGTGGCGATAGCGAGGATCGCGCGCCGCGGCGTCGACGGCGGCGGCGAGCCTGGTGCGCACTGGACCAGAGAGGTAGGCGTCGGCGGTCTGCCAGCTTTCCATGCTGTCGCTGGTCGTCTCGGGATCGAGAAACACGCGGTCGCCAAGTTCGGCGAGCGCTTCTTCGCGTGAGCGCCCGAGCAGTTCGGCGATGTGGTCGATGTCGACATGTCCGCGTTCGTGCAGCGTGACGGCGAGGGCGTCGGCGGCGTTTTGGATTAGGGGCGTCACAGGAGGATGCAGGACGCGCTCGGTGAAGATCGGGCCTTGTTTGGCCTTGCCGGTCTCGATGTCGTAGTCTTCGACAGACCCGACTAACCAAACGTCCGGATCATCGGCGAAGGGCGCGAGATTCGGGCGGCGCTGGGTCTCGCGAACGTCGCCGGTGGCGAGGTCTGTGGTTTCGGTGATCGTCGTCAGATTGATCGGGCCGAAGTGGCGCACGAAGGCGTTGTACGCGATGCGCAAGCGGACTTGCGCCGGTCCCCAGGGCTGGTTGGTTTCCTGGGCGCGGAGAACCTCGCGGATCGCGTCGCGGATCGGGATCATCTTTCGAATGATTCGCGCGTGTTTGGCGGGAATGCCTTGGGTCCCCTTGCCCTGGCGAACGGCGACAGGTTGCGGCGTTCCGTCGACAATTTGCATCAGATCGTCGTCGACGACGACATAGCTGCCTTCCTTGATGGTTGCGCTTTCGGCGGCCGTTCCGACGCGCAGATCCGGTCGTTGGTTCTTTGCGTTTTTCGAGTCGGGGCTCGCTTTGTGGATGTTGCGCGGCAGCAGCGAGATGGCGGCGCGCAGGCGCTCATCGAGATCGTGAGATGGGCTCCTGGCGCAGGTGTAGGCAGGTCCATAGGGGCTGCTGGTTCTCTGGTGTAGGCCGAGAACCATGTCGGGATGTTCGACAAAATATCGGTTGATCGACAGCGCGTCGTCGCCGTTTTCGGCGGCAAGGATTTCGGTCAGCGTGTCCCATTGTGGGCCGGAAGGTGTCTGGCCGACCAGGCGTTTTTGCAGGAACAGGAGATCGACGACGACGTCGGTTCCGGCGGCGGCGTTCATGCTGCCCTCGGGCAGTCGGATGGCGCCGACGAGATCGGCCATCGAGGCGATATGTTCGCGCGCGGTGGATCGGGCCTTGTCCATCGTCCAACGGCTGGTGACGAAAGCGGCGAGGCCGCCAGGCTTCAATCTCTCGATCGCGCGGGCGATGAAATAGTCATGCAGAGAGATGTGCAATTTTCCGGCGGGATCTTCGGCGTGCACGGTGCGGTCGCTGAAAGGCGGATTCCCGATTGCGAGCGCGTAGGTTTCCGGCAGGCGCGCCTTGGTGAAATCCTCGTGTCGAATATAGGCGTTCGGGTAGAGGAGCGTTGCGATTCTGGCGGTCGCGCCGTCCATCTCGACGCCGGTGAGGCTCGTCTTGTCCACGAGCGCTTCCGGCATGAGGGCGAAGAACAGGCCGGTTCCGCAGCCGGGCTCCAAGATGGAGCCGCCGGAAAACCCCATACGTTCGACGGCGCGCCAGATCGCCCGTACGATGAATTCAGGCGTGTAATGAGCGTACTGCGTGCAACGGGCGAGGCTCGCCAGCTCTTCGGGCGGGACGAGCTGCTCCAGTTCATCGCCGATGTCCTCCCAGCCCGTGGCGAAGGATTCGCCGGCGCGGCGGAACATCTTGTCGGCGAGGTCACGCCCGCCAAAGGCGATGAAGCGACTGAGTATATCCTGTTCTTCGGGCGTCGCGTTGCGTTTCTCTTTTTCGATTTCGATCGCCAATCGGATGGCGGTGAGATTGTCGACGGCGCGCTGTTTCCAGCTCGGCGCGAGTTGGCGATCGCCGCGCAGAACGAAGTTGTGCGCTCGAACGACAGGTGGCCGGGCGACAACATCGCTGACGTCATCCTTGTCGTCGCGAACATCCGCCGGCGCGCCGTAGGTTCCGGCGTCGAGCGTAAATCCGCTGGAGAGGCTGGTCGTGCCGAACAGAGAGAGCGTCAATTGGTTGCTGTCACGCGTCATGGCGTATCCTTTTCAAGCGAGCGCGAGCGCCCGGTCTGCCGTGGGCAGCCGGGTTTCGGGCGCGTGGGGGATCGGATGGATAGGGAGAGGCGGCTCGAGACGGTCGCGGCGCGTGTGGCGGCCTCAGGAGGTGCCGAACTCGATTAGAAAGAGGCGCGCAGCGCCTTCCAGAAGCCTTGGAGGGTCGCTTGGCGCGCGGCGCTCCAGGGGATCGTCGTGTCTTGGGCGAGCCGGCCGAGGGTCGCCATCAAGATTTGTGATTGTGGATGGTCGAGTTGGAGCGTCTCGCTCGAACTCGAAGAGTCCCTCGGGCGGATATGAACTTTCTGCGTGCCGTCGGGGAAAATGTCGGTGGTGAACCAATCGAGATGATCCGGCATTGGATCGCTCCATCTTCGATGGGACGGATAGGCCGCGTCACGCCTCGAGAGTGGCCGCGGCTAGAGTGCTCTGCCTCAGACGGCAGAGAAAATACGGGTGCGAAACGGGGCTGAAAATCGGCGTGCGCTTGCGATATTCGTGGAAGGTGAATCGGTCGGCGCTGACGCCGCTCTTCCCGAATTGAACGGGTTCGGGGAGGCGTATCGTGTCGCCAGGAGCGAATGTCTTGGCGTTCCTGCGGGCATTCGCCCGCTGCTGTTTCGCGGCGGCGACTCGAGTGCGCCACTCCGCGGCGTAACCGGGGCTCGGCATGTCGTCGACTGGCGAAAGCAAACGCATGATGCGATCGGGGCAATCGACTTCGCAAGGACCCATTCCCTCGTCCATGTCTTTGTAACCGAAGCCGTCCTTTTTGTTGTTCTTGAACAGGAACACGCCGCAGAAGACGTAAGTCTTGTTCGTGTTTTTGATCTCGTTGCGAATGGCGGCGTAGATGGTTCCGCGAACGGTGGCCGTGGCGATGACAGTCGCTTTGCAAGTGTCATTCTCGTGCGAGAAATGCTGCGCGATGTATTCGGCTGGTGTCTGGTGTGTGAGCATGTCGTTGTGAAATAGCCATCCCATAATGTTCTCCCTGGGCGTTGATCGCGGTGAAGCGCGGGGCGCGTGAGGCGGTAGGCGGGGCGTTGGTTGAATGAGGGAAGCGCCGTATACGGACTTTGGTCTTCCTCGCGCGCGCGAATGGAATGTCTGGTGCGGCGCGGGTTGGGATCAGCAAGTTCCATTGAGCGCCTCTATCGCCAGCCGTTCACGCCGATCGACGAGTTCGAGCGCCTGGATGTGGAGAAGGGAACCCGCGCGCGCTCGCGCGACGACATGCGCCCAGGCCGCATTGTCTTCGGCGAATCTAGGGGCGCCGCCTTGCGGATTGTCGAATTTTTGTATTTCGACATGCTGCGTTCCGTCTCGGTTGAATCCGCAATCCGACAGGACCCAGCCGTCGTGGCGGGCCGCATCGTGATCGAACGCATCGAGAGGTGCGAAAAACGCCGCGCCCTTTTTGTTCGTCGCCAATTGTGTTGTGCTGAAGTGTCTCATTGGGATCTCCTGTCGATCTTCTTCTCGAAGACCCCAATTACGAACTGCGGACGGGCGGACGGGGCAAAGGCGGCGCTTTATGCGCCGGGATCGATCCGGCCCAGCGCAGCGGCCGGAGCGACCCCCCCTTTGCGGCGGTCGCTCGGTCGCGGTATCGGTGTTCTTCTGCTTTTCAATTTTTCGAGCTTTCAATGGATCCGATCGTTTCATTTGACTTCATTTCGTTTCGGCGCGCCGCGCCGGCATGTCGTTCATGGGCTGTCCGATCAATGGAGCGTTGCGCTGCGGGATTCGCGCATGGCGGCTTCGATTCCGGCCGGCTGATAGACCGGCGTCCCTGCGCAAGTCTTGTAGGCGACCTCTATGATACCTCTCGCGCGGGCCATGCGGAACGCGGCGGCGGTCGCGGCGCGACCGTAGATGTGGGAGAAGATGGCCGGATCGATCAGCCGCTGACCAGCCGCCACGGCCTTCTCGATTTCAGCGAGCGCGGCGGCTGTCTTGGGCGTCATGGCGTGTTTCATGGTCAGTTTTAGCCAACGCCACGCGGATCGGCGTAGACGCTGATCGCGGATAATTCGTCGTTAGTGTGAGCGTTCACCTTACAATCTCCGCAGGAGGTTTCCGCTAGTCCCTTGTCGGCCGCAGGCGCCCGCCGGGCGCGTCGGCCGCGCTGGGCAGGGCGTGCGCGTGGCGGAACTCCCAATCATCATCCCAGGTGGCGCGACGGGCGTCGCCGTCGCGAAAGGGGTTCGTGGATTTCTTGAAGCCCATGCGGTGCGCGGCGTCCCGGTCGCGAGGGACAGCGGGTTTGAGAGAAGCGATGTTTTCGTCGATTACTCCCGCGTCGGCGATCCGAGCAAGCGCTTTCTCAGCGGCCTCCAGACGCTCCATCTCGTTGATTGTCGTCATGTTCTCTTTCCTCGTTGCAGGTTTTCAGGAGCGCAGTTCAGCGAGTCGGTTTGTGTGAACGCGGAACTTGTGGTCTTGGAAACAGCGGACATTTTTCTGCCCGGCGGGATCGAGGAGAAAATGGACGATGATTGTCGCGCTCCCATCCCGGTGCGCGCGTCGCACGATCGCGGAAAAGACGCCTCCGTGCCCGGATGTGTAGCGGACCTTCATTCCCTTGCGCATAGTCGACTTCCTCGGTTACGGACGAGCGCCCAAGGATCGGCATGGCAGGTGGAGAGGTTTCGTTCCACGATCCTCATTAGCGACTCCTTGGCGGCGGGGGCGTGTCGCCGGCCTTTTCAGCGTCATAAAGGCGTTGCGCCTTTTGCGCGCATTCATTCATGTTGCCTGCGGTTGCGACGACGCGGCCGGCATGGCGGACTTCCCATTTCATGGGACCGACAATCCAGCCCTCGAAGGAACCGATGCGGAATTTCTTCATTGTCGCCTCACGCGCCGGGCGCGAGGCTCTCGCCGGGTTGCGTCTTGTCGAGAGCTTTGGCGTGTACAACATTGCGATCACGCCGCTTCTGCGAGAGTGGCGGTGTCGTCGCTCTCGTGGTCGGTTGGCTGGTCGAGTTCGCTTTCGGCGAAATCGGGGTGGAACGCGAGACAATAGTCGGCGGCTTTCTGCGCGGCGGCGGCGGCCTGGAAAATCTCGCGCTTGTCGTCCTTCAGATGATCCAGCCAGGATGCGACGTAACTTGCGTGGTTCTCGATGTCCGTCGGTAGGCCGAGCTCTGAATTGACGAGGCAGCTCGCAATGTCTGCGACTAATTCTTCCTTCGCGTAAGTTGGTGAGGCGAATCCCCCGGTGAGATCCCGGTTCAATCGATGACTGGCTCCACTCCAGTGGGTCAATTCATGAATTTGGACCGCGGCGAGCCCTGCAGGCGATCTGAACGCATGTTCCGGCGGCAATTGAATGTGGTCGGTGGCGGGACTGTAAAATGCGCGATCGCCGCCGATGCGAACGACCGCCTTGCTGTTGCGCAGGATCACGTCCGCCGCATCGAAGCGTCGCCACGGCGCTTCCTCAACTGTTGGAGGAATAAAGGGCGCAATGCCGTCGATTTGCGAAGCGTTGAACACCGTATAGGCGCGCAGCAACGGAATGCGCCTTGTGCGATCCTCTGCGTCGGCGGGGGCGGCGCGATCTTCGACATGCAGTTGCTTGTAGAAAATTACGGTCGTGCCTCTTTCTCCTTTTCGCACCTGCCAGCCTTTTTCCTTGGCTTGTTTGTAGCTGCAGAAGCGGGGATCGCCGCTGGCGAAGGAAAACTGCGACATGCCGAGCAGAACGACGTTGATTCCGCGATAACGACGTCCGGTGGCGGCGTTGATCGGCGAGAGCGGACCGCCAGCCTTGTCGGGGTCCCATGGCTTGCGCCAGGGAGCGACGCCGGTTTCAAGCGCGGCGACGATGCGGTCGGTGATTTCTTGGTAATGGTCGCGGCGCGCGCTCGCGTCGCCGTTTTGCTTCTTGAAGCAGCTCATGGGATTCTTCCTTTCCTTTTTAGGTCTTGGAACGAACCCCACGCCCCGCATCCCGTCCGGCGGAGCAAGGGCGGGCCTTGGCCCGGGAGCAAAGCGACGAACCCTTGCGGCGGCGGGCGGGCATGCGGAACCGACGCTTTTCGTCTTTCTCTTTTTTGGTTGTTGTTCTGCTTGGCTGCCGCAGGCTATGGTCGCGTGCCACCAAATACCGACTTAGGATGCCCTCCCGCTGCCTCGTTAACGGTTCACTTAGCTTGCCTCCGTCTTTTGACGCGACGCCGCCCAGAGAGACGCTCGTCGGCTCTGTCGAGCGGGTTACCTTCCATAATGAAGACAATGGCTTCGCGGTGCTGAAGGTGAAGGCGCGCGGCAAGCGAGACCTCGTTCCGCTCGTCGGCCATGTCGCTTCGATCTCGGCGGGCGAATTCATCCATGCCGTCGGGGTTTGGATCACGGACCGCGCCCACGGCCTCCAGTTCAAGGCGGACTTTCTCAAGACCACGCCGCCGACGACGGCGGAGGGAATCGAAAAATATCTCGGCTCTGGCATGGTGCGCGGGATCGGCCCCGTGCTCGCCAAACGAATCGTCGCGGCTTTCGGCGAGAAGACCTTCGAGCTTATCGAGGCGGAGCCGGAGCGCATGCGCGAGGTTGCCGGCATCGGCGAATTCCGGGCAGGGAAGATTGTCGCCGGCTGGGCCGAGCAAAAAGCCGTGCGCGATATCATGGTCTTTTTGCACGCGCACGGCGTCGGCACGTCCCGAGCCGTGCGCATCTTCAAGACCTATGGTCACGACGCCATTCAGGTCATGACCGAGAATCCGTATCGTTTGGCGCGCGACATTCGCGGCATCGGATTTCGGACCGCCGACGCCATCGCCATGAAGCTCGGGATGACGCGGGAGGCCCCGCAACGGGTGCGGGCCGGAATTTCCTACGCCTTGCAGGAGGCGACGGACGAAGGTCACTGCGGTCTCCCCGTCGAGGAGCTGATCAAGCTGGCGACGGCCCTGCTCGAAGTCGACGAGGGAGCCATCCGGATCGCCCTCACGGATGAACTCGCGGGCGGCGACGCGGCGGTGGCGGATACGATCGAAGAAAAGCCCTGTGTGTTCTTGCGGGGCTTGTATCTCGCCGAACGCGGCGTCGCCGATCGCCTGCGCTCCCTGACAGGCGGCTCGCCGCCTTGGCCGACGATCGATGTCGACAAGGCCATTCCATGGGTCGAGAAGCGCACCGGCAAGACTTTCGCAGCGTCTCAGTGCGCCGCGATCGGCATGGTTCTCAATTCTAAGGCCGCTGTGGTCACCGGCGGCCCCGGTGTCGGTAAAACCACACTGCTCGACGCCATCCTGCGCATTCTCGCGGCCAAGGGAACGCGCCTTCTGCTCGCAGCGCCCACTGGCCGCGCAGCGAAGCGCATGAGCGAGCAGACGGGAATCGAAGCCAAGACCATTCACCGCCTGCTCGAAACCGATCCGAAGACCGGGGGCTTCCGCCGCGACGCCGACAATCCGCTCGACTGCGATCTGCTCGTTATCGACGAGACCAGCATGGTCGACGCCTCGCTCATGTTCGCGGTGTTGAAAGCGGTTCCGGCAAAGGCCGGTTTGCTGCTCGTTGGCGACGTCGACCAGCTTCCCTCGGTCGGTCCGGGTCAAGTTCTCGGCGATATCATCGACTCAGGCGTCGTTCCCGTCGCGCGGTTGACGGAAGTGTTCCGACAGGCGGCGGAAAGCCGGATCGTCAGGAACGCCCATCGCATCAATCGTGGCGAAATGCCCGAATGGCCGAAGCCGGGCGAAGAAACGGATTTCTTTTTCGTCGAGGCGAAAGAGCCGGAGCAAGGCGCGGCCAAGATCGTCGACATTGTTCGCGACCGAATTCCGCGCCGCTTCGGCCTTGATCCCATTCGCGACGTGCAGGTGCTCTGCCCAATGCAACGCGGCGTTCTCGGCGCGCGAGCGCTCAACAGCGATCTCCAGAACGCCCTCAATCCGAACATGGCGGAGAAGATCGAGCGTTTTGGCTGCAGCTTCGCACCGGGCGACAAGGTGATGCAGATCGAGAACGACTATGACCGCGAGGTGTTCAACGGCGACCTTGGTCGAGTCCGCCGTATCGACCAGGCCGATGGCGTCCTCATCGCAGAGTTTGACAGTCGCGAGGTTGAATATCCGTTTGGCGAACTCGACGCGCTGGTTCCCGCCTATGCGACGACGATCCATAAATCGCAGGGATCAGAATATCCCGCAGTCGTCATCGCCATCGCCACCCAGCACTATGCGATGCTCGCCAGAAATCTCCTTTACACAGCGGTTACTCGAGGCAAGCGCCTTGTAGTCATTGTAGGGCAGCGCAAGGCCTTGGCGATCGCGGTTCGTACTCACGGACGCAAGCGACGGTGGACCAAACTCAAGGAATGGTTATCGCCGCGCTGATCGACTGGTCGTCGGGTTGGTTGACGCGAATTCGCCCGTTGTTCGCGGTTGTTTAATACTCGGTTAACCACATCGCCGTCATATGGCTCTATCCACTGAGGAGTCGGACGTGACACAACCTCCCTCTCAGCACATCTGCTTCGAGGCGACTCGTTTCCTGCCTTGGCGCCCCAGCCGAAAGAGCCGATCGCCAGCTGGATCATTCGACGTGGCCCATGCTTCACCCCTTCCCACGCTTTTTCGAACTCGATCATGATCGGTGTCTCCTGCGACTGCGCCCCCGCGATCGCTAAGGAGTTGGCGGTCTGCAGCTTCTACACGCCGGCCGATGAGATCAACGCAAAGCTGCCGCGGAGTCAGGAGTTCCAAGCTTAGCTCGAAGACGAAACAACCTAAATTTGCAAAGTTCGACCGGAAGGACGACAAATGGCCAAAGTTGTGGTGGTCACCTCCGGCAAGGGCGGCGTTGGCAAGACGACTTCGACGGCCGCGCTCGGAGCCGCACTGGCCCAATCGGGCCAGATAGTTGCCGTCGTCGATTTTGACATCGGCCTACGCAACCTTGATCTGGTTATGGGCGCCGAGCGGCGCGTGGTCTATGACCTCATCAATGTGGCGCAAGGCGACGCCCAGCTGCATCAGGCTTTGATCCCCGACCAGCAACTCGAAAACCTCTTTCTTCTGCCCGGCTCGCAGACGCGCGACAAGGATGCGCTGACGGAAGATGGCGTGCGCCGGGTTATACACGAGATGCATGAACAGTTCGACTGGGTCATTTGCGACAGCCCTGCAGGGATCGAACGCGGGGCCGCACTGGCGATGCGCTTTGCGGACATCGCCATCGTTGTCGCCAATGCGGAAGTCTCATCGGTGCGCGATTCGGACCGGATTATCGGTCTGCTTGACGCCAAGACCGA
The DNA here is from genome assembly GCF_021731785.1 of Methylocystis sp. Taxonomy (GTDB): domain Bacteria; phylum Pseudomonadota; class Alphaproteobacteria; order Rhizobiales; family Beijerinckiaceae; genus Methylocystis. The sequence continues at coordinate 17,755 of NZ_JAKFWS010000052.1, forward strand.
GCGTGCCGAAAAGGACGAGCGCCTGGAAAAGCACCTTCTGCTCACACGCTATGACGCCCGCCGCGTGGCGTATAGAGAGATGTTGAGTGTCGACGAAGTGGTGGAGATTCTCGCGATCCCGCTTCTCGGGATCGTGCCGGAGAGCGAAGAGGTATTGCACGCGTCGAACCTTGGTTCGCCCGTCACGCTCCACGATCCCGCGAGCGCTCCCGCCCGCGCTTATGCCGAAGCCGCCCAACGGCTGTGCGGCGTTAACATCGCCCTCAATATCCCGACGGATAAGAAGAGTCTCCTCGGCAGATTGTTTGGTCGGAGGGCGGCATGAGCGTGTCAAGCAACTTGGGTGGTCAAATGTCAGCGTCGGTCGCACGCGAACGCCTGCAAATCCTCTCGGCGCAAGAACGGCATTCAAACTGCGATTCAAATCTTATCGACGTCTCGCATGAGGAAATTCTGTCCGAGATCAACAAGCAGCAACGGGAGGATCAGGTTCCCGTTCTCAAGACCAACCTCGAAACTGCGACCTCCGATGAGGCATCGCGCGGCTCTGTTCCGCTCCCGTCTAGAACAGAAGAAGCTGAGCACATCAATTCAACGAATGTTGCGGCGCCCAATATGGGAAGGGTGCGAAGCGAAAACGTTTCTTGGCTCCTGCTCGTGGCGGCGTTCATCGCGATCGCGTGCTTGACGTGGCGCTTTGGTCGCGACACGCATTCGATTAGCGAGGCCGCATTATCCCCGGTGAATGAAGTGCCCTTGGCGGCCGGCGCCAAAGCAACAGGGGAAACAGCTGCGGCGCAAACTCCAGAAATTGCGACTCCGCTTCAGAACGAAGTTACCCCGACGGGGTTGAACGGAGCGCTGACAAAATCGCTTGAGCAAGATACCGCGACGATAGAGCGAGCAACGGCGTCACCACAAGCCAACGACGCGGCATCACTGGGAATCAAAGAAGCCGAGAGCTTCATGAAACCGGCTCAAAACACCGCTACGCTACGTAGTGGCTTCATCCAAAAGAACCTGCCTAACGGCGTCGAATTGAGCATTCCAACATCCAGTTTTGAAAACAAGCTGCTCGGGCTCTTGGAAGATGCAGCGAATAGGCCCGGTGTGCTTAATTTGGATCGAATCTCGTTTGGCAAAGCCAAAACAACGCTACGGCCTTCGTCAAAGGAACAACTGCAAAATCTCGCAGAAATACTAAAGGCGTATCCAAATACGAAAATCGTAATCACGGGCTATACGGATAAGGCCCTCAATAGTGAGTATAACTTGAAAATCCCGCGTGCACGCGCAAACAATGTATTGCGCGAATTAACGCGGATGGGCATCAATAAGTCGCGGATGACAGCAGAAGGCTTTGAAGGGAATCACCGCATAGCATCCGACGATCCCGCAGACGCCCGGTTGCGGCATCGGCGAATTACGGTGGGCGTCGAAGTGAGGTGAGACGGTTCTGGTGCAAAATTTGTGAGACAGGCAGATGACGGTCTGAGCACGACGTCGCGTGGATAGACTGAGGTGGAACACACTGCCATGTGAATGCGAAAGCTACAGAAAAGCGCGCAAGCATGACTCTTCCCGGCCTGATCAAACATTGATTAGCTTACAGTAGATAGTCTCCCGTGAAGAACTCTCATATTTTTGACATGACGGTGGCGAGGCTGTCATAGGCGCGGTTCTTGGTGTCCCAGTCGGTAAGATCGGGGACGGGCGTTGACGAATTGGAACAACAGGAGTTCGAGAGGCGAAATGTCCGTTTCGGGAATCGTCTGTTGAATGACAGTTGGGGTTAAGTAATCAGCCATGTTGATCTCCTTTGGAAAGGGCACCTCGAAAAATATCTGCTTAAGGCGTGATGAGCGGCGTTCACGGTGGCGCAGCCGGGCTGTTTGACTCTGCCTCTCCGTGAGGCCGCTTGAAATCGCCTCCGACTTGTCGGGAGGGGTTTTATAGATGCACTCACTCACCCTACCGAGACTCATGACGCGCCGGTTCACTCGCTCGCAGTCGCCATCCTTTCGAGACAGACGAAACGGCGCATGTTGTAGACGAGGTTCGTCAATCCGATCTTGCACCTCGCACGAAC
>NZ_JAKFWS010000049.1 GCF_021731785.1 Methylocystis sp.
CGGTCGGCCCAACGCAAAAGCAAGCGGCGCGGCGCGCGCTGCTGCAGAACATTCAGCTGATGCCGCAACACCAGGATCTCGGCGTCCAGCCGCCGCCGCGACTTGAAGCAGTCACACAGCGCGCGGACGAAAAGCAAGGCGATTGCAATCATACAACGATCATGTTCTGATTCGCTGTTGACTGCCAGTCAATTGGACGGAGTTTTCGGAAGCGACAGCGGGCGGAATCAGTTTTCCAGCAGGTGAGATGGTGGTGAGACGGCGGCGGCGATCTGTGAGACGATTTCGTAACTAATTGATTTTATTGGCTGGGGGACCTGGATTCGAACCAAGATTAACGGAGTCAGAGTCCGCTGTTCTACCGTTGAACTATCCCCCAAAGGCGCGGCTTAGCGCTTGCGCGAACGGTTGGTGGCTTAGAGAGCGCCGCGGACGGTGTCAACAGTCGGCGGCCAGCGGCAAGCAATCGCCCGCCGCTCGCGCGCGCCATGGCTTGCAGAACCCTTGCGAGCGGCGCGACGATCCGGCATGAAAGAAATTTACGCTAGCGTCGTGGCGTTTCGACAATCATCGCTTCATATTCGGCGAAGCGGCGCGGGACGAGACGAAGCGGGGCGAGACGGAGCAGCTTCACGGAATGGATCGAGTGAGGGAAACCGGTCTACCCTCAAAGGCGTCGGCGCAGGCTGCGCACGAGGTCCAGATCGGCGTCGGCGTCGCCTCCGAAGTTTTACGCGCGCGCCAAACCTATGCCGCGCTGGATCTTGGCACCAACAATTGCCGCCTCCTGATCGCCCGCCCTGATCGCCGGCCGCGCCGGCGCAGCAACGACTGTCTGCGCATCGTCGACGCCTTTTCGCGCATCGTGCGGCTGGGAGAGGGCCTCGGCAAGTCAGGCCGTATCAGCGAGGATGCGATCGTGCGCACCATCGCGGCCCTGGAAATCTGCCGGGAGAAAATGGACGCCCGCGGCGTCACCCGCGCGCGGCTGGTCGCCACCCAGGCTTGCCGCGGCGCGGCGAACGGCGAGGAATTCATCGAGCGCGTGCACGAACGCACCGGCCTGCGCCTCGAGATCATCGACCGCGAAACCGAGGCCCGCTTCGCCGCCCGCGGTTGCGGCGCGCTCGCCGATCCTGCCGCCGAAAGCGTGTTGCTCTTCGACATCGGCGGCGGATCCACCGAACTCGTTTGGCTGACGCGCGCGCGGCGCGGCGAAAGCGGCGCCTACGCCTTCCGCGCCTGGACGTCGCTCGAACTTGGCGTCGTGACGCTCGCCGAGCATTTCGGCGGCCGGAGCGTCTCGGCCGAGACGTTCGCGGCGATGGCGCATCAGACGCGAGAGACGCTCGCGCCCTTCGCTCGGCGCATGGCCTCCGAGCGACGCTGTCCGCGCTTCCATCTTCTCGGCACTTCGGGAACGGTCACCACCTTGGCCGGCGTCCATTTGGGACTTGAACGCTATGACCGCTGGCGCGTCGACGGCCTGTGGATGAGCGACGAGGACGCCACCCGCGCGATCATGCGGCTGCGGGCGATGAATTTCGAGGAGCGGGTCGCCAACGGCTGCATCGGTCCGCAGCGGGCCGATCTCGTCCTCGCCGGCTGCGCAATTTTCGAGGCGATTCGCGCGCTTTTCCCGGCGCAACGCACCCGCATCGCCGACCGGGGGTTGCGGGAAGGCATGCTGATTGAACTCATGGAAGCCGACGGGGCGCCGATGCGCAGCGCCTGACGGCTCGACGATTGACGCCAAAGTTCCGCAGGATAGTTTGCGGCGAATTCCAGCGCCCGGGGGAGCGGATGACCGACGCAGTGGTGAGGGCGCGCCAGCATGGCGCCTGCCGCGAGACGTGGCGATGAGCAAACGCGGATTGTATCGGCCCTGCGTCGGCGTCCTCCTGCTCAATGCGCAGGGCCTCGCCTTCGTCGGCCGGCGGCGCGCCAAGGGCGACCACGACCATACCCGTCCGCCCCATCTCTGGCAGATGCCGCAGGGCGGCATCGACGAGGGCGAAACGCCCTATGAAGCGGCGCTGCGCGAACTCTATGAAGAGACGAACGTGTCGAGCGTGGCGCTGCTTGCCGAAGCGCCGGACTGGCTCTCCTACGATTTGCCCAAAGGTTCGAACAATCGCTGGAGCGGCAAATATGTCGGCCAAACCCAGCGCTGGTTCGCGCTGCGCTTCACCGGCGACGACAGCGAGATCGACATTCATGCGCCGGGCGGCGGCAGGCACAAGCCCGAATTCGACGCCTGGCGCTGGGAAGCGCTTTCGGCGCTTCCGGAGCTGATCGTGCCGTTCAAGCGAATGGTCTATGAGCAAGTGCTGAAGGAATTCGCGGCCCTCGTCCCGGCGCGTTAGACGGCGCTGCATTTGGGACTAATCGCCCAAATGCAAGTGACGTGATCGATTCTTGCAAATTTGGAGCGCGCTCTCTTGCGCGAATAGCCGGCGTCGACTTTTTCGCGGGCCGCGTTCTATGCCGACCGCAGCAGCCGCGCCGCGAAGAAGCCGTCGATGCCGGAAAGGCGCGGATCTTCATTCGCCCAGTAGTGCGGCAAGGTGCGCAGATCGCCGTCGCGGTTAATGAATTCTTGAGGCACGCCTTCGCCAGGTTCGATCGGCGCTCGGCGGAAATCCGGATTGCGGCGCAAAAAGGCGGCGATCTGCTGTTCGCCCTCTTCCGGCTCCAAGGAGCAGCTGCAGTAGACGATGCGCCCGCCGGCGCGCGTCAGCAGCGCGGCGCGATTGAGCAGCTTGGTCTGCAAGCTTGCGAGCGTTTCGACGTCGCCTGGCTTCTTGGTCCAGGGAACGTCGGGATGGCGCCTGATCGTTCCAGTCGCCGAACAGGGCGCATCGATCAGGATCGCGTCGAACGGCTGCGCCTGATAGGCGGCAGCGTCGCCGACGGCGACTTCGGCGTGCAATCGCAACCGCGCCAGATTGGCTGCGAGCAGCTTCAAGCGCTCCGCCGAACGGTCGAGCGCAATGACATGTGCGCGGGCCAGCGCCATCTGCGCCGTCTTGCCGCCGGGCGCAGCGCACATGTCGAGCAGGCGCTCGTCGTGCCGCGGCGCGAGCAGTCGAACCGGCAAGGCGGCGGCCGCGTCCTGCACCCACCATTCGCCTTCGTCGAAGCCCGGAAGATCGATGATCGGCGTATGCGTGCGCAGCCTCACCGAGCCTGTCGGCAACGCGACGCCGTCCAGCCGTTGCGCCCATCCCTCAGGATCGTCTTTCACTGAAAGGTCGAGCGGCGGCTCAAGCATATGCATGGCCGCGATGGCGCGCGCCGTTTCGTCGCCGTAATGCTTGCGCCATCGTTGCATCAGCCATGCCGGCGCGTCATGCTCGCCGCTTGCGGCGATCTCCAAAAATTCCTCGCGACGCCGCGCGAGATTGCGCAGCACGCCATTGACGAGGCCGCTAAAGGCGGCGGTTTTCGGTTCAAGGCGCACGGCGCGGACGGCGAGATCGACGGCGGCGTGATCGGCGGCGTCAAGAAACAGAATTTGCGCGGCGGCGGCGATGAGCAAAAATTCAAGGCGCGCCGCTTGACGCGGCAGCCCCTTTTCCAGGAGCTCGGCGAGCGCATAGCGGATGACGCCCAGTCGTCGCAGCGCGACTGTGACAATAGAGCGCGCGAGCGCCACGTCGCGGGCGTCGAGTCCGGATAGTCGGCAAGGAACGGCGTTCGCGGCGAAACATTCGTCGAGACGATGGCCGCCCTGCACGATGTCGCCGATGATGTTGGCTGCTGCGAGACGCGCCGGCAGTCCGGGAATCTTCGCAGCTTCCGCCTCCCGCACCGCTTCGGCGGGCACGAAGCCCTGTCGCGACCCTTGACGCGCCGGCGCACGCGGCGATTTGGCCCGAGTGGAAAATGATCTACTGTCGCTGTCCGCCAAACGGCTTCTCCCTCCGCGACGAAGGCGAATCATAACACAATAGGCGTGGCGGCGGGCGACCAATGCGAAGAGACCACCCGTGTCGAAGGCGGTAACCCCAGGGGAATCGAGCGAGCGGCGGCCGGATCTGCCACCGGCGGCGCGGCGCGCATTGGCCGAAGCCGAGGCGCGTCGACGCGAGGCTGCGAAACATTCTTCTCCCCCGGAAGAAATCGGCGGTCGCGGCGGACCTGACCCGGCACGCTACGGCGACTGGGAAGTCAAAGGAATCGCGAGCGATTTTTAGTTTTGCCGCACAGCCGCAGCTTTCGGAGATCATCGATATGAGAAAACCTTGCTTATGCTCCAGCCTGTTTTTTTGCTTGACATTTTCCGTGGCGCGATACGACCCGGCGCACGCGCAAGGCCTCGATCTTACGGCGAGCAAGGTCGTCGACCTCAGCCACGCCTTTAGCGCCGAAACCATCTATTGGCCAACGTCGCCTTCGGGTTTCGAACTCAAGGTTTTGCACAAAGGGCCGACGAAGGCGGGCTACTTCTATTTCGCCAACGCCTTTTGTTCGCCCGAGCACGGCGGCACGCATCTCGACGCGCCGATGCATTTCGCCGAAGGCCGCTGGACGAACTCTGATATTCCGGTCGAACGTTTCGTGGGTCCGGCGATCGTCATCGATGTATCGGCTAAAGCCGCAGCGAATCCCGACTATATCTTGACAGTCGAGGACATCGCCGCCTGGGAGACGGCGCATGGCCGCATTCCCGAAAAGGCCATCGTGCTGCTGCGCACTGGATGGAGCGCGCGCTGGCCGGACAAAGGGGCCTATCTCGGCGACGATACGCCGGGCGACGCGACCCATCTCCACTTCCCGTCTTTTGGTCCGGAAGCCGCCGCCTGGCTCGCGAAGGAACGCCGCCCGAACCTGATCGGCGTCGACACGGCGAGCGTCGACAACGGACCGTCGCAGGACTTTCTGGTGCACCGGATCATCGGCGCCGCCAATATCGGCGGGCTCGAGAACCTCGCCAATCTCGACCAGCTGCCGGCCACGGGCGCCATCGTCATCGCCCTGCCGATGAAGATCGAAAAGGGCTCGGGCGGCCCGGCGCGCATCATCGCGCTGACGCCGCGCTAAGCGCGGGTCACCCCACGCCTGTCGCCCGCAGGAAGGCGAGCGCCTTTTCCCAAGCGTCATTAGCTGTCTCGGCCCGGTGGCTTTCGCGATAGTCGGCGAAGAAGGCATGTGGCGCATCGGCATAGACGATGATCTCGGCGGGAGCCCGCGCCCTCTTCAGGCGTGCGCGCATGGCCTCGACGAGTTCGACGGGAATGCTCGGGTCGGCGCCGCCGTAGAGCCCCAGCGTCGGCGTTTTCAGCTCCGCGGCGATGTCAATCGGCCAGCGCGGCTGCGTCGGCGTATGCGGTCCGTCGAGCCGGCCGTACCAGGGAATGCAGGCGCGCAGGCGCGGATTATGGACCGCATAGAGCCAGGCGATGCGGCCGCCCCAGCAAAATCCGGTGATCGCCGCGCGTCCGGCGTCGCCGCCTCTCGTCGCGGCGAAGGCGAGCGCCTGATCGAACGCCGCCATCGTTTCGGCGTCGGGGACCTTGGCGACGATGGCGCGAATCGCCTCTATGTCCGGCGCTTTCTGCGGGTCGCCATAGCGGATGAGAAAATCGGGCGCGATGGCGAAAAACCCGAGCTTTGCGAAGCGCCGCACGACGTCGCGGATATGTTCGTGCAGGCCGAAGATTTCCTGCGCGACGAGAACGATCGGGCAATTGGCGCCGCTCTGGGGACGGGCGAAGTAGGCCGGCGCGCCGTCCGGCAGCTGGGTCATGCCCGCCTCGAGACCGTCGACGTCCGTCACGATGGCGTTCGACGAAGGCGCGCCCGTCGCATGCGCAAACCCGGCCGAGATGGTCGAAAACGAGGACATGAACCCCCTGAGTGACTGACGTCGCAGATTAGCTATGAAAAGAACGCGCGATGTCCAGCCGGCCGAACGGCTCCTGCCCGGGGGCGCAGGCGGCGAAAGCGCGCCGAAAGCCTTCAAAAGCTTGGCGCGCCAATATTGCGCCGCAACAGCGGCTTCTCTTTGCGCACAAAACCGCGTATATCGCCGCACCGTTATCGGCGGACCCGCGCCGAAGGAGAGGAAGCCTTGGTCGCACCCGTGCTCGGCTTGAGCGAGCGCTCTCTTGCGACCCGGTCGATGAGAGGCGCGGCGGGTCCCATCAAAGGAACGTCCCTATGACGCAGCGATCCGACGCCGGTCCCGCCTCGGGCGGCGATGGAACGCAAGCCCATGCGCATCAAGGCGACGAGCGGGCGAAAGGCGGCGTTGTCGGCCTCATCATCGGCTCGATCGGCGTCGTATATGGCGACATCGGCACGAGTCCGCTGTACGCCCTGCGCGAGTCGCTCGCCCATCAGGTGGAGCATGACGCGCTGACGGAGGAGTCCGTCGTCGGGGCGATTTCGCTTCTCATTTTTGCTCTGATTTTCACGGTCACGATCAAATACATCATCTTCGTCATGCGCGCGGACAACCGCGGCGAAGGCGGCATTCTTTCTCTGATGGCCCTTGCGCAGACCGCCATGGGCCGGCGCACGAAAGTCGCCTTTCTGCTTGGCGTAGCGGGCGCCGCGCTCTTCGCCGGCGAGGCGATCATCACGCCGGCGATCTCGGTAATGTCGGCCATCGAGGGCTTGGAACTCGTCACTCATCGCTTCAGCGAATTCGTTCTTCCAATCACAATCTTCATTCTGGTCACGCTGTTTTGGGTGCAAAGCCATGGAACGGCGCGAGTTGCGGCCTTTTTCGGGCCGATCATGATCACCTTCTTTCTCAGCATTGGCGTGCTGGGCGCGATGCATATTCCGGAAGCGCCGCAGGTGCTGCGCAGTTTCGATCCGCGGCAAGGCATCGCCTTTCTGGTGGCCCACGGCTGGCTCGGCTTCGCCGTGCTCGGCTCGGTTTTCCTCGCGGTCACTGGCGTCGAGGCGCTTTACGCCGATATGGGTCATTTCGGGCGCGGGCCGATCCGCACCGCCTGGCTCGGATTCGTCTTGCCGGCGCTGCTGCTCAACTACCTCGGCCAGGGAGCGCTCGTCCTGTCGCGCCCTGAGGCCGTCGGCAATCCTTTCTTCCTGCTTGCGCCGGACTGGGCGCTTTTGCCTCTCGTTATCCTTTCGACGCTGGCGACGACGATCGCCGCGCAAGCGGTCATCACCGGGGCTTTCTCGCTGGCGCGCCAAGCCATTCAGCTTGGCCTCATTCCGCGCCTCGAGGTCACGCATACGTCGGCCTCGCAGGAGGGCCAAATCTATATCGGCCGGATCAACCGGCTGCTGCTCATCGGCGTGCTGTTGCTTGTCATCGCCTTCAAGAGTTCGTCGGCGCTTGCCTCGGCCTATGGCATCGCGGTCACCGGCACGATGGTGCTATCGACGTCGCTGCTGTTCATCGTCGCCTGGCGCAAATGGGGCTGGCCCCTGTTCGTGTCGATCGTCTTCGCCGCTTCCTTCCTCGTCGTCGAATTCGCCTTTCTCACCGCCAATCTGATGAAGGTCAAAGATGGCGGCTGGGTGCCGCTCGCGCTCGGCGGCTGCGTCATGATCATCATGTGGACATGGACACGCGGCACGCGTCTTCTCGCCGAGAAAACCCATCGCGACTCCATCCCGATGATGGAGCTCATCGCAATGCTGCAAAAGTCGAAGCCGACGCGCGTGCCGGGCACGGCGGTCTTTTTGACAAGCGATCCGGCTGTCGCGCCAACCGCGCTGATGCACAATCTCAAGCACAACAAGGTTCTGCACGAACGGGTGCTGGTGATCTGCGTGAAGACCGAAGACCGGCCGCGCGTCGCGCCAGGCAAGCGCTTTGAAATAGAGAAGCTCTCCGGCGATTTCTTCCGCGCGACGCTTCATTACGGCTTCATGGAAAGTCCGCGCGTTCCGGCGGCGCTCGCCGCGATGCGCAAGGCCGGGTTCAAATACGACATCATGACCACGAGCTTCTTCCTAGGGCGGCGTTCGATCAAGGAAAGCCCGTCCTCCGAAATGCCCGTCTGGCAGGACAAGCTCTATGTCGCGCTCACCCGCCAGGCCGCCAACGCGACAGACTTCTTCTCGATCCCCTCCGACCGCGTCGTAGAGTTGGGCGCGCAGGTGACGATTTAACGCGCGCGAAAACAGTGGACGGAACCGCGCCCAAGCCCTAAGCAACGGCGGCCTGCATGCCTCGCGAGGGCCCTAAATCCGCTCGTGGCTGGTCGAGAGGCGTTGTGAAGAATTGCGCCGCGTGACGAAGGACGTCTGCCGCTTATGCCCACCCGCATCGATGATCGTTTCGCCGCCCTCAAGAAAGAACGGCGCGCAGCTCTGGTGACCTTCGTGATGGCGGGCGACCCTGATCTCGCGACATCGCTCGATATTTTGAAGGGCCTCCCCGGCGCCGGCGCGGACGTAATCGAGGTCGGCATGCCCTTCACCGATCCGATGGCGGATGGCCCCGCCATCCAGGCGGCGGGCTTGCGGGCGCTCAAGGCCGGCACCACGCTCAAGAAAACCTTGAAGCTCGTCGCCGACTTCCGCGCCGGAGACGACGCCACCCCCATCGTGCTGATGGGCTATTACAACCCGATCTATGTTTACGGCGTCGACGCTTTCCTGCGCGACGCTCGAGTCGCCGGCGTCGACGGCCTCATCGTCGTGGACTTGCCGCCCGAAGAAGACGCCGAACTCTGCGTTCCCGCCCGCAGCGCGGGGCTGAACTTCATTCGCTTGGCCACGCCGACGACAGACGACAGACGGCTCCCCAAGGTGCTCGAAAACACGAGCGGCTTCGTCTACTATGTCTCGCTGACCGGCATCACCGGCGCGGCGCTTGCAGACTATGCTGGCGTGAGCCAGGCCGTCGCGCGCATCAAACGACATACGGCGCTGCCGATCGCCGTCGGCTTCGGCGTCAAGAATGCGGACAACGCCGCCGAAATCGCCCGCAACGCCGACGGAGTCGTCGTCGGAACGGCTCTGGTTGATGCGCTCAAGGCTTCGCTCGACGCGGAAGGCCGAGCTGGCGCTACGAGCGTCAGCGCTGTGACCGGACTCGTCGCGTCGATCGCGGGCGGCGTGCGCGACGCTCGGCCGAAGGGCGGCGTGATCAGCTGGTTGACGAGGCTCGTGTCATGAACTGGTATTCGAACGTCGTCCCGCCGAAGATCAAGGCGCTGATCAAGCGCGAAGCGCCCGAAAACCTCTGGGTGAAATGTCCCGAAAGCGGTCAGCTCGTGTTCCATAAGGACATCGAAGCGAACCTCTATGTCGTGCCCGGCTCGGGCTATCACATGCGCTGTCCGATCGGGACCCGGCTCGCCAATCTTTTCGACGGCGGCGAATGCGAACTGCTGTCCACGCCCGAAGCGCCCCTTGATCCGCTCAAGTTTCGCGACATCAAGCGCTATGTCGACAAGCTGAAAGAATACCGGCTCAAGACCGGCATGACGGATGCGGTGACGATCGCCTTTGGAAATCTCGAAGGCTCGCCTCTCACCGTCGCCATCCAGGATTTCGAATTCCTGGGCGGCTCGCTCGGCATGGCGGCGGGCGAGGCGATCATCGCCGGCTGCGAATATGCCGTCGCCAAAAGAACGCCTTTCGTGATCTTTACGGCGTCGGGCGGCGCGCGCATGCAGGAAGGGATGTTCTCGCTTATGCAGATGCCGCGCACGACCATCGCCGTGCAGCGCCTGCGCGAAGCACGCCTGCCTTACATCGTCGTGCTGACCAATCCGACGACGGGCGGCGTGACCGCGTCCTACGCCATGCTCGGCGACGTGCAAATCGCTGAACCCGGCGCGATCATCGGCTTCGCCGGCGCCCGCGTCATCGAGCAGACGATTCGGGAGAAGCTTCCCGAAGGCTTCCAGCGCGCCGAATATTTGCGCGATCACGGCATGGTCGACATGGTGGTGCCGCGTCAGGAGATGCGCGAGACTTTAGCGCGCCTGTGCGGTCTCCTGACCAAATCGCCGCCGCGACGCGCCGCCGCCTGACATCGCGAGGCGAAGCCGCAATGGATCAGCATGACGCGATCCTGTCGCGATTGCTCACGCTCCATCCGAAGAGGATCGATCTGTCGCTTGGGCGCACGGAGCGCCTGCTCGCCGCGCTCGGTCGTCCGGACCTCAGGCTGCCGCCGACCATTCACGTCGCCGGCACCAACGGCAAAGGTTCGACCATCGCCTTTCTGCGCGCGATGCTCGAAGCCGCCGGCAAACGCGTTCATGTTTACACATCCCCTCACCTGGTGCGCTTCAATGAGCGGATTCGTCTTGGCGCCGAGGATGGAGGAAAGCTTGTCGACGATGAGCGTCTGAGCGCGGCGCTTGAGCGTTGCGAACAGGCGAACGCCGGGCAGCCGATCACCTTCTTCGAGATCACGACGGCGGCGGCTTTTTCACTGTTCGCAGAAACGCCGGCCGACTGGCTGCTGCTCGAAACGGGTCTCGGCGGGCGCTATGACGCGACGAATGTCATTTCCCAGCCCAAGTGCGCCATCATCACCTCGATCTCCCTCGATCACCTCGAGTTTCTCGGAGACACGGTCGAAAAGATCGCGCATGAGAAGGCCGGAATCATGAAGAAGGACGCGCCGGTGATCATCGGCTTCCAGTCAGAGTCGGTGGAGAGGTCGCTGGAGCGCGAGGCGCGGCGCGTCGGCGCGACGCCGATCGTCGCCGGTCGGGACTTTCACATCGCCAACGAGAACGGCCGCCTCGTCTATGAGGACGAGCGCGGGCTGCTCGATCTTCCGCTGCCCCGTCTCGCCGGACGCCATCAGCATGAAAACGCCGCCGGCGCCATCGCCGCGCTGCGCGCCGTCGCGCCTCAGATAGCGACGGCGGCGATCGAGGCCGGGCTCATGCGCGCCGAATGGCCGGCCCGGCTCCAGCGGCTCACGCGCGGTCGCATTGTCGATCTCGCGCCGCCGGGCGCCGAGGTGTGGCTCGACGGCGGCCATAATGAAGACGGCGGCCGCGTCCTGGCTGAAGCGATGGCGGAGTTTCACGACAAGGCGCCGCGCCCGCTGGCGCTGATTTGCGGCGCGCAGACGACCAAGGACGTTCGCGCGCTGTTGAGACATTTCGTCGGATTGGCGCGCGAGGTCGTCGCCGTGCCGGTGGAGGGCGAACACAAGAGTTGGCCGCCTGAGGAAGTCGCGAGCCTCGCCAGGGCGGAGGGCATTCCCGGCGCTGCGGCGGGCGGCGTCGAGGAAGCGTTAGCGCTCCTTTCGACACGCAGCTTCGACGCGCCCCCGCGCATTCTGATCGCCGGCTCGCTCTATCTCGCGGCGGGCGTGCTGGCGCTCAACGGCTCAGTGGTTGAATGAGCCGCGCCGCCCGTTTCGCTCGCGCCGCTACATCGCCGAGAGAGCCGACTCTCACGCTTTCGTAAGCTCCTCCACAAGGTTGCGGGCGGCCGGACCGGAGGAAGCCGGATTCTGGCCCGTGATCAACTGGCCGTCCCGGACGACATGTGGGACCCAGTCCGCCGCCTTCGAGAAGCGCCCGCCTTTCGCCTGAAGCTCATCCTCGACAAGGAACGGAACGACGTGGGTGAGGCCAACCGCCTCCTCCTCGCCGTTGGTGAAGCCGGTCACTGTCTTGCCCGCGACCAGCGGCCGGCCGTCGGGACCTGCAACATGGCGCAGCACGCCCGGCGCGTGGCACACGAGCGCGATGGGCTTGCCGGCGCGGATGAAGGATTCGATCAGCCTGATCGAATCCGGGTCCTCGGCGAGGTCCCACATCGGTCCATGGCCGCCGGGGTAAAAGACCGAGTCGAAATCGTCCTGACGGACGCTGTCGAGCCGCGCCGTATCGGCGAGGCGCGCCTTGGCCGACGCATCCGCTTCGAACCGGCGGGTGAGGTCGGTCTGAAATTCGGGTTCATTGCTCTTTGGATCCAACGGCGGCTGACCGCCCTTGGGCGAGGCAAGCGTGATCTCGCACCCGGCGTCGAGAAACACGTAATAGGGCGCTGCGAGCTCTTCGAGCCAGAAGCCGGTCTTTCGGCCGGTGTCGCCGAGCGTATCGTGCGAGGTCAGGACCATGAGGATTTTCACGGATTTCTCCTTTTCGGGAGCATGTTCACACGCTTGGGGTTGTGAGAAAATAACGCGGTGGTCAGTCGTCGCCCAGCGCGAACGGGAGGGTGGACGCGCGAGGCCACTTGGATTCGAGGAAAATTTGCTCCACAAGCGCGCGGATGCGCATTGCGCCACGACCGGAGCGAAATGAATGACCTTGATGCTGGCGAGCGTACTGTCGCGCGAGGAGGCGGAGATCGCCCTGGCGCGCGGCGCCGACATCATCGACTGCAAGGCGCCGTCGCGCGGCGCGCTGGGCGCGCTGCCGCTGGATATAGTCGCCGAGATCGTGGCCTTCGTTAACGGTCGACGCCCGGTCAGCGCCGTCGTCGAGCTGCCGCACGACGTTTCGCATGCGCTTCGCGACTTTGAAGAGACCGTCGCGGCGGGCGTCGACTATGTGAAATTCGCCCTCCCGGCGACGCCCGACGCCGTCGAGATCATCGACGCGCTGGCGCCGCTGACCGCAAGAACGCGGCTCGTCGCCGTGCTCTTCGCCGATCTCGGCCCCGAGTTCGACATTCTCGAGCCGCTGGCCGGCGCCGGCTTTCACGGCGCGATGCTGGATACGGCGCACAAGGGGAAAGGCCGGCTGCTCGACTATATGAGCGTCGGCGCGCTGTCCGAATTCGTCGCGCGCTGCCGCAATCTCGGGCTCGCCTCCGGTCTCGCCGGCGCGTTGGAATCTCCCGACGTCCCGCGCCTGCTCGTCGCCGGCGCGGACGTCCTCGGCTTTCGCGGCGCGCTCTGTCTTCATGGCGAACGCCGCGCCGCGATCGACGCCAGCGCCACGACGCTGATCCGCGATCTGATTCCTTCGGCGCGCGATGCGCATGTCGCATTTCATGCTGAATGGGCGTTCCTCGGCCGCGGCTATGTCGAGCCTCCGGGAGCCAACGACACCGACTGCGTGTTTCTTAAGGATTATGTCGCGCCCGTCGAAATCGGCGCTTACGCCCATGAGCACGGCCATACCCAGCGCGTGCGCTTCAACGTCGAAGCGGAAGTGGCGCGCGTCAACGGCTCCGACGACATGCGCTCGATCTTTTCTTACGACGTGATCATGGACGCGATCAAAATGATCCTCGCCGGCGGCCATATCGAGCTTGTCGAGACGATCGCCGAGCGCCTCGCCGAAAGCGTGCTGCTGCATGAGCGCGTGCGATCGGTGACCGTGCAAGTTGAAAAGCTCGACGTTGCGCCCGGCGCTGTCGGCGTGAGGATAAGGCGCGCCCGCGCCCACGAGGAGGTCCGTCGCCTACAGCCGGCGCCGATGCGCATCGATGCCGTCAAATAGCGCGCCTCTCGTCGTCAAACTCGGCGGCAGCCTGCACGCTTCGCCGGCGCTCGCCGATTGGCTCGCGGCGTTGAAACGCTATCCTCGGCCGCTGACGATCGTTCCCGGCGGCGGCCCCTTCGCCGACGCGGTGCGCGCGGCGCAGCCGGCGATGCGCTACAACGATGAGACCGCCCACGCCATGGCGGTTCTGGCGATGGAGCAGTACGCCTTGGCGCTCGCGAACTGCGACCCGGCGCTGGCGCTCGCCGCCTCGCTTGACGCGATCGAAGCGGCGCATGTTCAACGGCGCGTCGCCCTCTGGCGCGCAAGCGCGATGGTCGCCGACGCCCAAGACATTGCGCTCGGTTGGGACGTCACCTCCGACAGTCTCGCCGCCTGGCTTGCAAAAAAAACTGGCGCCTGGGCGCTGCTGCTGGTCAAGAGCGTCGACGTAAGCGATGGCGCGCCGCTGAGCGAGATTATTCGCGAAGGCGTTGTCGATCCGGCGCTTCCGGATTATCTCGATGGAACGCCGCTCTTCATCGCCGGCCCTTCGTCTCTCCCGCACGCCGCAGCGCGTCTTGCCGATGGCGCGCCGCCGGGCGCAGCCATCGCAATTTTTCCAACCCGGAAGTTCGCCTAATGACAAAAAAGAAAGTCGTCACGCCGCGCTGGGGTTGGGCGCTCACCGGATCTGGACATTTCTTCACAGAATGTCTCGACATGATTCGCACGCTCGATCACGTCGATCTCTTCGTCAGCAAGGCGGCGGCGGAAGTCGTGCGCATGTATAAGCACGATCTGGCGCTGCCCGAGACGGTCCGCATATTCAAGGACACGACGGCGAGCGCCGCGCCGGTCGGCAATTTCTACTACAATTTCTACCACACGCTGGTTCTCGCGCCTGCGACCTCGAACACGGTGGCGAAATGCGTCGTCGGCATTTCCGACAATCTTGCGACCAATGTTTTCGCACAGGCCGGCAAATGCCGCGTGCCGTCGATCGTCTTCGCCTGCGACACCGCGCCCGAACTTGAAACGCGCGCGCCAAAGGGCATGGTGATGGTCTATCCGCGTCGCATCGATCTCCAGAACACCGACGCGCTCAAATCTTTCGAAGCGACGCAGGTCGTCGAGAGCCTTGCGGCGTTGCAGGAGGCGGTGGAGCGCCGCCGCCGCGAAGTCGAGCCGCAACCCTAACGAAAGCTCCGCATGGGCGAGCGTCTGCTGTTCCTGACCGGCCACCTCGCTTTGCCGCGACTGGAGCGCATGGTCGCGAGCTTCGGCGAGGCGGCGCAGGACTGGCGCATTCATGACATCGGTGTCAAGGTCGCGGCGCTGATGACCCAGGAAATCATTCAGCGCAGGCTGCCGCGGCCGGTGCACGCGGATCGCGTGATCCTGCCGGGGCGATGCCGCGCCGATCTTTCCGCGCTGACCAAGGATTTCAGCGTCGCCTTCGAGCGGGGACCGGAAGAGATCGCCGACCTTCCCGCCTATCTCGGTCGCGGCGGCGCGACGCCCGATTTGTCGCGCTACGACATGCAGATCTTCGCCGAGATCGTCGACGCCTCGAAGATGAGCGTCGCCGATATCCTGTTCAAGTCGCATGAACTCATCGCCGGCGGCGCCGACGTCATTGATCTCGGCTGTCTGCCGGACACGCCTTTCGATCATCTCGAGCAAACGATTGCCGCCCTTAAGGCCGCAGGCCTGAAGGTCAGCGTCGACTCGGCCGATGTCGCCGAGCTTGAGCGCGCCGCGAAGGCCGGCGTCGATCATCTTCTCAGCCTCGATGAAGAAACGCTTGCGATCCTGCCGGACAAATCGCCCATCGTTCCGGTCCTGACGCCTCGCCCGCACGGCGATCTCGACTCGCTGCAGCGCGCCGCGCGGCGCGCGCGCGATCGGGGGGTCGGCGCCATTCTCGATCCGATTCTCGATCCGATTCATTTCGGCTTCGCCGCATCGATCGCCCGCTATGTGGAGCTGCGCGCCCGCGAGCCTGACGCAGAGATCATGATGGGCACTGGCAATCTCACCGAGCTGACCGACGCCGACTCCGCCGGCGTGACCGCGGCGATGCTCGGCATATGTTCAGAACTCGACATCCGGCATCTGCTCACAGTGCAGGTATCCCCACACACACGTCGAACGCTGCAGGAGCACGACGCCGCGCGACGGCTGATGTTCGCGGCGCGCGCGGATCGCGCGCTGCCGAAAGGCTACAGCGACGCGCTGCTGCAAATTCACGACCGCAAACCTTACGCTGCGACGCCCGAAGAGATCGCCGAGCTTGCGCGCGAACTACGCGATACCAATTTCCGCATTGAAACGACGCAGGACGGCGTGCATATCTACGCCAAAGGTTTCCACCATGTCGCCGCCGACGCAATGGCGCTGTATCCGCATCTTGCCGTCGAACATGACGGCGCCCACGCCTTTTACCTTGGCGCGGAATTGATGAAGGCCGAGCTCGCTTACAAACTTGGCAAGCGCTATCGTCAGGACGAGCCGCTCGACTTCGGCGCCGCCACGGACATTAACCAAGAGGATGCGACCCGCTTCAAGGAAATGGGCCACACCATGCGCAAAGCGGGCGAAGGACCTGCGAAAGATGCCTCTGATACATGAATGCGTCGTCACGACGCTGTCGCCCGAAGGCCGTCCGCATATCGCGCCGCTCGGACTGATCGAGGATCAGGGCTACTGGATCGCGGCGCCGTTTCGACCGTCATCCACTCTCTACAATCTAACGCATAACGGCAGAGCGACGGCGAGCTTCACCGATGACGCGCGCATTTTTGTCGGTCTTGTCACGGGTCAGCGCAGCTGGCCGCTCACCGACATTGAGGACTGGCCGGCGCCGCGTCTTTCCGCGGCGCTGGCGCACGCCGAACTCGTCGTCGAGCGCGTCGAGGAGCACGAATCGCGGCCGCGTTTCTTTTGCAGGGTGAGGCGCATCGAGTCGCATCGCCCGTTCCTGGGCATGAACCGCGCGCGCGCAGCGGTGCTCGAAGCCGCGATTCTCGCGACTCGGCTCGACATGCTGTCACGCGAAAAGATCGAGAGCGAACTCGCTTATCTCCAGATCGCGATCGATAAGACCGCCGGCGAGGCCGAGCGCGAGGCCTGGGACATGGTGATGGCGAAAATTGAGGGCTATAAGGACCGGGCGAAGGTTCCCGCGACGCGTTAACGATTGTGGTTTTTAGCGTTCCTTTCGATTCGAAGGCATCCGCCTTAGAGACGAGCGATGAAACGAGTTGTGGCCGTGATGGCGGCTCTTCTTTCGGCGTCGCAGGCCGTTTGCGGCGACGCCCCAAAGAAGTCGCCGGATTCTAAGAGCTGGCTCGATAGCCTTGCGATCGACGGATATTTGTCCGGAGGCGTCGCCATCAACTTCGCTCTCCCATACAACAAAATCAATTTCGGGCATCTTGATACGGATCGCGCCAACTGGCCCCAGTTCAATCAAGCGATTCTGAACGTCGAGCGGCCGCTCGACAAGAAGGCGGCCGACCTGGACTTTGGGTTAGCCTTCATCGGAATGCTCGGCACGGACGCCCGTTACACTCAGTTCCTGGGCCAAACCGAATATCTCATTCACGATCGCACGCAGCTTTCGATCGTCGAGGCGAATCTTCAGGCCCATCTGCCAATCCTGACGAAGGGCGGCGTCGACGTCACTGTCGGCCAATTCACAAGCTACAACGGTTTCGAAATGCTCACATCGAAGGACAATATTTTCTATACGCGCTCCCTTAGTTCGAATGCCGGCCCCTTCGTCGACACGGGCGTCATGTCGATCGTCCATGCAGCGGACTGGCTCGATCTTTTCGCAGGCATTGTCACCGGCGTCGACACATCGATCGGCTGGCCGGGCGATAACAACAATTCGCCTTCCATTCACGCCGGCTTTGGCCTGAACCTTTTAGACGGCGATCTGTCGATACTCGCGATTACACATTCCGGACCGGAAAATCCGAATGTGAAAGACCCTTTATTGGTCGGTTGGCCGGGCGGCGTCATCGGCGGCGTTCCTGCCGCTTGCGCCTGCAACCCGAACAACTCCTGGACCTTGTACAACAATCTGACCGCGACCTGGAACGCGACGGAAAAGTTGAGCTTCGCGTCCGACATCAGCTACTTTCGCGAAACCGGCTATAACCCGGTTTCGATTTTCGGAACCACATTTGACGCGCTCAACGCTCTCCCTAACGGCTTTGGCTTAAATACTTCTCTCGTCCCGCAGCATCCTCGCGGCGCCAATGCATATGGGATCGCGCAATATGCGACGTACAAGATCGACGATTCAATCAAACTCGGCGCGCGCGTCGAATTTTGGGGCGACGACAGAAATTTCTTCGCGGCCGCCTATCCCGGTTATTTCGACAGCGTCAACTCCGAACATGGATTCCCTGCCCCATCCGTCATCGTGCAGCCTCCGGGACAGGGAACGAGTTATCTTGCAATCACCGCCGGCGTCACTTTTTCACAAAAGCTGACAGCGTTTCCGTTATTTTCAGGACTGATCCTGAGGCCCGAATTTCGATGGGAGACAGCGGTGAATGATGCGGCGCCGTTCTTTGGACCAAATGGCCCCAAGCGCACGCAGGGTCTCTTCTCGATGGACGTGATCGCGCCCTTCACAATCCGATAATCAGAGCTGCAGCAACGCCAGCGCCGTAGCCGGCGCGCAGTTTGCAGCTTTATCAGCCAAAGCCGGCCGCGCCACGATCAGCTCGGAGAAATCGACGAACGCCCGGCCTTGCGACTGCGCCAAACGCGCAACGAGCTTGCGGCCGACGCCGGCGCCGACGATCGGCGCGTCTAGTGCAACCGCGTCGCGCGATTCGAGCAGCGCAATCTGATCTTCGATCGCGCGCAATTGCGCGCGCGCTAGATAATGCGCGAAGGCGCGGTGCTGCGCCTCGGTCAATTCGGCGGCGTCACGCCCGGCGAGACGCACAAGGCGTGCCCGCGAAGCGGCAATTGTCTTGGCTCGCCCGTCGGCCGTCGGCGAAAGATCAGCGTCCGTTTCTCCCTCGGGGAGATCGCCGAGCACGCGTCGCAGATCGGCCATCGACGCGAACGTTTCGTTGACGAGCGGCGTCCAACGTCCGGCGACCGACGCATGCGCCGCATAAGCCTGAGGCGCGCCGCGCGAAAATCCGGCATAGGCGAGTTCGCCATAGGCGAGGCGTTCGGCGTCGCTCGCGCCGATTGACGCGACGCGCCCCACGCAAATCGGCGTGAGGTCCGTCGTCGTCGATCCGATGTCGATGAAAAGCGCCTCGGCGCGATGACGCGCGACAAGTTCCGCAGAAGCGCGCCAATTGGCGGAAGCGATTGCGTCGACGCTCCCGCCAATGTCGTCGCGCGTGATGAAGCCGCGTTCGCCTGCATAGAAAAGAACGTCGCCGACGCCGATTTCGCGCGCGGCGATCGCGGCGACCGCAATCACACCGCGCGCCCTGCTTTCGAATGCGTCGGAGAGTTCCGCCGTCATCGTCACGCGATGACGTTCGGCGTCGCCGAGCGTCGTGCGCGCGTCGCGTAGCGCCTGCTCAAGGCTCGAGACGCGTTCATGCGGGGCGCAAGCGATCTGAACGACCGCCGTCAGGCGACCGTCATCCGCGCGCGCCGCCTTCACATGGGCGCCGCCAATGTCCCAGCCGATGACCGCTGACACGCGGTTCTCCCAAATAAAAAAGGGGAGCCGCGCGGCTCCCCTTCAATTTCGAAGACGTCCGCGGGCTCAGTTCGGCGCGAAGGGGTGCTTGGCTTCGTTGCGCTTGGCGACGACTTCGGAGGCCTTCGGCTCGCCCTTGACGGCGCGCGCGATCGCTTCCTTCGTCGCGGTATAATTGTAATCCTGGATC
>NZ_JAKFWS010000144.1 GCF_021731785.1 Methylocystis sp.
AATCCTACGATGATATCGTCGATCACTGCTGTGATGCGTGGAACAGCCTCGTCGAACAACCCTGGCGCATAATGTCCATCGGGCTGCGCGAATGGGCCTATCGGTTCTAATCAACGCGGGTTGGTATAACTCCAGGATGCGGCGAGATTATGCGAAGCTCGAGCCGGTGTCCAGGAAGAGTGATCGTTCGAACTGCAGGAGCCCAGCGCGGGCTTGGGCAAGGCATTGGCGCGCGTCAATCAAACTTGCGGAAAACTGCGCAAATCGACGGCGCTTGTGAAGACGGAGCGTCACCCCGTCGTCTCTTCCGCCTCGCTCACGGTCATCTCGGCGCCGTGCCATACGAAGTCGTCATAGATCAGCGCGTCGATGAACATCACCGGCAGCATCAGGTCGCGCATGATAAGCGCGAAGGGCATGCGCCAGTCGAGCGGGAAGCCGCAGACGCGCGCAAGCCAGATCTCGCCGCTATGCAAGGAAAAGACGATGAGCGTCGTGACCAGCGCCACCGTCGAAATCCCGCCGTCGAGCTGGAGGGCGGCATAGGCGCCGAGAACGATCGCCGCAAAACTGCCGTTCATGAACTCCGGAACGTAATGCGCGGGAAACGTCGCCCGCCGCAGACGCGCCCAGCGCACATGCCGCGAATAAACCTCGCCGGCTGTGCGCTTTCCAAGCGGCTGCTCGAAAGGCATATCCACGAGGCGCACGTCCATGCCCTGGGCGCGGATGACCTTGGTTGAGGCGGCGTCCTCGGCGATTTCGCTCGCCAGCGCGCGAATGCCGCCAGCCCTGTCGAGGACGTCGCGCCGCCACATCATGTTCTTGCCCTGAGCGAAGCCGGCCCCGATCGCCTCTGCGCCATATTGCCAGCGCGCCTGGAAAGTATTGAGGATCGCGCATTCGACCGTCGCCCAGAAGCCTTTCGGGCGCGACCCGATCGGCATCGAAACGCTCATCGCCGTCGTGTCGCGGAAGGCGGCGAGCATCGTCTGGATATAGTCGCGCGGCGGCAGCGCGTTGGAATCGGCGAGAATCACATGACGATGGCGCGCCGCCTCCCACCCCTTGACGCAGTTGTTGAGCTTGGGATTGGCGCTGACGTAATCGTCGCCGACGAGCAGACGCGCCTCGCGCTCGGGATGCGCCGCGATCAGCCGCTCGACCAGCGGAATGACCGGGTCGCTGGGCGACTGCACGCAAAAGACGATCTCATAGTCGGGATAGTCGAGATCGAAAGTCGCGCCAAGGGTCTCCTCGCTGAACGGCTCCAGCCCGCGCAGCGGCCGCACGATGCTCACCGGCGGCGCATTTTCAGGCGGCGGCAGGTTCCGCGGCCGCGCCCGACATTTTCGGGACATCAGCGCCATGCTTGTGAAATTGAGAATGAGAATGACGGCGCACCAGCCGGCGCAGATATAGGCCAGGATCATGAACGGCGCTTTTTCCTTAAGAGTCGTAACGCTGAGAATCGCGACGGCGAACGCTGGCGGAGTCGCTGGGCCGCCGGCGCGCAACGCCCGGGCGCGGCCATTGTGATATTCCCCCTGACAAAGTCGCCGCGTCTTGGCAAAAGGACGGCGGCGCGAGAATCTTCTCCCGGCGCGAGCTAGAGGAGACCTGCTGCTGAAGACCCTGCTGTCGACCCTCCTCTGGAAACGCCTGACGAAGCTTCCTCATGACCTCTCCGATCGTTCGTTTCGCGCCCTCGCCGACCGGCCGCATTCACATCGGCAACGCGCGCGTCGCGCTGTTCAATTTCCTGTTCGCCGTCGCGCACCATGGACGATTCGCGCTACGGTTCGATGACACTGATTTTGCTCGGTCCCGCGAGGAATTCGCGCGCGGAATCGAGAGCGATCTCGCCTGGCTCGGCGTCGTTCCGCACGCTGTTTTCCGACAGTCGGAGCGCGTGGCGCTCTATGAAGACGCCGCCGATCGCCTGCGGCGATCTGGCCGCCTTTACGCCTGCTACGAAACCGCCGAAGAACTGGAGAAGCGGCGCAAAATGCAGCAGGCGCGCGGCCTGCCGCCGATCTACGATCGCGCGGCGCTGCGCCTTGGCGCGTCCGACCGGGCGGCGCTAGAAGCCGCCGGCCGGCGGCCGCACTGGCGATTCATGCTCGAACCCGGCGTGGTCGAATGGAACGACCTCATTCGCGGTCCGGCGCATATTGACTGCGCGGCGCTCTCCGACCCCGTTCTGATCCGCGAGGACGGCAGTTTTCTCTACACGCTGCCCTCTGTCGTCGACGACATCGACATGGGGATCACCCATGTCATCCGCGGCGAAGACCATGTCACCAACACCGCCGTGCAGCTGCAGCTCGCCCGTGCGCTCGCGCCTCAGGCGGCAGCGCCGATTTTCGCGCATCACAACCTTCTTGTCGGCGCCGGCGGCGAGGCCCTGTCGAAGCGGACCGGATCGCTCTCGATCGCCTCGCTGCGTGAAGAAGGCTACGAGCCCCTGGCCGTGGCGGCGCTCGCGACGCTGACCGGCTCTTCCGACAATATCCACGCCCTGCGCTCGCTCGAAGAGCTGGCGCAGAGCTTCGATCTGTCGCATGTCTCGCGCAATCCGGCGCGGTTCGACCCCGCCGATCTCGAAACCCTGACGCATCGCACGCTCGCCCTCTACGAGTATCGGGATGTGCGCGAGCGTCTCGAAGCCTTGACCATCGTCGGCCGCAAGGCGGAGCCCTTATGGCGCGCGGCGCGCGGCAATCTTGCGCGCTTTGACGATATTCTGACATGGTGGCGCGTCGCGGACGGCGAGATCGCGCCGATCCGTGAGGACGATTCATTTCTGAAAGACGCGGCGCGACTCCTGCCGTCGGAGCCTTGGGACGAGACCACATGGTCGGTCTGGACGAGCGACATCAAGACGGCGACCGGCAGGAAAGGCAAGGCGCTTTTCCACCCGCTGCGGCTCGCGCTCACCGGCGCCGAGAGCGGGCCGGAGCTCGCCGCGCTGCTGCCGCTCATCGGCCGCGCTCGGGCGCTGTCTCGTCTCGCCGGAACCAGCGAATGAGGGCGCCATGCTAGCGCCCTTTCTCGCGAACATCCATCAGATCATCAATGCCGCGGGCCTGGCGCTCGACGTCGTCGGCGTGCTGATCATCGTCACTGGCGCGGTCCTGTCGACGCTCGCTTTTCTCACGCCCTGGAGAGAACATCCCCTCACCTATCGCGGCTACCGAAAAAATGTCGGCCGTTCGATTCTGCTGGGGTTGGAGTTCCTCGTCGGCGGCGACATCATCCGAACTGTCTCCGTCGAACACCCAAGCCTCGAGAATGTCTTCGTCCTCGGCCTGATCGTGATGATCCGCACGGCGATGAGCTTCACGATGGAAGTGGAGCTCGAAGGCCGCTGGCCCTGGCAGGGTCGCAGCCTGGAGACGCCAGCGCCGAGCGAAGACGAATCCGCGCCGTCGTAGGATGAAGTCGAGCGTTGCTCATGCCGGCAACACCGAAACGCCGAACAGCCAGGGATGCAGATAGAGCACGATGAGGAACAGCGCCGTTCCGACGCCAAGCGCGATCGCGTCGCCGCGCGTAAATTGAGAGATCCGCGGCGCGCCCCCGTCCCCGCGCTTCTTCACCGCGATGCGGTCAAAAACGCCCCAGGCGAGAAAAGACCCGAACAGGATCATGCCGCCGAGATCGCCATTGACGAGCAGATGCGCGAGCGCCCAGCTCTTTATCGCGACGAGCGTCGGATGGCGCAGCGCGCCGCGAATGCGGCCCGGCGGCGCGCGACGGCTCGCGATCGCGACGAAGGCGAACCAGACGAGCGGCATGGCGACATGGCGTCCCCATGACGGCGGCGTCCAGACATAAATCATGCCCTCGGCGCGGTAGCGAATGAATCCGTAGACGATCAGCCCGAGACCGATGGCGGCGACCAGTCCGTAGGCGGCCTTATAGGTCTGAAATCCGTATCGGTCGATCAGGCTGGTGCGCGTTTCGCGAAACGCCGTGAGCGTGTGAATGCCGAGAAAAATTACGATTCCGAGAATGAGAATAAACATGGCCTCTCCGCCTTCCACATCGATTCGCGTTTAAAAGCACCGCACTTGCGCTTCGGCCTGAGCGCGGCG
Source organism: Methylocystis sp. (assembly GCF_021731785.1). Classification (GTDB taxonomy): domain Bacteria; phylum Pseudomonadota; class Alphaproteobacteria; order Rhizobiales; family Beijerinckiaceae; genus Methylocystis. The sequence goes on from NZ_JAKFWS010000144.1 coordinate 4,101, forward strand.
CAACTCTTGAAGCATATCGCGGGCCGCGTCCGTATTGCGCATCAGCGCGCCGACCTGTCCCGCCTGCTGATTGACGCTCGCCACGGTCTCGGCGGCGACATAGCGCTCATAGGGCAGAATTGTTGCGATCACGTCGATCGAGCAGGAGCATTGGTCGAGCGAGAGCCGCGTATCGCCATTGGCTTTCATGCAGCCGAAGACATAATCGGCGCGCGCCGAGGTCGGATAATCGTTGAGATCGGCGGCCCAGGCGAAGTCGCCGGCAAGCAGAAGCACTGCGAGAATGAGGAATTCCGACAGGGAGCGCATCTTTTTCATTCCTGACGCGTTCTTTCCTGAGCGCTATCGCACGCGCCCCGCGTGAACCGGTACTGAACGAATTAGAGAGGCGCAAGCTTAAGTTTAAGCGCGGCGAGGCTCTTTTTGGGACGCCTCTGCTCGGCACAGTTAAACAGGATGCGGCTGGATAAAGGCGGAAGATGTCAGGCTCTCCCCGGCAGGCGCGGGAGGTCGGCTTTCGCCGCCGTCGCGCCAGGAGTCGCGTCATCCAGCCGCCGAATCGGGAGGACGGCATGTCGAAGCCCTTTAACGCAGTTTTCTGGCTTGTGGTCGCGGCGCTCGCGAGCGGGCCTTGGTCGGGCGCATTCGCCCATGGCGCGATGCAGCGCCAGCAGAGCACCTGTCTGCTGAAAGTCGGACCCGACTTCATGTATTTCTCCGGCTACCAGCCTGCAGCGTCGCGAAACCGGTTTTGCGAGGACATTCCAAAAACCGGCGATACGATTTTCGTTCTCGATTATGCTCAGGACGAGATGCGAGGGATGTCGACGGACTTCCGCATCATCCGCGACGTTGGCGGACAGGAGGAGCAAGCGCCTCTCGATGCGGTGACGGTCGCCTATCTGCCGCCAAAGGTCTATCCGGCAGGCACGCTGAATTTCGAACATGTGTTCAAGGATCCAGGCGAATTTGTTGGGATCGTCACGGTCGAAGGGCCGAATGGCGAGCATTGGGTGTCGCGGTTTCCCTTCACCGTCGGCGGGCGGCCGCTGTCGGCCCGAATGCCTTACTTTCTGCTCGCTGCAGCCGGCGTGCTGGCGCTGACCATTTTCGTGTGGGGCAAGGAGGAGCAGAAGGCGCGCCGCGCCTGAGCGGTAGACGCCGCCGTCACGCGGCCGTCAGCTTGCGCGCGCATAGACTGCGCGGAGCCTTCCAACGTTCTGCGTATATGGAGAGCTCAAACGCCGGACCGGAGGTACGTCCGGCGTTTTTTATTTTTGAGCCTAATATGTCACCCCAAAATGGCCCCTTCAGGCGCCGCGATATAGAAAAAGTCTATGCAATTTTGGGGACTTAACCAAAATCTGTTCTTGCCGAAGACGCGTCAACTTGCCATCGTCGCGCCGGGCAGGGCACCATGGGCGAATTGGCGAAGCGATTTTCAGGATTTACTTATAGTGCGCAGGGAGGATTGCAGCGCAACGGCGCGCGCATCCACCTTGGCCCCCAGGCGCGTCAACTCCTTGAATTGCTGCTTGATGCGCCCGGCGTCCTGGTGACCAAGAGCGAGATCGCCGCGCGGCTCTGGCCGGATCGCGCCGCCTCCGACGACTCGATCGACCGCTGCGCCTATCTCTTGCGAAAGCCGCTCCGCGAGGCCGGCGGCGAGGATTTGATCGCCACCGCCTATGGCCGGGGCCTCACCTTCCGCGCCGCAGTTGAAATCGTCGATCAGGATTCCGTTGAACCTGTCCGGCTCGCGCCGTCGACCGAGCCGCATATTCTCGATCTATGGCAGACCGCCTATGAGCTTGCCGGAGACCGCACGCGCGAGGGTTTCGCCCGTGCGCAGGAAGCGATCGCTTCAGCCGCCCAGCTCGACCCCGGCAATCCCTCGGTCTGGTCGCTCGCCGCCGATATCGCCGCTGGCCGCGTCGCGCGCGGATTTCTTCGTCCCGCCGAGGCGGCGGCGATGATTGAGGATTTCGCCGGCCGGGCGCTTGGCCCAGCGCGCGATCACACGCCGGCGCGGGCCGTCCTCGGCTGGGCCCGCGGCGCGCTGAAGGGCAAGATTTCCGAAGGCGTCGCGCTCCTCGATCAGTCGGTCGCCGACGATCCGCTCTACGGCAAGGCGCGCGTCTACCGCAGTTGGCTGCTCGCAGCTGCGGATCGTCTCGATGACGCGCTCGCCGACTGCGAAGAGGGACTGGTCAACTCGCCGCATGATCAGGGGCTGCTGTCATTGCGCGCCTGGCTCATCCTTTGCGCCGGCGATCTCGAACGCGCCCGCCGCTATGCCCGCGACGGGCTCGACTTGCGGCCCGACGCCACGACTCTGCATCTCGTGATGTCCATCGCCTACAGCCTCCAAGGCTTTCATGAGCAGGCGGTCAGCTCCGCAAAACGCGCGGTCGCCTCGAGCCCGGACGATCCCTTGCAGTTGACCGTGCTCGCCTATGCGCTAGCGCGCGCTGGCGCCGCCAAAGAAGCTGAGGCGCTCATTGGCGATTTGATCGAAGACGCCGAACTCTACGCGCCGCCCAGCTTTCTCGGCGCGGCATATTTTGCCCTCGGCAAGCGTTCCCGAGCGCTCGACGCCATTCGCCGCGGCATTGCCGAAGGCTGCCCGTGGAGCTCCTTCGTTCGAGTCGATCCGCGATTGGCGTCTTTGCGCCTCGCGATCGACGGACTAAGCCGCACGCCGCACACCGAGGCGCGCCCCGCCGGTTGAAATCGCGCGCCTCAACGCTTATTGGCGCAGCACAGCGTTTTTCCGGAAGGGTGAAAATGATCGGCCGCCTGAACCATGTCGCTATCGCCGTCGACAACGTCGAAAGGGCTTCCGCCGTCTATCGCGACGCCCTCGGCGCGAAAGTGTCGACTCCAGAAAGCTTGGCGGACCATGGCGTTACGGTCGTTTTCGTCGAATTGCCCAACACCAAGATTGAGCTGCTCGAGCCTTATGGGGAGAATTCGCCGATCGCCAGCTTTGTTGCGAAAAATCCTTCGGGCGGGATCCACCATATCTGCTATGAGGTCGAAAACATTCTCGAAGCGCGCGAACAGCTTAAGGCTTCCGGCGCGCGCGTATTGGGCGACGGGGAGCCAAGGATCGGCGCGCATGGCAAGCCGGTGCTGTTTCTCCATCCCAAGGATTTTTGCGGCGCGCTGATCGAACTCGAGCAGGCCTGATGCCCTTTTCACTGCCGCTTGCGGCCGCGATCTACCTGACGATCTGGTGGATCGTGCTACTCGCCGTGCTGCCGCTCGGCGTCCGTTCGTCCGAAGAAGCTGAAGAAGAACTGCCCGAAGGCGCCGATCGCGGCGCCCCCGCATCGCCGGATCTCCTCAAGAAAGCCGCGATCACGACGGCAGTCTCGGCCGTTCTCTTCGGGCTGGTGGCGCTTTTCGCCAAGATTACCGAGTGAAAGGCGCGCGGGCGCCGCCAGGGTTGACCGGGAGGGCGCCCGCCGGTAGTTGATCGCAAAGGCGGGACAAGACCCCGCGCGGCCGAACGGACCGACCCGCTCAGTCGACTTTAGCGGCGTCAACCCGCCGCTTCTTGAGAGAGCGCGTAGCTCAGTCGGTAGAGCACCTGACTTTTAATCAGGGGGTCGTGGGTTCGAGCCCCACCGCGCTCACCAAGAATATCAAAAACTTACAGAAAATTATGCGGTGGCAATTTTTGCTCTAGGTAGCAAATAGGTAGCAAGATCGAGCGCCAAAATTGAGTGAGCCGCCCGTTGGGCGGCTCGTCGAATCTGATGCGTCGCCATGTTCAACGGCGATGCGATCCCTGCGGTGAGCGACCGTTTGTCGAACGGTGACGCTGCTGCGCCGGCGCTTCGTCTCGGTCGTCGTCCGTGATCTCACGGCACACGATCTTCCCGTCAAGCGGAAGGGCTTGCAACATGATGTTGAAGCCGCCGCCGTCCTTGTGCGGAAAGACCAATCCGACGTTTAGCCAAAAGTCGTCCTGGCCTTCGCGGCGAATGACTGAATAGGCGCGATGCGTCGGCTGCTTGGGTTGCTCTTTCTCCGGCATTGGAAACTCCTTCCGGCGAGGTTGCGATGTCCTGCGTAGGCAGGCGGCGAGGGACGCAGAGCCCCGCCGCCCGCCCGCGCGGATCGCAAAGTTGAGGAAGTTTCCGGAGACTGACTTTCAGGGTACGCCGCGAAAAAGACCCGTCAAGGGCGCGCGGATTTTGTCGCTTCGGCGACGCTTTCTGAAAGCACCGGCGAAACGATTTTTGGATGCGGCGAAATACGCGCAACGTCAGCGCCTTGCGTCGCTTGCTGGCGGCGCATCGCTTCGAATTCGCGCCACGAGCACCCATGCATTTGGCATGGTTTCGCCCCGTGCTTTGGCGAGAGAAGAATGCCAGGAGAAGGTCGGCCGACCTATATCGGCTCATTAATCGGCTCATATATTCCGAATCAATGACCCGATTAATGTCTTCGAAAAAGCTTTCTTCGTGATTTCAGATTCTTATGGAAGTCCGTCGTTGGACAATCCAGCCAGACTCGATAGTTGTTTTCCTCCATTCTAGCCGGCCGGCCGGCGAGGCACCCTTGGACGGCTTGGGGTAAAGAGAGAGGGAAATGGTGGGGGAAACCGTTTCCCCCACTTCGCGGTGACAACAACCTGAATTCTTGAGAGGTTGTGCGCACACCTGCGCCCGACCCAATAGGCTTTTCGCCTCTCATTGGGGCAACAGCCGCCGCAGTTGTCCGTCGACGCCACGCCAATTTGCGGTCAGTGGATCGGCGGCGCGAAGCGTATCGCGCGAGGCGAAAAGGAAGAGAGACGAACCGGCAGCGCCGGGAGGCTGAATGGATCGCAGCGCCTCGATCATCGAGCGGACGCGATTGTCGTCGCTGGTGACGAACAGCACGCGAAAGAACTTCCAGCCAAACTTTCGCTCGAAGAGGCGGGAGACATAGGCTGAGAGGTAGGAGCGAAGTTTGCGCTCGATGCTGGTTTGGGAAAAGTCCGTTCGCCTGATCGGCATTGTGCCTCGGTCAATCTCGACGACGAAGTTTCGGGGCGCGCCATTTTTCAAGTCGATGGCGAAGGCGATGTCGGGGACAAGTCCGATCTCGTGGCGCGCCCCCTGGTGCGAAACTGTGACCCGAAGCGCGAGCAGATTGCCGCCAAGATCGGATGCAAACGTTCCCGGCAAACGAGACGCTATCTCCTCGGCGTTGGCGTAGTGGTAACCGGAACGCTCGGCCGAAAGGTACGCCGCAACTTCGAAGTCAGCGATCTCCATTTGGTGCTCGATGAAGGGTCGGCCGGCTTCCAAATTCTTGCGACGCCAGTCGATCCCCGACGGGTCGACGTCTACACGATCGCGCAACAGCCGCGCTCCCCGATCGGCGAGCGCATAGACCATCGGCGCGGAACCCTTCGTCGGATAGTAGTCGAGTTGGGCGCGGGGACGGTCGACGTATCCCGCATGAAAGAGGTGGCACAGCCGATCATTTGTCCGATCGAGCGATCGCCCCACAAGCGCTGCGATGTGCGTCGACCGCAAGAAGCGATGTCGCGCAATGTGCCTGATGATGCGGATGTCATCGTCGGTTACCCGGAAGGCAGGCGCTTTAGGTGAGCGGCGGAATCGCGGTCGGCGAGTCACTATTGAGGCTGAAGCGCCATGGCTCATGGTTTCATTCTAACAGCCGAATGTCGGAGCTTTGTCTGTCGGGGTTGGCCGGGGCCTGTCGGGCTTTGGCGGGGTCAGCCGCGCCGCGCCTCGCTGGAGAGCGGCGCATCCCATTCGTGAATATTTGATGGGCGGCGGAGGCGCTCAATACTTCATTTGGTTGCAGACCTCGAATATCGCGCGTAAGCTTTATCTATGCCAAACGCACTCCCGCCGCTATCTGCTACCGTCACGTTGGTCTTCGCCGAATTCCTAAAGAAGCTTGAGAGCGAAAAGACTATCGGCAACGAAGCAGTCGAGGCGCTTCGACAAAGCCTCGAACAACAAAAACTCGATGTCGACAGTTTGCGCAAAGCACTTTTCAAGCCAAACGAAACAGCGAAATGATCCGCATTGAAAAAATCGAGATCGTGGAGTTTCGAGGGATTAGAAATCTGACGCTCTCGCTCGACAAGAAAAGTTTCGGCATTGCGGGACCGAATGGCACCGGCAAGAGTGGCATAGTCGATGCGATAGAATTTGCTCTGACAGGGAATATCACGCGCCTAGGTGGCACGGGAACGGCCGAGCTTAGCGTGAAGGCGCATGCGCCTCACGTCGACTCCGTTTCCAATCCCGAGAAGTCAATCGTCAGAATAACAGCTTACGCACCATTGCTCGGAAAGAGCATCACGATTGAGCGAACCGTTAAGGGTATTGCAACGCCAAGTGTTACCCCAAACGATACAAAAACTCAGGCTCTTCTCGCGCAGCTAGAAACACATCCGGAATTCGCGCTCTCACGCCGTGAGATCATCAAATACATTTTGACGCCGGCCGGAGACCGCTCCAAAGACGTCCAAACATTGTTACGTCTGGATCAAATTGAAAAGGTACGCATGTCATTTCAACGCGTCGCCAACGATGCAAAGAAAGAGTCCACAAAAGCTGCGACCGATGACAGCCGCACCAAACAGGACTTCTTCCAGTATCTTGGCATCAAGGCCCCAAAAAAGGACGATCTCCTTATTGCGGTGAACGAGCGGCGTAATCTGCTGAAACTCGAGCCGTTGCCTGATCTGACGCCGCAAACTTTGATAAAGCAGGACGTCGTGGCGGAAGAAGGCAAGGTGCCGGCAAAGCAACGATTGTCAAAGGCAACAACGCTGTCCGATCTCGCGATCTATCACCAGTATGTTGTGGAGGCAGGAGATGCTGCTCTGAAGAAGAGCAAAGATGAAGCCTTCGTTACATTGACAAATCTTATTAGCAACCCGGCGATACTAAAAAGCTTCAGGCAGAAGGTGCTGGTCGAGCAGGGCTTGGAATTAATCGAGGATGAAGCATGTCCGCTATGCGATACGGCCTGGGACGTGAATGAACTAAAAGCGCATCTCCAAGAGAAGGTTGCGAATGCATCTGCTGCGTTGACAGTGCTGGATGAGCTTAACAAGGCCATTCAGCCGCTCACGTCCAATCTTGAGAACATCGTGATTGCTGCGAAAAAAATAGTGCAGGCCTGTGGTCAGGCCGAGCCGAAAATTGACTCCGCTGCAATGTCAGAATTTATTCTCGCTTGCGAGAACGATGGCGCTGCGATCGAAAAAGTCTGCACCGACCCTGGTGGGATTGCGGACGCCGTTGAAGCGCTCAAGCGAACTGGTGCAGCACTTTCGAACGCGGTGACGAAAGTCACGGACGATCTCAAACAGTACGTGGATGCATTGCCAGATCCTTCCAAAGAGGAGGCTGCGAAGGAGTTCCTAATCGTCGCACAGGAAAAATATGACCGGTGCCGTTCGACGAAAGAAGAAGCTGAGGCCGCCTTTAAACGCGCGGATTTGGCTGCTAAGGTTTTTGAGCACTATGGAAAGGTCAGCACATCTGTGCTTGAGGCTATCTACGACACCGTCCAAAATGACTTCACCGAGTACTATAGCTTCATCAACCGTGACGACGAAGAAAAATTTGAAGGCAAGCTGACTCCATCCGTCGGCAAGCTGGCATTCGATGTAGACTTTTATGGCCGCGGCAAATTTCCGCCGGGAGCCTACCATAGTGAAGGCCATCAGGATGGCATGGGTCTATGCCTTTATCTTGCACTGATGAAGCACACGCTTGGCGATGAGTTTACGCTGGCTGTGCTTGATGACGTGCTTATGTCAGTCGACGCTGGGCACCGACGTGAAGTTTGTGCTTTGCTGAAGACGAAATTCCCGAAGACACAATTTGTTCTCACGACGCATGATCCCGTCTGGTTGCAATTCATGCGAACCGAGAACCTTATTCAGGGTAGCATCAGCTTCGGGGGATGGACGGTGGATTCAGGCCCGCAGGTCTGGAGTGAAGAAGATGTTTGGACGCAAATAGCGAGCAAGCTCGCAAGTTCTGATGTGCCCGGAGCGGCGGCGACTTTGCGTCGCTATCTTGAATACGTGTCGACAATTCTTGCCGACAATTTGCGCGCCCGGGTCGAGTATCACGGGAACGGCCAATATGACCTGGGCGATTTATGGCCGACAGTCATACAGACCTGGAAGGCGCGCCTTCAGGAAGCCAAGGAATCTGCTGCTTCGTGGAACAAAAGTGTCTCCGAGATCGAAGCGAAGCAGGCGGAAGCAAAGCAGAAAATCGCAGACACGCAATCCGAACAATGGATGATCAACAAGGCTGTGCATTACACAGCGTGGGCAAACTTGCAGCCCAAAGAGTTCGCCTCAGTCGCCACAGCGTTTCAGGTCTTCCTAAAATCGATGCAATGCTCCAATGCACCGTGCTCGGAGTTCTTGTGCGTCTCGCCTGCGAAGGGTGAGAGGGAAGCCCTTCGCTGCGGTTGCGGGAACACAAACCTGAATTTGAAAATGAACAAATAGCGCGGAGGTGTCGGCGTCCCTGCGCTTCGCGAATTATCATGATGCGACATAGCAGTCGCTGTGCGTTAGGCCGCGAGAAACCGCCGAATCTTTTCCTCGACCTCGCTGCGATCGCGTCCAAAGCGCATCCGGCTCGTTTCGATTAATCGATGGGGCGACGGGCGTATTGGCCAGGGCGCGGAAAAGAGATCGAAAGGGATAGGGGAGGACGGCTGTCCGCCGCGCAAGAGCCGCGCCCAGGCGGTGAAGTTGCGAAGGTCGAGCAGCGCGTCCTCGCCGCCAAGCCCGATCTGCTCGGCGAGGATTGGCGCGTCGGATACGCCGGTGCGGCAGGCGATGATCGAGCCGGCATTGCCGAAGATCGCGGCGCGTAGGGGGAGCGGAAGCTGGTCGAGATATTGATGCGCGAGGGTAAGCGTCAGTGCATATTTCCTCGCTTCGCTCAATATGAGCGAGAAGCTCTCCGTGGCAAAGGATTGAAACTCGTCGGCGTAGAGATGGAACACGCGCCGCCCGGCCGCTGGTGTGTCGGCGCGCGACAGCGCCGCCTGTGCGAGCGAAGTGACTAGCAATGCGCCAAGAAGATGCGCGGTGCTCTCGCCGAGCGCGCCCTTCGAAAGATTGCAAATGACGATCGCGCTCTCGTCCATCAGCCGGCGCGGGGTGATCGTGCTCCTCGGCTGCGCCAGCATGTTGCGCAGCGAGGGAGTCATCAACGCCTTGCCGATCTTGTTCTGAATGGGGGCAATCGCCTCGCGGCGAAAACTCTCCGTGTAGCCGGCGTATTCGTTCTGCCAGTAAGCCCGCACCACGGGATCATGCACATGGCGATGGACGAGTTGCACGCGGTAAGGCGTGTCGATCAAAAGGCGGGGGAGCATGAGCAAGGTCGCGCCGGGAACGTCGAGCAAGGCTCGGACGGCGTTCGTCAAGATGTAGTCGAGACGCGGCCCCCAACTGTCGGGCCACACGTGCCGGAAGGCGGACACGATCCCGTCGGCGACGATAGGCGCGAGATCGGGCGGCACGCGCGAGAGGGGATTGAAGCCGATCGACCGCTCCAAATCGGCGGGGTCGATGTAGACTAGATCGTTGGTGCGCCGGCGGGGGATATGGTCGAGCGCCGCGCGTGCGAGGTCGCCGTGCGGATCGAGCAACGCGACGCCGGCCCCACTCTCGAAATCCTGGCGCAACAGATTGAGCAGCAAAGTGCTCTTGCCGGTGCCGGTCTGGCCGATGAGATACAAATGCCGGCGGCGTTCGTCCTCGTCGAACGTGACGAATTCGCCCGATGCGCGAGCGCCAAGCATGAGAGAATATGTTTGCGTATCCATAGCCGGAAGAGAGCCGGCGTGCCGTGCGCATCGCGATAGGGAAGTGATGCGGGCAGCGCCTTCTTCCCGGAAGGCGCGCCGGGGCTACATGGCGTCGCAAGTCAATTGTGCGTGATGACGCGACTGCCGAGCCCCCCGCTCACCGTCGGCTCGTTTCCGGCCACGATCCGAAAGGGATGGTGGCCTAAGAACGATTTTACCTTGTGCGAAGACGTGTGTTGTCCTTAGCTAACAGTTGGCGAACATCGAAGAGAGCGTCAATAATTGCGCATTCGGGCGCGCGGCCTCCGCTACATTGCGCCGCCATTTCCTCCATCACCCGCTTGAGCCGCTTTAAGTCCGCAATCTTGCGGCGAATCTCCGCTACGTGATCCAGTGTCAACTCACGAACTTGCGCGCAGGTGTAAGTGTCTCCGTCAACAAGACGAAGCAGGCCTCGGATTTCATCGAGGCTGAACCCGAGCTGTCGGCCACGGCGCACGAAGCTCAACCGCTTGAGATGATCCGGCCCATAGAGCCGGTACCCGCTCGCACTGCGATCGGGCGTCGGCATGACGCCGATCTTCTCGTAATAGCGGATCGTTTCGATGTTGACGCCGCTGTGTTTCGACAGTGCGCCGATCGAGAGCGCATTTGCCGCTTTCATGTTTGGCACCTCCCAGAAAAAACCTCTTGACCCTGTAGCGACTACAGGCCCTAGGGTGACAATAGGTCAACGCGAAAGCGGAAACAATGGCGATCAATGCGCGACCCGGCGGATCGACTTTGCAATCTGATGATGGAGGAGAGAACGATGTGTGATGGCGACGGTCTCGGTCTCATACAGATGGCGATGACGCCGACAGGGCTCGGGGTGATGGCGGGGATCGCCATTGCGCTCTTCTTTTTTGCACGCTGGGTTCTCGCCGACTGAACCGAGGCGCTGGAGCTTACTAACAAAGAGGAATCCATGTCTGGACAATCAAACGGTCACAAGGCCCTAGCCGCAGGCGGCGTTGCCGCAATCCTGGCATCGGCCTGCTGCCTTGGTCCACTGGCGCTGGTAAGCCTCGGGTTCAGCGGGGCCTGGCTCGGCAATTTTAAGGCGTTCGAGCCATTTCGGCCGCTGTTCCTCAGCGTGGCGTTCGTTGCGCTGTTCTTCGCCTGGCGTCGAATCTATCGCCCGGCCGTGGTCTGCAAACCGGGAGAGGCCTGCGCCGCGCCTCAGGTGAGGTCAGCCTACAAGGTGATCTTCTGGGGCGTTGCGGCGCTGGTCGGAGGGTCGATCGTGTTCCCGTATGTGCTCCCGCTGTTATACTGAAAAGGACTCCCAAACATGAAAAAACTCGCCGTAATGATCGCTTTGGCCGCTGTTTTCAGCGCACCGGCTTGGGCCGCCAGCCAAACGGTCACCCTGTCGGTCTCCGGCATGACCTGCGCCGCCTGCCCAATCACCGTCAAGAAGGTGTTAAGCAAGGTCGAGGGCGTGCAAGCAGCTGAAGTGAGCTACGAGAAGAAGGAAGCGGTGGTCACTTACGACGATGCCAAGACCAGCATCGGAGCGCTCACCAAGGCGACCGAAGGGGCCGGTTATCCTTCCGAATTGAAGAAATGAGCCATGGACCAGCGACCTTCGTTCAAGACAGCGCTCGCCGACACGATGACGGCTGCGACGGGCCAAGTCCTGCCGCTTCTCGCGCGCCTGCGCCATGCCCTTGGGCAACGACTTGGCTCTGAGGAATCTCCCGTCTCGTCCGAACCAGGGCGCGAAGGGAACAGTGTGGTTTTGCAGATTGCCGGCATGACTTGCGGCAGCTGCGCGAGCCATGTTCAAAAAGTGTTGCTCGAAGCCCCTGGCGTGCATGAGGCGAATGTGTCCTACGCCGAAGGAACGGCGCGGGTCAGCGGCGACGAGGCGCTCGACCCAGCGGCGCTCTCCGCCGCTGTGCAGGCAGCAGGCTATCAAGCAGTGGCCGCGAAACGCGCCCGCGACTCCACCCCTCAAAATAGACGGTCGGGTAAGACACCTGATCATGAAGCAAAGCAAGGGCGTCGAGGCGCGCCATTGCGGGTGGCGATCATCGGCAGCGGCGGAGCGGCCATGGCGGCCGCGTTGCGCGCCGCCGAAGACGGCGCGCGGGTCACGCTCATTGAGCGTGGGACGATTGGGGGGACATGCGTCAACGTCGGCTGCGTGCCCTCCAAGATCATGATCCGCGCCGCGCATATCGCGCATCTACGCAGGGAGAGCCCGTTCGACGAGGGCATTGCCGCGACTATTCCGACGATCAAGCGGGAAAAACTGCTCGCCCAACAACAGGCGCGCGTCGATGAGCTGCGGCACGCCAAATATGAGGGGATTCTTGAAGGCAATACCGCCATTGCCGTGCTGGGTGGCGAGGCCAAGTTCCAAGACAGCCACACCCTCATCGTCCGGCTGAACGAAGGCGGCGAAAGCGAAATCAGATTCGACCGCTGCCTCATCGCGGCGGGCGCGAGCCCGGCTGTTCCGCCCATACCGGGGCTGAAGGAGACGCTCTACTGGACTTCCACCGAGGCGCTGGCGAGCGACACGATTCCCGCGCGCTTGGCGGTGATCGGCTCGTCGGTCGTGGCTGTCGAGCTGGCCCAAGCCTTCGCCCGGCTGGGCAGCAAGGTGACGATCCTCGCGCGCAGCACGCTTTTCTTCCGGGAAGACCCGGCGATCGGCGAGGCGGTCACAGCCGCTTTCCGAGCGGAGGGCGTCGAAGTGCTGGAACACACGCAAGCGAGCAACGTGGCGTTCGTGGACGGGGAATTCGTGCTTACGACCGGTGACGGCGAACTGCGCGCCGACAAACTGCTGATCGCCACTGGCCGTGCGCCCAATACGCGGGGGCTGGCGTTGGAAGCCGGCGGCGTCGCCGTCAACCCACAGGGCGCAATCATTGTCGACAAGCACATGCGCACCAGCGCGCCCCACATCTACGCTGCCGGCGATTGCACCAATCAGCCGCAATTCGTCTACGTCGCGGCGGCGGCCGGCACGCGCGCAGCGATCAACATGACCGGCGGGGACGCCGCCCTCGACCTGACCGCGATGCCGGCCGTCGTGTTCACTGATCCACAAGTCGCGACCGTGGGCTACAGTGAAGCGGAAGCGCACCATGAGGGCATCGAGACCGACAGTCGCACGCTGACGCTCGACAACGTGCCGCGCGCCCTCGCGAATTTCGACACGCGCGGCTTCATAAAGCTTGTCACTGAAGTCGGCTCGGGCCGACTCATTGGCGTACAGGCTGTCGCGCCGGATGCGGGCGAACTGATCCAAACGGCGGCGCTCGCCATTCGAGCTCGAATGACGGCGCAAGAACTGGCTGACCAATTGTTCCCTTACCTGACGATGGTCGAAGGGCTAAAGCTCGCGGCGCAGACCTTCTCCAAGGACGTGAAGCAACTTTCCTGCTGCGCGGGGTAAGCGATGAAAGAACGCATGACGCCCTGTTGCAATGGCGATCCCGCCGACTGGCGTCCGCTGAACGGCGGCCAGCGTCGAGCCAGGCTGATTGTCGGCGTCGCCCTGCTGTCGCTGGCTCTGGCTCTTCCGTGGTCAGCCGCCAGCTCGATCGCGCTGGCCATCATCGCGGGCTGGCTTGGCGCAACCCATGTCATCGCTGCTGCGATGGCCTATCCCGGCTGCCCGGAACTCGGGGCGGTGCCCAGCCTTCTGCTTGGCCGCTGGGTCAGAATTGGGTGTACCCCATGGCGATGGTTGGATGCCAAGTTGAATTTGACTACTTGCAGTCATGAACGGACACCACGATCTTCCCTCGGGTGAGACATGGAGCGACATTCCCCCTGGAGCCGACACGCTTATGCGTGGGCGCTTGGCGGCGATTCGGTCAAGGCCGGCGCAGCCGCCCCGCAGGGGTCGCCTTGAGGGAAGCGCGCGGCCAAGCGCCATGATTGGCGGGTTGGTCGGGTGTTGGCTCGATGGGGGAGCGAGAGAACGACGCCCGTCTTGTCCGTCGCGTCTTGAGTCAATCTCGATGCAGGGCCGCGCGCGTCGGCGCTGCTTTCCGTCACGTCATGTTACCGCATGATGCTCGATGTCGATCCTGTCCGGGATACCCGCCCGACTCCGGGGCTTTTCCCGAAGGCGCTTCGACAGAAGAGACGAGGGCGGAGGCGGAGCGAAAAGCGCCCACGCTTTTCGCTCTTTGCCGAAGTCGGGCGCGCGCCCACGCGCAGCCCGAAAAAGACACGGAGTCGGGCGGGTAGCCCGACGCGCGCGGCCCGTGCTTTCTGATTCTTTCGACCCATTGCCCCGCCTTACCCTAAAGGCGGGGTCTATGGCGGGGTTGTCGATAACGGACAATCCTTATGCCGCCATTGGCAACTCCTCGCCCGCTGTTTCGGACGGCACCGGCAAGCCCAATTTTTGCAGCGGCAGATAGTGGAAATAGTACTGGCAGCCGACCGAGATCACGTAATCGAGCACGTCCTTATATTGCGGATGCCGGAACCAGTCGTTGAGGATGTAGATGTATTCGACCTCGAAATTGAGCGGCGCGAGGAGCTTCCGATATTGCTTCTTTTTGAAGTCGCACGTTTGCAGCTTCTCGTCGACCGAGCCCCGAATTTTTTGAAATTTCATTTCGACGATGAACAGGGTGTTGTTGACGATCACATAGATGGCGTCGTCGGGCAGCAGCATCTTCGATAGATGGTCGCGGTAGTTGACGCCATGCTGGGTGAGCATCCTGTAAAGAGCGTGCTTGCGATAGCTGCGCGCCACTTCGCGGCCCTCATAGAAGATGATCGAGCCTGTGACGCTGTAACCCGGCGCGCGCGAAATCGCGCCGAGAAGGTCGCTCTCATTTTCGAAACTCAACCCTGTGCGCGTGTTGCCGCCGCCAATTCCGCCGGCCTTCATACGGCGATGGAGAGGGGAGCGCTCCAGGTCGGTATGGGGACTTTGTTCAGTTCTCTGTGTTTCGGCGTGCAATTTTGACCCCCTAACTTGGGGGATCGGCGTCCAAAATTGACCCCCATCTGAACTGTTTGCAGGTCTGCCCGCTTTGGCATTGAGCGGGCGGTGGGGGATGCTTGTTGTGG
>NZ_JAKFWS010000104.1 GCF_021731785.1 Methylocystis sp.
AACGGTGGTAGCGGTATCGTAGTAATATGGCGAGGAATGGCGTCGCAGCAAAATTCATTATATAGCTGTATTTAATACGAAAAGCCCGTAACTGGTAGCGGAGGTCCGTTACCGCCGATCCCCCCGAGTGAGTTCTTTGGCCTTTTCGATCGAGATGGCTTTTTCTGCCAAGCGAGCGACGCGCAGCTGACTATGCTGGCGGAAGCGAGACCTTGAATGTCGCCCCGCCGCCCGGGGTGGTTTCGATCGAGATCCGGCCCTTATGCAGCTCGACGATTTCTTTGACGATCGCCAACCCGAGCCCGGTTCCTGGCCCGGCGTCGCTTTTTCGCCAGAAGGGTTCGAAGATTAATTCCCGCTCGGCTTCCGACACGCCCGGGCCGTGGTCGACGACCTCCAGCGTCGCCTCTCGCGTCAGCCGAACGACGATCGTTCCGTTCTCAGGCTCGGCGTGCAGCGCGTTGTCGATGAGGTTGGCGACGACGCTTTCCAGCGCCCGGCGGTTGCCCTTCACGATGACCTGGGTCTGCGGCGCGCGGAAATCGATTTGTCGACCGCTTTTGATGGCTACGACCATATGATCGACGACTTGGCGTTCCGCAATCTCTATAAGATCGACTTCCTGCTCCGCTTCTTCCGGTAGCTCTCCAAGCCGACTCGCGACCAGCAATTGCTCGACGATGTTTCGGATGCGGCGTGCATCACGTTTGACGTCGATTTCAAAGGTCGGCTTTCTCGGGCTATCGATTCGCGCATTGAGTATCGCCACGGGCGTTCGCAACTCATGCGCGGCATTTGCGATAAAACGACGCTGTTGAGTGACGCCTAAATCGACCCGCGCCAGCGCGTCGTTCACGGCGTTGACCAGCGGAAGCACTTCGACCGGAACGTCATCGGTGGGGAGACGTTGATCCAAGGATGTCAGGTCTATTCCCTTCGCGGATGCGACAGCGCGCTGAAGCGGCTTCAGGCTGCTTCGCGCGACGAACAATGCAATTGCGAGGGTCATCAAGATGAGGGGCCACAAAGTCGTAAAGACGCGCATGGAGGCAAACGGCGTCATCATCGACCACATCATATCGATGTCGGCGACGTCGAACGCATAGCCATATGTTACAATAACGAATTCTCCGGCAGGAGTTTCGAGCTTGCGCATATTGCCCATGTGGTGCGCTCCGTGATCGCCGACGATCGCAAATTTCGTGACGTCAATCTGTATGTGATCGATGTGGCCTAAGCTCCTCACCAAATCCGCAGACGAACCGGGCAGCAAGCGTCGAGTGGCAGGGTCAAGGGCGGCATATTTGAAGGTCGGCGTTCGCGCGCCGTAGCGCTCCAGCGCGGCTGTTGGCGCGATCAATGCCGAACCATCCGTCGCCTGTACGATTGAGTTCGCAACTAATTGCCTCACATGCCGTTCAGCGTGTTTGTCGAGATCTGAACCGCCGGATACCAAACCAGCCGCCAAATCCATAAATATGATTCCTTCGAGGGTGATCAGCACCATTACAAATTGGACGACGACCAGCGAACCGGCGAGACGTTTTAGTAGCGACGGCTGTTTTCTCATGGCGTCTGTTCAGCAAAAAGATAGCCAATGCCGCGCGCGGCGTGTATGGCGATTCCCGCCTCAAGCTGATTGAGGCGTCTGCGCAAACGCGAGACGAGCACGTCCAGAGCATTGGGCAGCGTTTCCTCGTCAAGACCGTAAATCTCACCCATCAGAGTCTTTCGGGCGACGACTTGTCCGGCCCGGCGAAGCAGTGCTTCCAGCAAAGCGAGCTCCTTTCCGTGAAACAGAACCGGTCTGTTGCGAACACAAGCCGCGCGCGTCGCGAAATCGAACTCCAACGACCCTAGCTTGATCGGCGGGATCGTGGTCCCGCCCGGTCTTCTCAGGCAAGCACGAATTCTGGCGAGGAGTTCTTCGACATCGAACGGCTTGATCAAATAGTCGTCGGCGCCATTGTCGAGACCCGCGACCTTGTCTCTCGTCTTGTCGAGCGCGGTCAGCATAATCACGCGCAGGCCCGGTTGGGCGGCTCGAATTTCCGGCACCAAGCTCAGCCCGTCGCCGTCAGGCAAGCGTCGATCCAATAATACGAGATCATAAGACAAGTCCCGAAGGGCCTGCCGCGCATCTGCGAGATTGGACATGTGATCAACGACCAAGCCCGCATGGCGGATTTGATCGACGATCAAACCCGCCATCTCCGGCTCGTCTTCAACCAGCAAGATGGTCATGCGCCGACGCTCCCTTGGTCAACGTCGCAGTCGGCGTCGCGCGCCGGACCGGTGGAGACAAAGCATAATCAGTCGCGGTGTGTCTTCAAAGCAACAGCGACAAACAAAGCTCTGCTTGAGGCGTCTTGAAAGGACCATGTCAGAAATGGTGCGCTACCCCTTGAAATCGATGCGGGTTCGCGCCTGGGGCGCGCCAACGCCGATTCGATCGGCGTACGAGATATGGAGGCCAAGAGCATGCGCCGTCGTCACATTTTATACACGGCCAGCGTTGCCGCGCTGGCGTCAGTTTCTTCAGCGCTCGCGCAACAGTCGCTGCCGACGATCGACATTGGCGGCGTGAGGCATGGGAACGGCGACGTCCGGCGAGGCCCAGGCGCCGCAAGAACGAGCACAAATGCCGACAGCGACGGCGACGGCGCGGGCGATGGGCGTGGCGGGGCCGGCGCGCCCGTTCTGACGCCCCAGAACAGCTATGTCGTGCCGAACGCCTCCACGGCGACGAAGACCAACACGCCGATCATGAATACGCCGATAAATGTGCAAGTGATCACGCAGAAGGTTATGGAAGATCAGCAGGACATTACGCTCGCCCAGGCGCTGCGCAACGTCAGCGGCGTCTATGTTCCGACCGCCTCCCAGTATGGCGGTTTCGCCCGGACCGCCGGAGTCGTCATTCGCGGCTTTCAGACTCCGAACATATTCCGGGACGGATTTCGCATGGAAGGGCTCGGCAATGCCGATGTCGGTGGCGCGAGACAGCTCGCCAATGTGAGCAGCATCGAGGTGCTGAAGGGACCCGCCGCTGTCCTCTATGGGCTCTCTGAACCTGGCGGCATCGTCAATATTATGACGAAAGAGCCTCAAGCCACGCCTCACTATGCCATCAATCAGCAGATAGGGTCGCTTGCCCTTTATCGCACGGTCGCAAACGCCACCGGCCCCCTGACTGCGGATAAGTCGATCCTTTATCGTCTCGATACCTCTTATGAGAACAATGGCGCGCCTTATGGTTCGTTCATCGACTTAACCCACAGTCAAAACTTCTTCATCGCGCCCGTTGTCAAATGGAGTCCCAGCGAGTC
Organism: Methylocystis sp.; assembly: GCF_021731785.1. GTDB lineage: Bacteria > Pseudomonadota > Alphaproteobacteria > Rhizobiales > Beijerinckiaceae > Methylocystis. The sequence continues at coordinate 3,330 of NZ_JAKFWS010000104.1, forward strand.
GACATGGCTGAAGGTGGAGGCTGAATACAACAACGATCTGGCCTCCATGTACAGACCCGATAATCCGACGTTCCGGGGCGCTTTCGTGACGCGGCCGCGGAACGTCAACTATACAGAGAACTCCCCCATTCACTCGCCGTCGATCTTCGCCGCCCTGATTGGTTCGCATAAGTTCAATGACGATTTGTCGTTCAAGGCGCGCGTCGGCTACTTCCGCATCGATTACACCGCGACACAGACAACGCTGGCGGCCACGAGCGTCACCGGAGGCGCCAATCCGGCCGCAACCAGGTTCACTAACATTGTTTACGCGCCGCAGACGACGTTTTCAGCCAATCTCGACGTCGTCGGGCATTTCGATGTGCTCTTTGCGCGAAACACGGTGCTGCTCGGAAGCGATTACTACCGGACAAGCTTCGCGTCGACCCTTGTGACCGCTCCTTGGGGCTGGTCGAGAATCAGCTTGGCTTACCCAAGCCATCCAGGTGCGCCGATCACCCCCCCTGTGGGACAAGCCATTACCGGTTTCGGCCTGCAGGAGACGATCGGCGCCTATCTGCAGGACCAGATCGAGCTACCCTACAACATCCATGTGATGGCCGGATTTCGGTACCAGAAGATTATCCAGGAAAACAATACTCTGACCGCCGTCGCGCCGCCGGCGAGACTGAATCTTACCACTCCACGGCTGGAAAAGGACGCGGTTACACCTCGTTTCGGCCTGCTCTGGCGTCCCCAGGAATGGGTAAGCGTCTATGGCAATTATACCGAAGGATTCGCGTCAAACGGCGTTTCGCAAGTTTATCCTGGCGATCTCGTGCCGCCTTCGAACGCCAAAAGCTGGGAGGCCGGAATCAAGTTCGAATTCTTCGGCGGAAAGTTGCGCGCCACGGCGGACTATTACGAACTGACCAAGACGAATGTTCCGATCACGGATAACAACCCGGCTCATGTTTGCGGGCTCGGCTCTTGCGTCCTCATAGGCGGCGAGGCGCGGAGCAAAGGACCTGAACTGGATATTCAGGGAGAGGTGCTGCCCGGTTGGAACCTGATCGTCACATACACGAACCAGGATGTCCGAGTCACCAAAGGCACCTCGATCGGCTTTGGACAGGGCGGCACAGAACCCGGCCAGCGCTTTCCCAATGTGCCGCGGAACCTCGCGAGCCTCTGGAGCACATATGAATTTCAGGACGAGTTGTTCAAAGGGCTGAAGGTCGGCGCCGGTTACACCTATCACGGCTCGCAGCCGATCCAAAATTCAATGGCCGCCCGCTTCGGAACCCCGCCACTCCTCGCGTCCTGGGGAACGGTCGATCTGATGTCCGCCTACACATTCAGTCTGGACGGCCTGAAAACGACGGCGCAGCTCAATGTGACCAATCTCTTCGATCGCACCTATTACACCGATGGCGCGATAAGCGCGAACCCGACGAACGGCTTCAACATCGCCGGCCGCCTCAGCTATGGCGCGCCTTTCGCGGCCCTCGGTTCGCTGCGCGTGGAATTCTAGCGATGGCGCGCTGTCTCTTTGTCTGGTTGCATCGCTGGGTGGGGCTGCTGCTGGCGGCGTTCCTCGTCGTCATCGGCCTTACCGGCAGCCTGCTCGCTTTCAACGTCGAGTTGCAGCGCGTTTTTGCGCCGCAGCTCTTCGCAACGCCGCGGCCGGGCGTTGCGCAGCTCGACCTCGTGACGTTGATGGAGCGCGCCGCGCCGCTCATCCCGCATGCGCGCGTCCGCGGGGCGACGCAATTCGAGTCTGATCAGGCCGCGATCGCATTCCAGCCGGAAACCGATCCCGCGACTGGAAAGCCCTACCGGCTCGGCTTCACCGACTTCTTCATCGATCCCTGGACCGGCGCCGAGCTCGGACGGCGCAACAACGCTGACCTTTCGGAAGGGCTCGTCAATGTCATGCCCTTCGTCTTCCAGCTGCACTCGAAGCTGCTGATCAAAGGCGGCGGCAAACTTTTCCTTGGGATACTCGCAATCATTTGGACGCTCGACTGCTTCGTAGGATTCTATCTCACTCTGCCGGTTGCATCCTCGGCTTTCTGGCGAAAATGGAGAGTGGCCTGGGGGATCAAACGGCGCGCTGGCGCGTATCGGCTGAACTTCGATCTGCATCGCGCGGGCGGCCTATGGCTGTGGCCCATGCTGCTCGTCTTCGCCTGGTCGGGCGTGATGTTCAACCTGCGGCCCGCCTATGATTGGGCGATGGGAAAACTGATGGATCACGGCTCGGTCATCGATGAACTCAAGGACATCATGCATCGGCCGGCAAATCCTGCACCCGCACTCGGCTGGCGCAGGGCGCTCGAGGTCGGCGAACGTCTAATGACCGAGCAGGCGGCGCAACGCGGTCTCACGGCCGAGCCGCCGGCCCTATTCTCTTATCAGGAGCGAGGCGGCCTCTATGTCTATGGGGCGCGCACCAGCCTCCACTTTCCCGACGGCTCCCACACCAAGCCGGCGCTTCTGATGTTCGACGGCGACACCGGCGCGCTGATCAAATTCATGTCGCCGGCGCCCGAGCGCTTTGGCGATCTTTTCGACGGCTGGCTCCCGGCGTTGCACATGGCGCATGTATTCGGCCTGCCCTACAAAATATTCGTTAGCGCTTTTGGCCTCGCCCTCGCCATGTTGTCTGCGACGGGCGTCTATATCTGGTGGAAAAAGCGGAAGGCGCGCCGCTTTCGCGGTTCTCGCGCAAGAGACGCAGAACTCGGGTTAGAGACGGCGATGTGCGAATGCACGGCGCCGCACAAATAGCGACATCGAAACCCTGGACGACGTGACCTAGGAGTTCGCCGCATGCTTCGCGCAATCCAAATAAATTTGATCGCGGCGGTCATTCTCGGAGCGGCTTCGACGTTGGCGATGGAAGGCGAAGATTCCGCCTGCGAGCGCAAATGCAAGGCGCAGAATAGAGAGTGCTGGAACGAGATGAAGGCGCTTTGTTCGCCTGACGATCGCGCATGCGTCATGAAGCTAGTCGCGGCGAGGGATGCGCGGCTGATGGCGGTTGCAGCCCGATGCAAGAGTCAAAGGGATCGCTGCAGAGAATCGTGCTGACGACCAAACACGAAGCAATCGACGAGACGTCGGTACAACGTCGCGTTGCGCTCAGCATATGTCTGCTGGAGATCAAGGTGTGACTCGCGCATGTCGTTAGCTGGAGACGCTGGTTATGCCGCATACGGCCATACATATCGATGTCAATCCTGACGGCGCTTCAAACGCGCTCGAAGATCGTAGGCTATTGCAAAGACTACGACGATGTCTGCCTCTCGGCGCGCATCCGAGCGAGCGTTTACGCAAAACGATCGTCAGCTCAATGCGTGGAGTAAGCCAGACCTGCAGATGCAAAGTGATCAACGTGTTCGACGCCGGCCAGCGTGGCGGCATCATGTGCCAATTCGAAGTCGGCGATTCGGAGCGCTTGCTGATGGTCGCGCCGATCACGGAGATTTCCTTTGGACGAAGACATCCGCTCTCGCGTGAGATCGCGGAATATCGCCGCCGCTCGGAACGAGAGCGGACGTTGCATCTTCGTCGTGGCGTCGAATCATAGCGATGCGTGCGTTTCCGGGTTTGTTCGATCTCCACAGCCGCCGCGTCCGCGTCGCGCTGCTTGTTGTCGGGGCGATTGCGGCGCTTCTCTTGGTGCGATGGCTGGCGACGCCGGCGCCGGTTGAATATCTCACGGAGAAAGCTCGGCGTCTCGACCTCGAGACGACGGTGCTTGCAACAGGGACGCTGCAGGCGATCGATCAGGTCGATGTCGGCACGCGGGTGACCGGGCAGCTGAAGACTCTGAATGTGAAGCTTGGCGATCACGTCCATGCCGGCGATCTACTCGCCATCATCGACCCGCGGCTGCCCGAAAACGATCTTCGCGTGGAACAAGCCAATCTCGCGCGGCTGGAGGCCGACCGCCGTGCGGCGGTCGCCCGGCAGAAGAAGAAGAAGCTCGAGTTCGATCGTCAAAAGGAAATGATGAGAGGGGACGCTACGACCAAGCGCGAGCTGCAATCGGCCGAGCAGGACTTACTCGTCGAGGAAGCGACAATCGCTTCGATCGACGCCCAAATCGCGCAAGCGCATGCGAAAATCGAGAACGCGGCCACAAATCTCGCCTATACGAAAATCGTAGCCCCGATCGACGGCGACGTCATCGCAATATTGGTTCGGGTCGGCCAGACCGTCGTCGCGACGCAAATTGTTCCTGTCATCCTCAAGCTCGCAAATCTCGACACGATGACGGTCAAGACTCAAATCTCGGAAGGCGACGTGACGCACGTGCGGGTCGGCCAGGCCGCGTCCTTCACGATTTTGAGCGAACCGGATCGCAAGTTTGTGGGCGTGCTCCGCGCGGTCGAACCCGCGCCACAGAGCCTCTCCGAGCCCTCATCGCCTCTCGCCAACGCGTCGGCGTCGAGCGCCGCGAGCGCCTCGAACGCCGTGTTCTATAACGCGCTGTTTGAGGTTCCAAATCCCAGTCACTTTCTGCGCATCGGCATGACGGCGCAGGTGTCGATCAGACTCGGCGACGCTCGTAAAGTCCTTGCGATTCCCGTCGCTGCGTTAGGAGAGAGGATCGGAGACGGCCGATTTATCGTGCGCGTCGCCGCCTCCTCGGGGAGGATCGAGGCGCGCCGTGTTCGGACGGGAGCCAATAATCATTTCCAGGTGGAGGTCCTCGACGGATTGTCGGAAGGCGAATCTGTCGTGGTCGGAGAACAAGTCGCTACGCAGGGCGGTCGATGAGCGACAACTCTCTCTTACAATTGCGCGGCGTATCGCGACGCTATGTCGTTGGCGGGCAGCAGGTTCACGCGCTGCGCGACATCGATCTCAACATTCGGTCCGGCGAGATGATCGCGCTCGTCGGCGCGTCCGGTTCGGGAAAATCGACGCTGATGAATATTCTGGGCTGCCTCGACCGACCGAGCGCCGGCGTATATCGCGTGGACGGACGCGATACCTCGAAGCTCGATCCCGACGAGACCGCCGCCTTGCGCTGCGCCTATTTCGGCTTCGTCTTCCAGCGCTATCATTTGCTGTCGCAGCTGACCGCGAGGGACAATGTCGAGATTCCTGCGGTATACGCCGGCACAAGCGCCGCCGAACGCTACGCGCGCGCGACGGAGCTGCTAACGCGTCTCGGCCTCGGCGAGAGGCTCGATCATCTGCCGAACGAACTGTCCGGCGGCCAGCAGCAGCGCGTCAGCATCGCGCGCGCGCTGATGAACGGCGGCGCTGTCATTCTCGCGGATGAGCCGACCGGCGCGCTCGACAGCGCGACCGGCGAGGAGATGATGAAACTATTGCTCGAGCTCAATGCTCAGGGGCATACGCTGATCATCGCGACGCACGACCATCGAGTCGCGAGCCATGCGAAGCGAATCATCGAAATGGCGGACGGCATCATCGTCAGCGACCGCGCTTTCGGACATGAGGCCGAGCAGGCGTCGTCGAAACCATCGATCGCGACGATCCGGTCCTCGCCATTGACCCGCTATGGCGAGGCGGCGCGCATGGCGTTCCTGGCGTTGCGGGCGCATCGGCTGCGGACAGCCTTGACCGCGCTCGGCGTCATCATCGGCGTCTTCGCCGTCATCATGACCGTGGCCCTCGGCGAAAGCGCACAGTATGCCTTGAAGCAGTCTCTTAGAGCGCTGAGCACGAAATCGTTCGAAATCGAACCCGGACGGGAGATTGGCGACCCGCGCGCCGAGCGCGTGCAAACATTGACCATTCAAGACGTCGACGCTCTTCGCGGTCAATATTATGTCCGCAGCGCCAGTCCGACGCAGATGACGTCGTCCTTGCTGCGATATGGGTCGGCGAGCGGACTCGCGACGATCTGGGGCGTCGGCGAGAGCTATTTCGACGCCAAATCACTCGCCATCGTCAGAGGCGTCGCGTTCAGTGCAGAAGACGAGAGGCGACAGGCGCAGGTTGCAGTCATCGACGAGAATGTGGAGCGACGGTTTTTCGGCTCCGAAAATCCGCTGGGCAAGACGATCTTTATCGGAAATCTTCCGTGCGTAATCATCGGCGTGGTCGGGCACCTTAAGGGGCGGCTCGAACAAAAGAGCGATAACTCGCTCAACGTCTGGGCGCCGTTCTCGGTCGTTTCGACGAGGCTCACCGGCCGCCGCAATCTCAAGAACATCTTCCTGAGGTTGCACGCCGATCAATCGATGGCGACCGCTGAGAGCGCAATGACGCAGTTGCTGCTGGAGAGGCATCGGACAAAAGACTTCGTCATTTGGAACTTGGACGAAGCGCGCAAGACGACCGAAAATGTCGTCCTACTCATGTCGCTCGTCTTCGCCGCGATCGGCGCGATCTCGCTCGTCGTCGGCGGCGTCGGCGTCATGAATATCATGCTGGTTTCGGCGGCCGAACGCGCCAGGGAGATCGGTATACGCATCGCCGTCGGCGCGCGGCGCTCCGATATTCGCGATCAGTTTCTCACCGAAGCCGTCGCCGCCTGCCTGCTCGGCGCCGCCGGCGGCGTCACACTTTCTGTCGCCATCGGCTTCATCATCGCATGGCTGTCGCCCGAGCAATTCGAATTCGTGCTGTCCATACGCGCCATCGTCGTCGCCGTCGCCTGCGCGGCATTGACCGGCGTCGTCGCCGGCTATGCGCCGGCGCGCAGTGCGGCGCAGCTCAATCCCGTGGAGGCGCTCGCCCGTGACTAGCGTTCCGGCAGGGGTTCTGTCGTGGTCGCGTCGACCGAGGCGGCGCTGCGCGGTCGCGCTGCTATGTTGCGCGCTCTCCTCCTGCGCCGTCGGCCCGGATTACGTCACGCCGCCGCCTCCCGACACGGCGCGCTTCACCAAAGAGCCGCCCGCGTCGCCGGGAAACGGCCAGACATTCGTGGAGGAGGGAGTCTCGCCGCGCTGGTGGGAGGCGTTCGGCTCGCCGGGTCTGAACGCGCTTGTCGACGAGGCGCTCGCCAATAGTCCCACGCTCGAGGCGGCGGAGGCGGCGATACGCGCCGCCACTTACGCCGCTTACGTTCAAGAGGGCGCGCTCTTGCCGCAGATCGACGCCATATCCTTAGACAACCGAACGTTGGGTTCGCTTCTTACAAGGGGAGATCCCGCCACTCAGATCCCCGTCAATTTCCACTCCAAGCAACTTGCGATATCTTTGACTCCCGATATCTGGGGCGGCATACGCCGCTCGGTCGAATCGCTTGAGGCGCAAGCCGACCGCCGGCGGTTCGAATATGACGCCGCGCGGCTCACGCTCATCGCCAATCTTATCCAGGCGGCGGCGCAGGAGGCTTCGTTCCGCGGCCAGATCGCCGCCACGAAGAAAATCATCGATCTCGAACAGCAATATCTCCTGTTGATCGAACGCCAATACGCCGCCGGCGCCGCATCTGGAACCGACATTTCCGCGCAGAACGCCGCGCTGGCGCAAATTCGTCAGAACCTCCCTTTTCTCGAAAAGCAACTCGCCTTCCAGCGCAACCGCCTTACCGCGCTCGTCGGCCGCAACTCTTCCGATGAAGTCGGTGAGATTTTCGATCTCGCCGGCTTGACTCTTCCAAAGAACATGCCCTTGCGCCTTCCTGCGGAAGTTGTCGCAAAGCGGCCGGACATAAGGATGGCGGCAGCGGATGTGCATTCGGCCAGCGCACAAATCGGCGTGGCCGTCGCGGCGCGGCTGCCTAATCTGACGCTAACGGCGAATGTTGGGACGAGCGCGCTTAAATATGCCGAGCTGTTCACCCCGGGCACCGGCTTTTACTACCAAGGCGCCGCTCTCGCACAGCCGATCTTTCACGGCATGGCTTTGTATCATCAGCAGCGGGAGGCGGAGGCGCAACTCGACGCGGCCAAGGGAAGATACCGCTCGACGGTGGTCAACGCGCTCGAAAATGTCGCCGATAGTCTGCGGGCGCTGCAGTTCGACGCCAAATCGGTCGCCGCGGCGCGCGCGGCGGAGGCCGCGTCAAAGCGGTTTTATGAGCAAACGCGCATGCAGAAGGGCGCCGGCGGCGCGTCGCAGCTCGCCGTTCTGATCGCGCAGCAATCCTACCAGCGCGCTTTGCTGACGCGCGTCCAATCGGAAGCTGAGAGAATCTCCGACGCCGCCGGCTTCTTCATGGCGATCGGCGGCGGGTAGATTCATTTGCAAGTGCGGCCTCACCAACTATCGTCGTCAGTAATCGAAAGAACTTGGGTTCAGCGCGGAAGAATCTGTCGAATGGTCTTCAGCGAAGAAAGGCCTCTTTATCGCGCCATGGAAAATAGGGATGGACGCTATGAGTGTTGAATGGGTCGACGCTCTGAAGCCGATATCGGCGATCCTCTCCGACTATTGGCGTTCGTCGCGATGGACTCTGGCCTCGGTTGCCTTCATCGTCGCGCTCTCATCACTCACATCCGTCGCTGCGCCCTATGTCTTTTCCCAGCTGATTGATCGCCTGCCTTCGGCGAGGGATTACGAATCATTGTTACTTGTGTCCTTCATTTACGCGGGTCTGCTGGGCGTGGCGACTATCCTGCGTCATGCGGTCCGGTACCTAACATTTCTCACGAGCGAGAACCTGAATTTCGTTTCCGGCGTCGCCTTCTTTGAACGAATCTTGAAGAAGACGACGAATTTTTTCGTCGATCACAACTCCGCGGAAATTCAGAGCGCTCAGTCGCGAGGGCAAGCGGCTCTCAACGCCTTCGTACAATTGGCGCTGGCGAGCATCATTCCGAACCTCGTCCAAATAGGGCTCACGATTGCTGCGGTCGGTGCCGTGATCAACGCCGAGATTGCCACGATCGTGTTCGTCTATGGAGCAGCCTTCATCGCTTTCACATATTTCGCAAACCGCTGGACCAGCCAACACTTAAACGAAGCGATCGGATCGGTACAGGAAAACGCCAAGTTCGTCGGCAACGCCATGCATGCGATGGAGACGCTGCGTCTTTTCGAATCCGATCAATGGCTCAAGATTCGCTTTTCGCAACAGTCCGGCGACGTTCGAGACAACTGGCGCCGGTTTAGCCTCAAACGCATTGGCTACGCCAGCTTCTACGGCATAGCGCTCGCGATTCAATTCGCGCTCACCTTTGCGCTGCTGCTGCCTCAATATCGAGAAGGAAAGCTCACCATTGGCGATGTCGTTCTGTTCAACACCCTTCTGTTGCAACTCAATCAGCCCTTCGAAATGGTCGGCCAAGCAATCGACAATCTGATCCGGTCCTATTCGCAGTTTCTTCCCTTCGCGAGAATGTGGCTCGCTCCGGAGGAAGTTGACGCGGTCGAGACTGAGCCGCTGATCGTCCCAAATGGACGGATCTCCTTCGAGGGGGTGAGCTACGCCTATGCAAATGGACGCGGCGTAAAAAACGTCACTTTTTACGCCGAGAGAGGCCGTTTGACCTTCTTGACCGGACAAACCGGGTCTGGAAAATCCACAATATTTCGGCTCTTGCTCAAGTCGCTCACGCCCGCGGAGGGACGCATCCTGATTGATGGGATCGATTTGAATGAGGTATCGCGCAACAGTTGGCTTTCCAAGATTGGCGTCGTTCCCCAAGACATTTTGCTACTGAACGAGTCCCTGAAGACCAATTTTGTATTGGGACGGTCGCTAGATGAGACGCGACTGCGCAATGCCGCTCGAAAAGCCGCGATTCTCGATTTCATCGAGGCGCTTCCCGAAGGCTTCGACACGGTGGTCGGCGAAAGAGGGCTTAAGCTTTCGGGCGGCGAACGCCAGCGCATCGCCATCGCGCGAGCGCTCTATTCGGAACCGCAGTTTCTCTTCCTCGACGAGGCTTCCTCCGCGCTCGACAACGCGACTGAGCGAGAGATCATGTCGCAAGTCCGACGGATCGCCAATGAGGTGACCGTTCTCGCGATCACCCATCGAAAGACGGTCATCGCCGAGGACGATTGCGTCATCTTTTTGCAAAACGGCTTGACAGCCTCGGCGCAATAGCGAGGACGCCTCAGATTGAAGTTCAAAATCTGACCATTTCGCAAGCGCGCCAAAGTCACTTCGATTAACGAGCTTGTTACTAAGGAGATATCGTCATAGTCGATCATATTTCGATATCCCAGGCGTTAATCGTGGCCGATCATGCGAGCTTCAGCCGGGCGGCCAAGATTCTCGGCGTGCGACAGTCCGCTGTTGGCCGTCGCGTTCGGGCGCTCGAGGACGATCTCGGCGTGTCGTTGTTCGAGCGTCAGTCGAATGGCGCGCGCCCGACGATAGCTGGGCAGCACTTCTTCGAACGCACGCGCGCCGCACTCGCGGAAATCGACCACGCGATAAAGAACGCAGCTGCGGCTGGGCGCGGCTCGCAGGGGATGATTCGTGTTGGAGTTCCATCGTCCGATTATTCTGATTTTCTTTGCGATCTCCTAAGCCCGTTTCGGGACGCGCAGCCGGACGTCTGCTTCGACTATTTCGAATGGCCATCGTGGAAGTTGATCGCCGGAGTCATGGATCGACGGCTCGACGTCGCTTTCGCTGTAAGCGGAACTCCCGCGCCGGGCTGCGACTCCGAGACGTTGTGGAGCGCCAGTCTTTGCGTTGCATTTTCCGCCAGCCACCCTCTTTCGGGCTGTGACGCCATCGAATGGGGGGTCTTGAAGGATGAACACTTCATATTTGGCCGTGAAGCGACGGCTGCGGGGTTAGCCGATTATGCCGCGGAGAGGATCACGAAGTTTGGAAAGGGCCTATCGCTGACGACATTCGATATTTCTCAAGGCTTGGTCATGCGACTCGTCGCACGAAACTTCGGCCTCAGCCTTGTGAGCAGCTTCCCGAACGAGTTCTCGGAACCTGGCGTCATTTTTCGTCCGCTCTCGAGCGATGACAGGCGCGTTTCATATTGCGCGATCTGGCTTCCCGGCAACGACAATCCGGCCTTGCGCCGGTTTCTCAGTCTCGCGCGCGCGCGGGCGTCGACGCCCAGTGCGCCTATCTCGGCCTGTCCATCGCCCGTTGCCAGGCCGAAGCCCAACGCCTAGCAAACGCCGTCGCGTTCTTCACGGCGATCGGAGGCGGGGTAGGTTTAATTGCGCAACATATCGTGTCAGGAACTCTCGCTCGATCACTCAACCCAAATGCGCGACGCCATGCGACCTTGCGCGAATCTGGTAGCGGGTTCGTAGGGCCGCGGCGGATCATGGAGGAGTAGGAAATTGCGATAATAGATTGAATTATATACACAAAATCCGCAACTGGTAGCGGAGGAGGGACTCGAACCCCCGACACAAGGATTATGATTCCTCTGCTCTAGCCGACTGAGCTACTCCGCCCCGAGCCGCCTGCGCGGTCTGGAAGAATTTGCGATATAGGTTGCCGTCCCGGCGCAAGTCAAGACGGTGCGCGAAGCCGGCGGCGCGCGAAGCGACGCCCCTGTCGCGCGGGCGGCAAAAAATCGGCGGCGGCCTCGCTGGCGGGGCAAATCGGCGAGCGCAGGCGCCTTTCCTTTGCGCCTCCGCCATGCGAGAAGCCGGCTGAGCCCCGCCGTTTCGCGGCCGACGCCGCAGGCCGCGCGTTCGCTTGGCTGAAGCTTTCCGGTTAGCGCCAATGTCGGTCAGACATCCGATCATCTCCATCACCGGCTCGTCAGGCGCCGGCACGAGTTCGGTCAAGGCGACGTTCGAGCAGATTTTCCGCCGCGAGCGCATCGAGGTCGCCTATGTCGAAGGCGACAGCTTCCATCGCTATAATCGCGAGGAAATGAAAACGGCGATGTTCGAGGCCCAGGTCAAGGGCAATCATCATTTCAGCCATTTCGGCCCCGGCGCCAATCTGCTTGCTGAACTCGAAACGCTGTTTCGCGAATATGGCGAGACCGGCTCCGGCCGCTATCGCCATTACGCCCATGACGAGAACGAGGCGGCGGTCCTCGGCGTCGCGCCGGGAACCTTCACCGATTGGCACGAATTGCCGCCCAATACCGACGTGCTCTTTTACGAAGGGCTGCACGGCGCCGTGGTGACGGACGAGGTCAATGTCGCGCGCTACGCCGATCTCAAGATCGGCGTGGTTCCGGTCATCAATCTCGAATGGACGCAGAAGCTGCACCGCGACCGGCATTCGCGCGGCTATACGACCGAGGCCGTCACCGAGACGATCCTGCGGCGGATGCATGATTACGTGCATTATATCTGTCCGCAATTCTCCGAGACGGATATCAATTTCCAGCGCGCGGCGACGGTCGACACGTCCAATCCCTTCGTCGCCCGTTCGATTCCGACGCCCGACGAATCGATCGTGGTCATTCGTTTTCGCGATCCGCGAGGGGTGGATTTCCCCTATCTTGTGTCGATGATCGCGGGAAGCTGGATGTCGCGCGCAAATTCCATTGTAATACCTGGCAATAAGCTCGATCTCGCGATGCAGCTGATCCTCACGCCGAGGATTCTCGAACTGGTCAGACGCAGGAAAGGCGTGACGTGAACGACACTATACTGACAGCGGCCAAGCAAACGTCGGCGGCGGCGGGCGCAAAGACCGATCCGCGGCGCGACGCCAACGCCATTCGCGTCTTGGCGATGGATGCGGTCGAAAAGGCGAAATCCGGCCATCCCGGCATGCCGATGGGCATGGCCGACGTCGCGACCGTGCTGTTCCAGCGTTTCATGAAATTCGACGCCAGCCGGCCGGACTGGCCGGACCGCGACCGTTTCGTGCTCTCCGCCGGCCATGGCTCGATGCTGCTTTACGCGCTGCTCTATCTGCTTGGCTATCCGGGAATGGGCCGCGAGGAGCTGGAGAATTTCCGCCAGCTCGGTTCGCCGACGGCGGGCCACCCCGAATATGGCCACGCCGCCGGCATCGAGACGACGACCGGGCCGCTCGGCCAGGGGCTCGCGACGGCGGTCGGCATGGCGATCGCCGAACGTCTCGCGGCGGCGCGTTTCGGCGACGATCTCGTCGACCATTTCACCTATGTTCTGGCGGGCGACGGCTGCCTGATGGAAGGCGTCAGCCATGAGGCGATCGACCTCGCCGGACATTTGAAGCTCTCAAAGCTCATCCTGTTCTGGGACGATAATTCGATCTCGATCGACGGGCCGACGAGCCTTGCGACCTCGATGGACCAGATGGCGCGCTTCGCCGCCGCCGGCTGGCATGTCGCCCCTGTCGACGGCCACGACCCCGAGGCGGTCGCGAAAGCGATCGCCGCCGCGCAGGCCGATCCGCGGCCCTCGCTCATCGGCTGCCGCACGCTGATCGGCTATGGCGCACCGACCAAGCAGGGCAAGGAAAGCTGCCATGGTTCGCCGCTCGGCGCGGCGGAGATCGACGCCGCGCGTGAAGCGCTCGTCTGGCCGCATGCGCCTTTCGAACTGCCGGGCGACGTTCTGGAAAATTGGCGCGCCGCGGGACGCCTCGGCGCCAAGGCGCGCGAAGCCTGGGAGGCGCGACGCGCCGCTTCGCCCAAAGGCGCCGCATTCGACGCCTTCATGAAAAGCGACGTCGCGGCGCAGGTGGCGAAGCCCCTCGCCGAATTCCGCGCGACGCTTGCCGCCGAGAAGCCGAAACTCGCCACGCGCAAATCCTCGGAAATGGCGCTCGGCGTCATCAACGCCGCGACTGTAGCGACGATCGGCGGCTCGGCGGACCTCACGCATTCCAATTTCACCATCACCAAGGGCATGGGCGAGGTCTCGCCGGACGATTTTTCCGGGCGCTACATCCATTACGGCGTGCGCGAATTCGGCATGGCGGCGGCGATGAACGGCATCGCGCTCCATGGCGGATTCGTTCCCTACGGCGGCACCTTCCTGGTCTTCTCCGATTACGCGCGCGGCGCGATCCGCCTCTCGGCGCTGATGGGCCTGCGCGTCATCTATGTGCTCACCCATGATTCGATCGGTCTTGGCGAAGACGGGCCGACCCATCAGCCGGTCGAACATCTGGCGGCGCTGCGGGCCATGCCGAATCTCCACGTCTTCCGCCCCGCCGACGCGATCGAGACCGCCGAATGCTGGGAGCTGGCGCTCGCCAGCCGCCACACGCCCTCGGTCTTGAGCCTGTCGCGGCAGAATCTGCCGACCCTCGAGCGGCCGGTCGCCGAAAATCTTTCCGCGAAAGGCGCCTATGTGCTGCGCGAGGCTGACGGCGCGCGCGACGTCACCCTGCTCGCCACGGGCTCCGAGGTTGAAATCGCGCTGGCGGCGGCCGACATTCTAGGCGCGGAAGGACTGAAGGCCGCCGTGGTCTCCATGCCGTGCTGGGAGTTCTTCGAGGCTCAGTCCGAGGCCTATCGCGCTGAGGTGCTCGGCGGCGCCCCGCGCGTCGCGGTCGAGGCCGCGGTTCGGCTCGGCTGGGACCGCTGGATCGGCGAGCGTAGCGCCTTCATCGGCATGAGTGGCTTTGGCGCGAGCGGGCCGGCGGGCCAGCTGTATAAGCATTTTGGCGTTACGGCCGAGGCAGTGGCTGACGCGGCCCGGACGCTAGTTAACACGTAAGAGACAGCGGAGGCGACAATGGCTCTGATCACCCTGCGGCAACTGCTCGATCACGCCGCCGAGCACGACTACGGCGTTCCGGCGTTCAATATCAACAATATGGAGCAGGGGCTCGCGGTGATGGAGGCGGCGGCGGCGGTCGACGCGCCGGTCATCATCCAGGCCTCGCGCGGCGCGCGCGCCTACGCCAATGACGTGATGCTCGCCAAGATGATCGAGGCGCTCGCCGCGATCTGGCCGGACATTCCACTCGTCATGCATCTCGACCACGGCAACGCCGAAGCGACCTGCGCCACCGCCATCCGCTTCGGCTTCACCTCGGTGATGATGGACGGCTCGCTCAAGGCCGACGGCAAGACCCCCGCCGATTACGATTACAATGTGCGCGTCACCCGCAGCGTCGTCGACATGGCGCATTGGGTCGGCGCCTCGGTCGAAGGCGAACTCGGCGTGCTCGGGTCGCTCGAAAGCGGCATGGGCGAGAAGGAAGACGGCCATGGCGCCGAGGGCAAGCTTTCGCACGACCAGCTTCTGACCGATCCGGCCCAGGCCGAGGATTTCGTCGCCCGCACCAAGGTCGACGCGCTGGCGATCGCGATGGGCACGTCGCATGGCGCCTATAAATTCTCGCGCAAGCCGGACGGCGCGATCCTGGCGATGAAGGTCGTCGAGGAAATCCATCGCCGCCTGCCGAGCACGCATCTCGTCATGCATGGGTCGTCGTCGGTGCCGCAGGATCTGCAGGACGCCTTCAACGCCGCCGGCGGCGAGATGCCGCAGACCTGGGGCGTGCCGGTCGCCGAGATTCAGCGCGGCATCAAATATGGCGTGCGCAAGATCAACATCGACACCGACAACCGCATCGCCATGACCGCGGCGATCCGTGGCGTTCTCGGCAAGAACAAGGGCGAGTTCGATCCGCGCAAATATCTGAAGCCCGCGATGGAGGCGATGCGCGCCGTCTGCAAGCAGCGCTACGAGGAATTCGGCACGGCGGGGCAAGCGTCGAAAATCAAGCCGATCCCGCTCTCCGAAATGGCCAAGCGCTACGCCAGCGGCGCGCTCG
>NZ_JAKFWS010000178.1 GCF_021731785.1 Methylocystis sp.
CGATCGAGATCATCTCCTTCCTGTCGCGGCCGGTGTCGCTCTCCGTCCGTCTCTTCGCCAATATCCTTGCCGGCCACATCACGCTGGCCGTGTTCGGCGGCTTCGTGGTGATGCTGCTCGGCGCCGGCGTCTGGGCGGCGCTTGCGCCCGTGCCGCTGCTCGCCATCGTGGCGCTCTATGCGCTCGAACTGCTTGTCGCCTGTCTGCAGGCGTTCGTCTTCAGCGTTCTCACTTGCGTCTATCTGAACGACGCGATTCACCCGGGCCACTGATAAAAATCGAACAATAAACGTCGCCCCATCCAGCAGGAGTAAGATATGTCAGAAATGCAACTCGTCGGCGCCGGACTCGCGGCGATCGGCACCGGCGCGGCGGCGATCGGCGTCGGAATCATCTTCGGCAATTTCGTCAGCGGCGCGCTGCGCAACCCGTCGGCGGCAGCCTCCCAGTTCACCAACGCCATCATTGGCGCGGCGCTCGCCGAAGGCCTGGGCATCTTCGCCTTTCTGATCGCCATCCTGCTGTTCCTAAAGCAGTGACGTTTACGCGTCCGGTCTAGCGGCCGGACGCTTTTTCCTGCGCTAATGCGCCGCGTGGCGTCCGCGCGGCCTAGTCCCGAGACTTGGATCATGTCCATGGCGATCATCTCTTCCGCTTTCGCCGCCGAGGGTGAGCAGACGACGCACGAAGCCGTCGGCGCCGGCGAGGCGCATCACGAGGGCGTCTTTCCCCCCTTCCAGACCGAAAATTTCGCGCCGCAGATCTTCTGGCTCGTCATCATTTTCGGACTGCTCTACGTGCTGATGTCGCGCATCGCGCTTCCGCGCGTCGGCGGCATCATCGAGAACCGTGGCGCCAAGATCGCCGCCGATCTCGGCGCCGCGCGCGAGATGCAGTCGAAGGCGCAAGCCGCCGCCGCGGCGAATGACGAGAATCTTCGTCACCGCCGCGAGGAGGCGCAAGCCATTGGCCGCGAGGCGCAGCACAAGATCGCTGCGGAGACCGCGGGGCAGCGCGCACTCGCCGAATCGCAGGCTGCCGAAAAGATTCGCGCCGCCGACGAGCGCATCGCGAGCGCAAAGACGAAGGCTCTGGCCAATGTCGAGCAGATCGCCGTCGACGCCGCCGCCGCCATCGTTGAGAAGCTCACCGGCGCGAAAATCGATCAATCCGCGCTCGCCAAGGATCACGCGTCGTCGACCGCCGAGGAGACGATCAATGCATTTTGACGCGGAATTCTACGTCGCCGTCGGCTTTACGATCTTCGTCCTCGTCATGATTTGGGTCGGCGCGCATTCGAAATTTGCCGCGCTTATCGACGCGCGCATCAACCGAATCAAGGGCGAACTCGCGGAGGCCGAACGGCTGCGCCACGAGGCGGAAGCGCTCCTTGCCTCCTTCGAGCAAAAGCGCGTTGAAGCGGAAGCCGAGGCCAAGGCCATCGTCGCGCAGGCCAAGGAGGAGGCGGAGATGATCGCCGCCGAAGGCCGTCGCCGCCTCGATGAATTCATGCAACGCAGCGTCAGGCAGGTTGAGCAGAAGATCGCTCAGGCGGAGGCTCAGGCCTCGGCCGATGTGCGCGCCGCCGCGGCCGACGCCGCCGTCAAGATCGCCGAGCGCGCGCTCTCGAGCGGCGCAGCCGCCGGCAAGGATTTCGTCGCCGACGGCATCAAGGAACTGAAATCCCTCGCTCACTAGATCCTCGCCTTCGGGAGATTGCGCCCAAAGGCGGCATGATCTACCCGCCGCGGCGCTTTTTCTCGACCGCGGGCTTTTCGGCACCCTGGGTGAAGCCGACGAGGATCTCGTAATCGTCCTGCGCCCGCGGGCTCATCATCGGGATGGTGAACGGATCGGCGATCACTTGAAACTCGGCGCGCGTTCCGCCTTTGGGGATCGACGCGCTGACGCGATAAATCTTCGAGGCGACGAGCGTATCGTCTTTCTGACGGCGAATCGCCACCCGCAGATTGGCGCCATAGACGCCGGGCTGGCCTGCGGCCCCGAGCACGGCTGAACCCTCGACGCCCACTCTGATCGTCAGACCGTCGGCGTCGATGATGCATTGGCGCGCCGTTTCGCCGAGCGAAAGCTGATAGCGCACATTGGCGCTGTCGGCGTCTGGCGGCGAACGCATCATCGCTGCGCCGCTGTCGATGAAAATTTCGGGACAGTCGGCCGTCGCTCCGGCGGGCGGCGGCTCGCCTTCCTTCTGTTCGCCGCCAAAAATGCCCGGCACGCGGAGCTTGGGCAGTTCAAAAGCCGCGACAGCCACGGGCAAAAGCGCGAACGATGTCGCAAGCGCGACGGCGAGGCGCTTGCGCCGCGCGGTCCTAACCGACTTGCCCGTGGGACCATTCACGAAATTGTTATGGCAGCTTTGCGAATCCATCCTTGAATCCCTGCAGAGTCAGCGGCAGTCCGATGCCTTCTTCCGGAACCTGATGAATGATGAAAGTGGCGATCTTGCCGTTCTTCAGCTGATCGATCAGCTTGTCGTCCATCGTCACTTCGGCGACGCAGCCCATTGGCAGACATTTGACGAAGCCGGCGCGGCCGATGTCGGTCTGGTCGATTTTCAAACCGAGACCATTGGGCAGGAGCACGCCGAGCGGCGCGATCACGCTCAGCAATCGGCTCTTGCCGTCGCTCGTCTTCAGCACGTTGACGACCAGGTAGACGTTGCTGTTGTCGTCGGCGACGAGCCTTTGGACCAGGGCGCATTGCTCGGTTGAGGCGCCGGCGGGTTTTTCGCAGCGGAGTTCCCAATCGCCGAATTTCGTTTTGGCCGGAGCGGCTTGCGCATGCGTTGCGCTGTTGGCGAGGCCGAGCAAAACCGTGGCCGCCGCCGCCGCGACCCCATGTCGCAATAGGCGCCCCATTTTTGAAACGCGCAATGGCTTCATTCTGTCTCCTGGAAGACGGCGCCGCGCCCGTCCCGATGAGCTTCGCATGGAAAGCGACCGGTCGCCGCGCGCCTCCGGCGCGACCTGTCGTTGCCTATCAAATGGACTTTAACTGTCAAGTTCGCAGACGCTCACGCCGCATTGTTTGGCAAAGGCTTTGGCGCGACGATTTGTCTGCAGAAGCGGCGTTGCAAACAATTGCGCAGAACGGCGGTTTGTGATTGAACCGGCCGACTACCGAGCGGGGCGGGCTTTGGGCGGGCTGCGCACGGAAATCACAAAAAGAACAATGACTGGCTGGCGAAGGGTTCGAAAGAAGGCGGCTTTGATGTTTAACGTCAATCGACAGATGCTGACGCGCGGCGCATTGGCGGCCGCAGTGGCGATTCCCGCGACGTTGTGCGCCGGCGTCGCCCTCGCGCAGGTTGAAGGTCAACCCGTCCCGGGCGGCCTCGGCCTTCCGAATATGGTCACCCCGGTCGGCCTGGGCACTCAGCAGTTGTACAATATGGTGCTGATGCCAATCATTTCGTTCATTGCGCTCTTCGTTTTGGGTCTGCTGATTTATGTCTGCTATCGCTTCAATGAGCAGGCGAATCCCATCCCGTCGAAGCTGACGCACAATACGCCCCTCGAAATCATTTGGACCCTGATTCCAGTCCTGATCCTACTGTTCATCTCAGTCCCGTCGTTGCGGCTGCTGGCGCAGCAAGTTGAGGTGCCGGAGGCGTCGGTCACGATCAAAGTGACAGGAAACCAGTGGTATTGGTCGTATAAGTATCCGGAGGATCAGGGCGGCGGCTTCGGCTTCGATCAGATGATGAAGCCCGAATCCGAACTCCAGCCCGGCGAGCTTCGTCTGCTGGCGGTCGACAATGAAGCCCTGGTGCCGGTCAATGAGGTCATCGCCGTCCATATCACGTCGAACGACGTCATCCACGCTTTTGGCATTCCGTCGTTTGGCGTTCGCATGGACGCGATCCCCGGCCGTTTGAACCAGACATGGTTCAAGGTCGAGAAGGAGGGCGTCTATTATGGCCAGTGCTACTTCATCTGCGGCAAGGACCACGCCTATATGCCGATCGTGATCCGCGCGGTCAGCCGCGAGAAATACAATGAGTGGCTTGCCCAATCGAAGCAGAAGTTCGCCGGCGCCGGCGCACGCGTGCGGATCGCCGATAGCCGCTGAACGGCCGCTGAAACGGGACGCAACAGAACACACAAGTCTTTCTAAGGAACATGACGATGGCGAGTTCGACGACGGCTGGAGCGCATGATCATCCGAGGGGTTTGCGCCGCTTCCTCTTCTCCACCAACCACAAGGACATCGGCACGCTCTACATCATTCTCGGCTCGGTCGGCGGCGTCATCGGATTCCTGCTGTCGCTCGCCATGAGGCTCGAACTCGCCTATCCGGGCGTGCAGATCTTCCCAGGGCTTGCCGAAGCCCTGCACGGGGCCGATCCGTCGATGGCGCTGGACGCGGGCAAGAATCTCTACAACGTGTTCATCACGGTGCATGGCGTGCTCATGATCTTCTTCATGGCCATGCCAATTCTTATTGGCGGCTTCGGCAATTGGTTCGTGCCGATCATGATCGGCGCGCCGGATATGGCGTTCCCGCGCCTCAACAACATCTCGTTCTGGCTTCTGTTCTCTTCGCTCGTTCTTGCCGTCATTTCGATGTTCGTCGAGGGCGCGCCGGGCATGAAGGGCTTCGGCGGCGGATGGACGTTCTATCCCCCGTTGTCATCGAACACCGGCTCGCCCGGTCCGGCGATGGATTTCGTCATTCTGGCGCTGCATCTCGCCGGCGCGTCGTCGATCCTTGGCGCGATCAACTTCATCACCACGATCTTCAACATGCGCGCTCCCGGCATGACGCTGCACAAGATGCCGCTGTTCGTGTGGTCGATTCTGGTGACCGCCTTCCTGCTGCTGCTCGTGCTGCCGGTGCTCGCGGGCTGCGTGACGATGCTGCTCACCGACCGCAACTTCGGCACGATGTTCTATGACCCGGCGGGCGGCGGCGATCCGCTGCTGTTCCAGCACCTGCTGTGGTTCTTCGGCCATCCGGAAGTTTACATCGTGATTCTTCCGGGCTTCGGCATCATCAGCCAAGTGGTGTCGACCTTCTCGAAGAAGCCGGTGTTCGGTTATCTCGGCATGGCCTACGCCATGGTCTCCATCGGCGTGCTCGGCAGCATCGTGTGGGCGCACCACATGTATACGGTCGGCATGTCGCTCAACGCCCAGCGCTACTTTACGCTGGCGACGATGGTGATCGCGGTGCCGACCGGCATCAAGATTTTCTCCTGGATCGCGACGATGTGGGGCGGTTCGATCTCGTTCCGCGCGCCGATGGTCTGGGCGATCGGCTTCATTTTCGTGTTCACGATGGGCGGCATCACCGGCGTCGTGCTCGCCAACGCCAGCGCCGACAAGCAGTTCCACGAGGGGTATTACGTCGTCGCGCACTTCCATTACACGCTGTCGCTTGGCGCGGTCTTCGCGCTCTATGCGGGGTTCTACTACTGGTTCCCCAAGATGTGCGGCTACATGTATTCGGAGACCTTGGCCAAGGCCAACTTCTGGCTGCTGTTCATCGGCGTCAACATCGTCTTCTTCCCGCAGCACTTCCTCGGTCTGGGCGGGATGCCGCGCCGCTATATCGACTATCCCGACGCCTACGCGCTGTGGAATATCGTGTCGTCCTTCGGCATGATCTTCGTCACGCTCTCGCTGGTCGTCTGGTTCTACGCGATTATCGACGCCTTCATGAAAAAGCGGGTGGCCGGTGCCAATCCTTGGGGCGTCGGCGCGACGACGCTGGAGTGGACTCTGCCGTCTCCACCGCCGTTCCATCAGTTTCAGGTTCTGCCGCGCATCAGCGGGTCGGGCCAGTGACAAAACGAAACGCCGGCGCGAGGAAATTCGCGCCGGCGCCGCATGCCGACGCGCGATGATGTGGGCGCCTGCGCCGCATCTCAGCCGCGGGGTTCAGAGTGAGACGCCATGAGCGACGCATCCTATCTGCATGAGCATCAGGCTCCGCGCATCTCGGTCGCGTCGCCTTCGGACTATTTTGCGCTTCTCAAGCCGCGCGTGATGTCGCTCGTGGTGTTCACGGCGCTTGCCGGCCTGTTGCTCGCCCCCACGCCGCCGCATCCGCTGATCGGCTTTGCCTCGCTTCTGGCGATAGCTGTCGGCGCCGGCGCTTCCGGCGCGCTCAACATGTGGTACGACGCCGACGTGGACGCGCTCATGACGCGCACGCGCAAGCGGCCGATTCCGTCCGGACGGCTCGATCCCGAGGCGGCACTCGGCTTTGGTCTCGTGCTTGCCACGCTTTCCATCTTCACGCTCGGCTATGTCGCGAACTGGTTTGCGGCGGCGCTGCTCGCCTTCACCATCTTCTTCTATGTCGTGATCTATACGATGTGGCTGAAACGCTGGACGCCGCTGAACATCGTCATCGGCGGCGCCGCCGGGGCGCTGCCGCCGATGGTCGGTTTTGCCGCCGCGACCGGCGAGATCAATCTCGCGAGCGTTGTGCTCTTTGCGATCATCTTCATCTGGACCCCGCCGCATTTCTGGTCGCTCGCGTTGCTGAGAAGCGAGGACTACGCCCGCGCTGGCGTGCCGATGCTGCCCAATGTCGCCGGCGAGGACCGCACCCGTCTTGAGATCCTGATCTACGCTCTGGCGCTCGCGCCGCTTGGCGTCGCGCCATGGCTCTTGGGCTTCGCTTCGTTGGCCTATGGGATTGTGTCGATCGGCTGCGGCGTAGCGCTCGTCGCCGCCGCTGCGACGGTTTTCAGGCGGCGCGACGGCGAGGCGGCCCGCGTGGCGGCGCGCCGGATGTTTCTGTTCTCGATCCTCTATCTGTTCCTGCTGTTCCTGGTCCTCGTCGTCGAGCAGACCGCGCATATTTTCGCGCTGATCTAGGCGGCCAAGCGAATGGTGAATGAAATGAAAGACGCAGGCGAAAAATTGAAGGACCGCGAAGGCGCGTTCGGCGGACCAGGCGTCGTCCTGACCGAAGAGCAGGCGAGGAGCCGCCGCGAGCGCAATATCGCCATCGGCGCGACGATCGCGCTCCTCGCCGTCCTGTTCTACGCCGTCACGATCGTGAAGTTCGGCGCGGCCATCATCAACCGGACGATTTAAGGCCATGAACGCGACGGCGCCTCGTTCACGCAATCGTCCGCGATTTATCGCGGCGGCGTTGATCGTTGGCGCGACGGCGATGCTCGTCCTGTCTTTCGCTTCCGTTCCCCTGTACAGGGCGTTTTGCGCGGCGACGGGTTTCGGCGGCACGCCGAAGATCGATGTCGCCGCAGCGCCGACAGTCCCCGGCGAACGCGTGCTCACCGTGCGTTTCGACGCCAATGTCGCGCGCGATCTGCCGTGGCGCTTCGAGCCGGAGGTCGCGAAAATCTCCCTGCGCACGGGCGAGACCAAGACCATCTATTACAAGGTCGCCAATCTCTCTGACCGCGAGACAAGCGGCCAGGCGGCCTACAATGTCACGCCCGGCCAGGCCGGCGCCTTTTTCGTCAAGGTCGCCTGCTTCTGCTTCGAGGAGAAGCGACTCGG
Organism: Methylocystis sp.; assembly: GCF_021731785.1. Taxonomy (GTDB): domain Bacteria; phylum Pseudomonadota; class Alphaproteobacteria; order Rhizobiales; family Beijerinckiaceae; genus Methylocystis. The sequence continues at coordinate 7,506 of NZ_JAKFWS010000178.1, forward strand.
ACCTCACGACGCCGAGGAATGGCCGGTGGTTTTCTATCTCGATCCCGCTCTTGAGCGCGAAGAAGGCATGCGCGGCGTTCGCGAGATCACGCTTTCATACACGTTCTTCGCCATCAAGGATTCCACTGCGGCGAAGACGAGCGAGACGGCGACCGCAAAGCCGAAGGGTTGACTGCGCCGCGCGGCTTGGCGCGCGGCAAACTAGGGGACTGGCCGGAACCGCCGGCCGATGGACAAGGAAAAGCAAGATGGCGGACGGACACGCGAAACCCGAACACGACTATCATCTGGTCGATCCGAGTCCGTGGCCAATCGTGGGCGCGGTCGCCGCGCTGATCACGGCGATCGGCGCGGTCATGTGGATGGCGCAGCACAAGGGGGCGCCGATCGGCGGCATGACCTTTGGCGGCATCGTGTTTTTCGTCGGCTTCGCCGGGATATTGCTGGTGATGTACGCCTGGTGGAGCGACATCATTCACGAAGCGAGCGTCGGCGGATTTCACTCGCCGGTCGTGCGGCTGCATCACCGCTACGGAATGATCCTGTTCATTTTCTCGGAGGTGATGTTCTTCGTCGCCTGGTTCTGGGCGTTCTTCAATTCGGCGCTTTTCCCGGACGACGCGGCGCAGGTCCTGCGCACCGAACTGTTCCAAGGCGTCTGGCCGCCGAAGGGCGTTGAAGTCTTAAGCCCTTGGAAACTGCCGCTCCTCAATACGCTCATTCTGCTCAGCTCCGGCGCGACGCTGACCTGGGCCCATCATGGCCTCCTGGAAAATAACCGCGACACGCTGAAGAAGGGTTTGATCGCGACGATCGCGCTCGGCCTGCTGTTCACGACGATCCAGGCCTATGAATATCTCCATGCGCCCTTCGCCTTCGCCTTCGACCCGGCGAAGCCCGCGGCGACGAACTATGGCTCGACCTTCTTCATGGCTACCGGATTTCACGGTTTCCACGTGATCGTCGGCACGATCTTCCTCATCGTGTGCTTGCTGCGCGTCTTTCGAGGAGCCTTTACGCCGGACCAGCATTTGGGCTTTGAATTCGCTGCCTGGTATTGGCACTTCGTCGATGTCGTCTGGCTGTTTCTGTTCGCCTGCATCTATGTGTGGGGGAACTGGGGCGGGGTTATGGAATAGCGGACCGTCGCCCAATCTGAGCAATTGGACGGTCACGGGCGCGCCCGTGACCGTTTTCGTTGGAGGCCGATATGTCAGAAGAGCATGTCTACCCGCCCATGTCGCTCTACGTCGACGGGCTCCTCGGCCGATGTCCGCGCTGCGGCAAGGGACATATGATCAAAGGCCTGCTGACCGTCTCGCCAACATGCGAGGTTTGCGGGCTCGATTTCTCCTTCGCCGACGCGGGCGACGGTCCGGCGATCATCGTCATGACCGTCGTCGGCTTCGTCGCGATCGCAGTGCTGTGGTACGTCGAGGTGACATATCAGCCGTCCTACTGGGTGCACGCCGCGATCCTCGCGCCCCTGTCGGCTATTCTCTGCATCGGGCTGTTGCGGCCGACGAAAGGCCTGCTGATCGCCCTGCAATATTTCAACAAGGCTGAAGAGAGCCGCCATCAATCGTGAGTCGAGCTGTGCGCGCGCTTTTGGGGCCCGCAATTGCGACGATGCTGCTTTTCGCTGTGCTGGTCAGTCTCGGATTCTGGCAGGTGCGGCGGCTCGGCGAGAAAGAAGCGTTGATCGCGCGCGTCGAACGACGCGCAACGCAAGCGCCGCAGTCGATTCCGGCACCGGAAGACTGGGCCGCGCTGCGCGCCGACGACTATGACTTCATGCATGTGCGCGCGCAGGGTCGCTATATCGGCGGCCGCGACGCGCTCGTGTTCGCTGCGCCGCCCGAGGGCGCAACCCCGGAGCCGGGCTATTGGCTGCTCACGCCTTTCGCCCTGTCGGGCGGCGGCGTCGTGCTTGTCGACCGCGGATTTCTGCCAGCGTCGAAAACAGGCGTAGCCTCTTTGCGCGAGGCGCCTTCCGGCGAAGCGACGCTCGTCGGACTGCTGCGCGCGCCGGAGCGACGCAACCCCTTCACGCCGGCGGACGAACCCGACAAGGGCGTCTTCTACGCGCGCGATCCCTTGACGATCGCCGTCGCTCTCGGCTTAGCCGACGCCGCGCCTTTCGCGCTTGTGATCGACGCCGGACCCGCAACGGCGTCTGACTGGCCGCGCCCGGTAGGCGGCGTCCCAACGATCGTCAACAATCATTTCTCATACGCCGTGACGTGGTTCGGTCTGTCGCTCGCGCTTCTGGCGATTTTCGCTCTTTACGCGCGCGGCGTCCTCGCATCCGCAAACGCATCGAAAGAGCCATAGCGTCGGCCTTGCGGCGCGCGCGAATATGCTATGAAAGGGCGCACTGACTTGCGCGTCGTGAACGGCGCGCGCTCCGCATCGATGGATCAAAGGTTGCGCTATCTCTCAACGCGCGGCGAGGCCGCCCAGCTTGGCTTCGACGATGTTCTGCTCGCCGGTCTTGCGACCGACGGCGGGCTTTATACGCCGCTCGCCTATCCGCGCCTGGCGCCTTCCGATATTGCGGCGCTTGCCGGACGCCCCTACGCCGAAGCGACGGCGCAACTGATCGCGCCTTATCTCAGCAAGACGTTTTCACCCGATATCTTGCGGGCGCAGACGGTGAGCGCCTACAGCGGGTTCCGTCATTGCGCCATCGCGCCGCTGATGCAGATCGCCGACAATCTCTTCGTTCTCGAACTTTTCCACGGGCCGACGCTCGCCTTCAAGGATCTGGCGATGCAGCTCCTCGGGCGCATGATGAATCATCTGCTCGAGACGCGAAATCTGCGCGCCACCATTGTCGGCGCCACGTCCGGCGACACGGGCGCTGCGGCGATCGAGGCGTTCAAGGGATTGGATCGTGTCGACGTCTTCATTCTGTTCCCGCACGGCCGGGTCTCCGACGTGCAGCGCAAGCAAATGACGACGGTCACCGACGCCAATGTCCACACGATCGCGCTGCAAGGCTCGTTTGACGACGCCCAGACGATTTTGAAACGGCTGTTTCGCGACGCCGCGTTTCGCACGCGCGTCGGACTGGCCGGCGTCAACTCAATCAACTGGGCGCGCGTCGTCGCGCAGACCGTTTACTACTTCACGAGCGCCGTCGCTCTCGGCGCGCCGCATCGGCAAATTTCCTTCGCCGTGCCGACAGGGAATTTCGGCGACGTGCTCGCCGGCTATGTCGCCAAGCGCATGGGTCTCCCGGTCGACAGACTCGTCGTCGCCACCAACGCCAACGACATTCTGATGCGCGCGCTCGCCAGCGGTCGTTACGAGCCGCGAGGCGTGACGCCGACTCAGTCGCCCTCGATGGACATTCAGCTTTCATCCAATTTCGAACGTTTGCTGTTCGACGCGACAGGACGCGATCCCGCCGCGATCCGCGCCGCTTTCGCCGCGCTCGATCAATCGGGCGCCTTCGAGATTCCGGCCGAGGCGCTTGCCGCAATCCGCGCCGAGTTCGACGCGCGATCGGTCGGCGAAGCCGAGACCACAGATGAGATTCGTCGCACCTGGCGCGAGACCGGCTATGTGCTCGATCCGCATACGGCGACCGGCGTCAGCGCGGCGCGTATGCGGTTGGCGAAAGATCCGGCGACGCCGGTCATTGCGATGTCGACCGCGCATCCGGCGAAGTTTCCAGACGCCATCGAGCGCGCCATCGGGCTGCGTCCACAGCCGCCTGAAAATATTGCGGCGCGACTTGACGCGCAGGAACGATTCACGATTCTTGAAAATGATGGCGCGCGAGTCGCCGAGTTCATTTTGCAGCACGCGCGCGCGGCGAAGAACTGACAAGTTCTGGCAGGGAGCACGATGGCGATCTTTAGCGTAATCGGACGCCGCGACCTGCCGATCAGAGGCGAGGGCCTTTATCTGCGCGCGTCGGAAATGCGCGATTACGTTGAATGGGCCGAACTGCGCGAGAAGAGCCGCTCATTCTTGACGCCATGGGAGCCGCTCTGGCCGATCGACGACCTGACGCGGGCAAGCTTTCGCTATCGCGTGCGCCGTCACGCCGAGGAAATGGCGCGCGACGAGGCCTATTCCTTTTTCATCTTTCGCGAAGAGGACGACGCGCTGATGGGCGGGCTGTCCTTCGGACACGTCCGGCGCGGCGTGTCGCAGGCGGCGACGCTCGGCTATTGGATGGGCGAGCCCTATGCGGGCAAGGGCCACATGACGCGCGCCGTTCGCGCCGCTTGCGCCTATGCTTTCGATAAGCGCGGGTTCCATCGCATCGAGGCCGCCTGTTTGCCGACAAACGAACCTTCAAAGCGATTGCTGGAGCGCGTCGGCTTCAAGCAGGAGGGCTATGCGCGCTCCTACCTCAATATCAATGGCCAGTGGCGCGACCATTTGCTTTATGCGCTGCTGGAGACCGATCCTCAGCCGATCAAGCCGCCGCCGGCGGCGGCATAAAGCGCCCGACCTGCCCGGTTAGCTCAAGAGAGCGTCGCCTTCTGCAAGGCGACAAGGTCAGAGACGCCTTGCTGGGCGAGCGCCAGCATCGCCGACAGTTCGTCCTGCGAAAAAACCGCGACTTCGGCGGTCGCCTGAATTTCGACGAGGCCGCCGGAGCCGGTGATGACGAAATTGGCGTCGGTCTCGGCCGTCGAGTCTTCGGCGTAATCGAGGTCGATCACCGGCGTCGCGTTGAAAATGCCGCAGGACACTGCGGCGACGTGATCGCGCAGCGGGCTTTCCTTGACGATGGAGCGTGAACGCATCCAATCGAAGCAGTCATGCAGCGCCAGCCAGGCGCCGGTGATCGACGCCGTGCGGGTTCCGCCGTCGGCCTGGATCACGTCGCAGTCGACGACGATCTGCCGCTCGCCGAGCGCCGACAGATTGGTGACGGCGCGCAGCGACCGGCCGATGAGGCGCTGGATTTCCTGGGTGCGTCCCGAAAGCCTGCCGGCTGACGCCTCGCGCCGCGTGCGCGTATGGGTGGCGCGCGGCAGCATGGAATATTCGGCCGTCACCCAGCCGCGGCCCTGGCCGCGCAGCCATGGCGGCGGCTTGTCCTCTAGCGACGCCGCGCAGAGCACCTGCGTATTGCCGAACTTCACGAGGCAGGAGCCCTCGGCGTAGCGGGCGACGCCTCGCTCGAAACTCACCTGGCGCATCTCATCGGGCGCGCGTTTGCTGGGGCGCATAACAGCTCCGTTGACGTATTGGTCGCGCCTTCTATCGCGCTTTCGGCGACCGTGGAAGCGCTGGGCGCGGCGCGCCCCGTCTTGCGCTCGCGGCCGCATGGTGAAACCATGAGCTAACGGGGCCGGACAAATCAGGCTCCGACAGATAAGGAGGGAGTGATGGGTCAAACGTCGTCCCAAGGAGCGCATTCGCACGAAGCGAGAGCACAGGGCCCCCGGCTGATTGCGCTGGCGGGCCCTTTTCAATGCGGCAAGACCTCTCTTTTGGAGGCCATTCTCGCCCATGCAGGCGCAATCCCGCGGCAGGGCGCCGTCGCTGCGGGCGCGAGCGTCGGCGATTCAAGTCCGGAAGCCCGCGCCCATCAGATGAGCGTCGAATCCAACATCGCGACCGTCGAATATATGGGCGATCGCTATACTTTCGTCGATCTTCCGGGCTCCGTCGAATTTGCCCATGAATCGCGCAATATTCTGCCGCTGGTCGACGCCGCGGTCGTCGTTTGCGAGGCCGAACCCCGCAAGGTTCCGGGGCTGCAGCTCATTTTGCGCCAGCTCGAAGAGTTCGGCGTGCCGCATTTCATTTTCCTGAACAAGATCGACGCTGCGACGATCGACGTCCGAGAAGCGCTCAGCATCCTGCAGCCGGCCTCGCGCACGCCGCTGCTGTTGCGGCAGATTCCGATCTGGAACAATGGCGTTGCGGTCGGATTCATCGATCTCGCGCTGGAGCGCGCCTACGTCTACCGCGAACATGCGCCGTCGGAGGTCGTCGATATTCCCAAGGGGGACGCCGCAACCGAGAAGGAAGCGCGCTACTCGATGCTGGAGCGGCTCGCCGATTACGACGACGCCCTGATGGAGGAGCTGATTTCCGACATCGAGCCGCCGCGCGATCAGGTGTTTGACGATCTCACCAAGGAGTTGCGCGCAGGGCTCGTCGTGCCTCTATTCATCGGATCGGCCGAACGGGGGGCCGGGGTCACCCGGCTACTAAAAGCGCTGCGTCACGAAGCGCCGGGACTCGAGGCGACCCGCGTCAGGCTCGGCGTCGGCGAAAACGGGCCGGCGCTCGCGCGCATCATCCGCACAATCCACACCCCGCACAGCGGCAAAATGTCGGTTGCACGGGTGCTGCGCGGCGCAATTGCGGACGGGCACACAGTCGCTTCGCCGCAGGGAGAGGATCGCATTTCGAGCATGTCGCGCTTGATGGGCGCGGCGAACAGCAAGACGACGGAAGCGAAGACCGGGGACGTCGTCGCTCTCGGGCGGCTCGATCATGCGCAGACCGGCGACACGATCGTCACCGACGCCCGTACCGGCGCCGAGGACTTGAAGGAGACTCGCGCTCAAATTCCAGATCCGGTCCATGCCCTGGCGCTCAATGTGAAGGACCGAAAGGACGAGATGCGACTGGCCGCGGCGATGGCGAAGCTCATCGAAGAGGATCCCTCGCTTGTCTTTGTCCATGATCAGGAGCTGTCGCAGATCAAACTCTTCGGCCAGGGAGAAATGCATCTGCGCGTCGCGCTCGAACGCCTCGCGTCCCGCTTCAACGTCGCGGTTGAATTCTCGAAGCCGTCGGTCGCCTATCGCGAAACGATCCGCCATAAGGTCACCGTTCGTGGTCGCCATAAGAAGCAATCGGGCGGACATGGCCAGTTCGGCGACGTGGTGATGGAGATTGCGCCGCGCGGCCGCGGCGAAGGATTCGCCTTCAGCGAACGCGTGCATGGCGGCGCGGTGCCCAAGCAATATTTCTCATCCGTCGAGGCCGGCTGTCAGGACGCTCTTCTGCAAGGCCCGCTGGGCTTTCCGGTCGTCGATGTCGAAGCGGTGCTGACCGACGGCTCGTATCATTCTGTCGATTCTTCCGACATGGCGTTCCGCACCGCGGCGCGCATCGGCATGAGCGAAGCTTTGGAAAAGGCCGAGCCGATCCTGCTCGAGCCGGTGCTTGCGGTCGACATTTTCGTGCCGAGCGACGCCATGTCGCGCGCGACCGGCATCGTATCGGCGCGTCGCGGCCAAATCATGGGCTTTGGTCCGCGCGAGGATTGGGAAGGCTGGGACAAGCTTGAAACCCTGATTCCCGAGGCGGAGATGGACAATCTCATCGTTGAGCTGCGCTCGGCGACCGCCGGGGCAGGCTTCTATCAGGCGCGCTTCGACCATCTCGCGGAAGTCGTCGGCAAACAAGCGCGCGAGATCGTCGCCGCCCACGCCAAAGCGAATGGGGGATAGCGACTCAGCCCGGAAAACAGCGCGCGAAGGCGAGCAGCAGGCGCGGATCGCCGCGCAGCCTGATCTTGCCGCGCAGCAACGCTACGACGAGACTCGTCTCCTTGCGCAGGAAGCGCAGCCAGGTTTCGGAGTCGGCGGTCACCGTCAGCCGCGACGCGCCGACAAGCCCGTCGGCGACGCGAAGCTGCCTGTTCGTGATGGCGATCGTCGCGCTGCGGCGTTCCGCGCCGGTGAAGACGAAGTGATAGACCGCGTCGACGCCTGCAGATTTGCCGCGCTGGAAGACGAGTCTCAGTCCGGAGAGAAAGCTCTCGATCGTCAGCGGACGAAACGGGACGCCGACGCGCTTCACGCGTTTCTCCGGAAAGCGGCGCATCACATAGGTTTCGGCGTCCGAGCCCACGGAGACGTAAATTGTCTCGGCCTTCTTCTGCAGCGGATCGACGACCTCCTGCAGATAGCGCCTTTTGTCCGCCCTGTAGGCGCCGATAACGTCCGAACCCGCCGGGCACACGGCCATGCAATAGCCGGCCTTGTAGTTGGGGCCGAAGGCGAGGCTCTGCCACATTGAGACGGTCTCGGAGTCGGCGACTTTCGCGCGATAGGCGCGCGCGCTTTTCGAATCTGCGATCTCTTCCACCCAATCGCCGAAGCCGCCCATGAATTCGCGGTAATTATGGGCGTAGCAGGCGCTGAAGTCGAAATGTCCGTCCGGCGCGATCGCGCCCGTCGGACAGGCGGCGACGCAGAGCTTGCATTCGAAGCACGGATTGAAGTCGAGCGGCGCGGACGGCGTCTCAAGATCGAGGTCGACGGCGATCGTGCCGAGCAGAATGAAATTGCCGAATCTGGGGTGGATGACGTTGCGGTGGATGCCCATCCGTCCGAGACCGGCGGCGACCGCGACGGGCTTATGCGAGATGATCCACATCTTGTCGGGCCAACTGGACGCTTCCATCGGAAAGCCCGTCGACGGATAGGCGGCGCGCACGCCACGCGCCTGAAGCGCGAGAACGATGCGGCGCGCGACGTCATCGCACTCATCGGCCGAATGATGAAATTCGAGGTTGGCGGCGGAACGCGCGGGGCTGCGGATATTTTCGCGATTCATCCTGACGACGAAGGAGACGAGCGTCCGCGCGAAGGGAAAGGCGACGAGAATATCGTGGCGCTGATCGTCAAGCGCAGGCTCTGTCAGCGAGACGAGACCAACGTCGTCGGCGCCGGCTTGGAGAGCGATGTCGCGGATCGCCTCCGCGTCGAGGTCGACGGCGCCAGGCGCAGGGGAGAGGCTGCGATGGGTTGTCATTGCATATACCCCTTTTATGAGCACGCGAAGGTCTGGCGCCGGCTGTTTCAGATGTTCGCGGTCGCCTCCATCAGCGCGCGCAATTCAGATATGAGCTTTTGTAACCGCTCGGCGCCGAATTTCTTCTCCACTGCGTTCTGCGCTTCGCGCCAGTGCGGCAGCGCATTGGCGAGCGTCGCTTCGCCGAAGGGCGTCAGCGCGATCTTGCGGGTGCGCCGGTCGTCGCCGGATTTCACCTTCACCAATCCGCGCTTCTCCAGAACCGCGAGGTTGCGCGCGAGCGCGCTGCGCTCAAGGACGAAGGCCTCGGCCAATTTGCTGACGGTTGCGCCGCCCGTCAGAGAGCAGGCGACGAGCAGCGAATATTGGGTCGGCTCCAGTCCGGTCGCCGCCAAGAACTGACCATAGAGCCGCGTGATCGCGCGGCTGGCGCGCCGGATATTGCCGGCCGCGCAGTTTTGCGCACAGAGCTTGACGTCGGTCGAATCTAACGAAGCCATGATACGTGCATATACCCGTTTATCGGCGTCGTCAAGCCGGCTGGCGTTCTGATGTGCGCGCAAGCACAGCAAGGCGAACGCGCTTTGGATGATCATCGCCGCGCCTTCCCAGAGGAAACGATGATATGCGAATGTTCATTTTCCTGATGGCCGCATGTGCGGCCATGTCGTTCAGCTTCTATTCGAGCGCTGGCGGTTTGAAGCGCGCGTCGACCGCGGCGCCGCAGGCGATGAGCGTCGACGCCAATCCGCAGCCGCGCTGCCTCAAGAGCAAGAAAATGCGGCAGGCTGCGAATGGCGTCTGCATCGTGAAGGGCAAGCGCCGCAGCGCCTAACTCCGCTTGAACTGCTCTCCGCCGGCCTTAGCTATTGCGCATCCCAAGCGCGGAGGCCGGAGCATGTCCACATCAAGCGCGGAGACGGCGGCGAAGACCATTGAATTGCGGATTGCCCCCCGCGCGCGCGATCTCGGCGGCTTCAGCGTCAGGCGCGCGTTGCCCGACGACAGGCGGCAGATGGTCGGGCCGTTCATCTTCTACGATCATTTCGGCCCGGTTCAATTTATGCCGGGGCAGGGGATGGACGTTCGCCCCCATCCCCATATAGGTCTTGCGACCGTCACCTATCTTTTCGACGGGCGCATTCTGCATCGCGACAGTTTGGCGAATGTTCAGGAAATCGCGCCCGGCGCAATGAATCTGATGACCGCCGGGCGCGGCATCGTGCATTCCGAGCGCACGCCGCCCGGTCCGCGCGCGGCCGGCCAACAGATGCTTGGCGTGCAGAGCTGGTTGGCCTTGCCGCTCGCGCATGAAGAAACCGAGCCGAGCTTTCAGCATTTTGGCGTCGACGTTCTTCCAGCCGTGGAGGATCGAGGCGTATTCGCGCGCGTGATCGCCGGCGCCGCGTTCGGCGCGGTTTCGCCCGTGAAGACCTTGTCGGACTGGTTCTATGTCGAGTTGCGTCTCGCCGGCGGAGCGTCAGCGCCGCTCGACGCCGCTTATGAGCAGCGCGGGCTCTATCTCGTCGACGGCGCGATCGAGATCGCCGGCAGTCGTTTCGATGAGCCGCAATTGCTGATCTTCAGCCCAGGCGCCGCGATCACGATCCGCGCGCTTTCCGATGCGCGGATGATGCTGCTCGGCGGCGCGCCGATCGAGGGGCGGCGCTTTGTCTGGTGGAACCTCGTCTCTTCCAGCAAGGAGCGGATTGAGCAGGCGAAGCGCGACTGGCGGGAGGGTTTGTTCCCCTCAGTGCCGGGCGATACGGAGTTCATTCCGCTGCCGGAAGAGTAGGGGTTTTGGCCCCCCGCCCCGGCGTCAGACGGCTTACGGCGTCATCACCACGGTGGCGCCGACGGCGACACGGTCATAGAGATCGACGATATCCTCGTTGAGCATGCGGATGCAGCCGTAAGAGGCGGCGGAACCGATCGACTTGCGCATCTTGGCGGTCGTGCCGTGGATCGCCACCTGACCCTCGCTGAGCGTCATGGCGCGGGCGCCCATCGGATTGTTCGATGCGCCGCCGGGATCACCTCGGGCAGCTCCGGATGGTCGTGCTTCACGTCTTCCGGCGGCGTCCAGTCCGGCGCGACATATTTGGCGTTGACCTGCACGACGCCGGTCCATTCCTTGCCGGCCTTCGGCACCGCAACCTTGTAGGCGATGGCGTCGTCCTGGTCGACGATGAGATAGAGCTTGCGCTCGTGCTCGCTGACGACGATCGAGCCGGGGTCGAACTCGGAGTGATAGTGGACGATCTCGCGGGCCGCGGAGGCCTGCGGCGCGGAAGCGGCGCCGATCAGGGCGGCGGCGAAGGCGAACTGGGCGATCCTGGAAGTCTGACGTTTCATCTTCTTGCGCTCGATGTTCGAAGTCTCGATGAGCGCGTTGTAAGAGAAGGCCAGTCCCGATTCCGTGCGGCCGCGCACGCGGGAAAATCGTTAGCCGAATTTTGGAGTCTTGCCGAAGGAGTCTTGCCGAAGGAGTCTTGCCGAAGGAGTCTTGCCGAAGGAGTCTTGCCGAAGGAGTCTTGCCGAAGGAGTCTTGCCGAAGGAGTCTTGCCG